>CALFMN010000202.1 GCA_937879875.1 uncultured Chloroflexota bacterium | reverse complement strand
GTGTGAACGCAACCATGGCCAGTGCGCCGCCGTTCACCAAAATGGAGGGAGACCCCCTATCATCTGGCCAGGTCTGCTTGATGCTCCAGCGATCGATGCGCTTGCCCGCGATGCCCAGCAGTGCCGGCAGCAGCGTCCAGGCGACGAGCACCGCCGTGAGCACCATCAGCGCCCCGACGATACCGAGGGCGGTGACGATCGGGATGCCGTGCGTGGTCAGGCCGAGCATGGCGATCGCCACGGCGCTGCCAGCGAACAGCACCGAGCGTCCCGCCGTGCCCACGGCCAGCGCCACACTCTCCTGCACACTCCGCCCGGCCGCCAGCGACTCGTGGTAGCGCGTCACAACGAGCAGGGCGTAGTCGATGCCGACGCCGAGGCCGATCATCGCCACGAACTCGGGCGCGAAGCTGGCGAGGTCGAGCACATGCGCCAGCAGACCCATCGCCGCGAAGCCGGCGATCAGGCCGGTCAGCGCCGTGATCAGCGGCAGACCCATCGCCACGACCGAGCCGAAGGCGAGCAGCAGAATCAGTGCGGCGAAGATCATGCCGTAGATCTCGGAGCGGTCGGGCTGCTTCTCGTGGTTCTCCACCACCGGCCCGCCGGCCTCCACGTCGAGGCCGTTGCCCTTTGCGCCGTCGACGATGCTGAACAGCGGCTTAACCACGCCGTCGGGCAGCTTGCTCGCCTTCTTGTCGTACTGGACCACGGCGTAGGCGGCCGTGCCATCCTGCGAGACGGCGCCGCCCTGGCCCTTCGCCGGGTTGCCGACGCCGACGACCTTCCAGGAGCCATCCGGCGCCTTCAGTGCGGCGGCCTGCTGCAACACGGCCTGAATGCGCTGCTGGGTGGCGGGATCGGCGAGACCCGCGTCGCTGGGAAGACGATGCGGGCGCGGTCGCCGGCAAGCTGCGGGAAGCGCGCCTGCAACAGATCCTGCGCCTTCTGCGTCTCGGCGCCGGGCAACGTGAACGCATTCTCGTAGCCCGCGCCGAACGCCTGCCAGCAGGCGAAAAGCGCGAGGAGCGCGAGTGCGCCGCCGCCAGCGTCGACGGGCGACGAACGCGCCCCAACGCTCGGGGAAACTGGCCCGGCTGCTTGCATTCATTGCGGACATGGCGGGTGCCTCCTTGCTGGGCGGTGGGTGCGGCCCTCACAACCCCCCACCCCCTTCTCTCCCATACGCAGGCGGCGGGAGATCTGCCACGGATTGAGAGGGTATGGGAGAGAAGGGGGCGATCGGTGGGAGGAAATTCGGGGCGGCATCGGGTTAGCCAGGTGCCATATTTCCCAACGCTTCCACAGCCTCCCCCTCGCCATAGGATTATGGCGAGGGGGCCGGGCCAGAGCGCAGCGCAACCGTCGGAGACTTTGT
Source organism: uncultured Chloroflexota bacterium (assembly GCA_937879875.1). Lineage (GTDB taxonomy): Bacteria > Chloroflexota > Dehalococcoidia > CAUJGQ01 > CAUJGQ01 > CALFMN01. The sequence goes on along the minus strand of CALFMN010000202.1, from coordinate 21,084 downwards.
AATGAGACCGCGCCGCGATCACCTCGGCCTCGGCGCGCGGCAGACCGAGCATGCAGAGGGCGCAGGCGGCCACTTCCTCGGCAGCGCCGGCGCCCAGCCGGCCCTCTGCCCGCGCCTGCATCACGGCCAACACGCTGCCGGCGATCGCGGTGCGCGCGACGAGCTGATCGCCGGCGTGGAAGCGTCCTTCGGCCACGCCGCGGGCGATGCCGGCGCCCAGCCGCTCGACGATCGGCACCGGGCGGCGCTCGGGCGAAGTCAGGCTGATCTGCAGAATGAACCCCATGCAGGCGAGGTCTTCGCCTGACAGTCCGGCGACGGCACGGATGCCCGCTGCCATGGCTTCCGCCACATCCGGAATCGTCGCGGCGAGCTGCTGCAGGTGGTCGAGCTGGCGCTGGACGGTCTCGGCGATCACGGCGTCCACGATCGCCTCTTTCGAGGCGAAATAGTTGTAGAAGGTGCCGAAGCCCAGGTCGGCCGCGGCGGCGATCTCGGCAATCGTCGTCGCTTCGATGCCCTGCTCGGCCATCACGCGCCGCGCCGCTGCCACAAGCTGTGCCCGCGTCTGCCGGCGTCGCCGCTACTGCCGGCCGCTGGCCTGTTCGCTCGCCGCCGTGGTCATCCGTCCCTCCTGTAACACATCTGACTTCGCGGTCAGCTTTGACGTCAATGTCAAGATGCCACGGGACGTAACGCGAAGCCCTGGGCCGTTTTGCTCTGTTGTGCGCCGCCGGCAGGATACTCGTCCTCCGGCGGGTGTGCTGCACTTGCGCTTCCGCGCATTCTCTCTATGCTGTCCGCGATCGGGGCGTGAAGGAGGGCGGAGCGATGGCCGATGGCGCGTTGGCGGGGCTGCGGGTGCTGGAGTGCGGCGAGCTGGTGGCCGCGGCCTATGCGGCGAAGCTGTTGGGCCAGCTCGGCGCCGACGTGATCAAGGTTGAGCCACCCGCAGGCGATCCGCTGCGCCGCCGCGGCCCCTTCCCCGCCGGTCGGGAGAACGCGGAAACCGGCGGCCTGCATCTCTTTTTGGACCAGGCCAAACGCTCCGTCGTGCTCGACCTGGACACGGCCGCCGGACGCACCCAGCTCGGGCGCCTTGCCGCCCAGGCCGACGTGCTGCTGGCCAGCGGCCCGCCGGCACAGCTTGAGCGGCGCGGCCTGAGCGATGCGGCGCTGCGGGACGCGAACCCGGAGTTGATCGTCACGCTGATCACGCCCTTCGGCCTTGACGCGACCGAGGACCGCGACCTGCCGGTGCGCGGGCTGACGGACCTGGCGGCCAGCGGCTGGCTCTCGATCAGCCCGGGAGCGCTGGACGACCCGAGCCTGCCGCCCTTAAAACCGTACGGCCAGCAGGCGCACTACCAGGCGGGCATCCACGCCGTGATCGCTACCCTTGGCGCTTTGCTTGCACAGTCTCCCTCCCCCAGGATGTTGAACGTCTTGGGGGAGGGTCGGCGAGGGGGCCAGCAGATCGATGTCTCCACCCAGGCCGTGATCGCCAGCCAGCTCGAAAGCGGGCTGATGCACTACACCTACAACGGCCGTGTCGCCAGCCGCCTGGGCACGCGCATCGTCGGGCCGTGGGGGATGGTGCAACTCGAAGATGGGCTGTTCTTCCTGCTGTGCGTGACCGAAGACGAGTGGAAGCGGCTGCTGGACTTTTTGGGCAATCCCGACTGGGCGGACAACCCGCTGTTCGCCGACCGCCTCGTGCGCGCCGACAACAACGATGCGCTGCTTGGGCTGTTGGAGGGCGAGATGGCCGGCCGCCGGGTGGCCGAAACCTACGCCGCCATGCAGGCACGGCGTATCCCCTGCACACCGGTGAACGACATGCAGGCGCTGCTGCACAACGAACATCTGAACGCGCGCGGCGCCTTCATCGAGCTCGATCATCCGGATGCGGGCACACTGACCTATCCTGGAGCACCGTGGCAGCTCGGCCTCACGCCCTGGCAGCCCGGTCGCCGTGCGCCGCGCCTGGGCGAGCATACCGACGAGATCGTGGGCAGCGGGCAATGGCCAGAGCGGAGCGCAACCGCCGGAGGCTTCCCATTCGGCGGTGAGGAAGGGCAGAGGGCGGAGGGCGCAGGGCGCGGGGACGCACGACCAGTTCCGGCAGCTTCGACGGGGTCGCGCTCCTCAACCGCCCCACTGCCCACTGCCCACTCCCCACTGCCCCTCGAGGGCGTGCGCGTCGCCGACTTCACCTGGGTCTGGGCGGGGCCGGTTTCCACGCTGCAGCTCGCGCATCTCGGCGCCGATGTGATCAAGATCGAATCCGCGGGCCGCCTGGACACGGTGCGCAGCCTGCCGCCGATGTGGAAGGAGGAGCGGGGCATCAACCGCTCCGGCTATTTCAACCAGTACAACCAGGGCAAGCGCAGCATCGCCCTCAACCTCAAGCAGCCCGAAGCGATGGAACTGGCCTACGAGCTGGTGCGCCGCAGCGACGTGGTGGCCGACAACTTCAGCGCCGGCGTGATGGAACGCATGGGACTGGGCTACGAACGCTTGAAGCAGATCAAGCCGGACATCATCCAGATCTCGCTCGCCGGACACGGTCAGACCGGGCCGATCGCCAACTACGTCGCCTACGGCCCGACGCAGGTGCCGATGATCGGCCTGATGAGCCTGACTGGCTATCCGGGCGGCACTCCGCGGGAGGTCGGCATCTCGTACGGCGACCCGAACGGCGGCCTGAACGCGGCGCTGGCCGTGCTGGCGGCATTGCACCACCGACGCCGCACCGGGCTGGGCCAGGCGATCGACATGTCGCAGTGGGAGGCGGCACTGCCGCTGGTGGCCGAAGGGCTGCTCGCCCTGCAGATGACCGGTCGGCAGCCGCCGCGCCAGGGCAACCGCGACGCGGACGAGGCGCCGCAGGGCGTCTATCGCTGTGCCGGGCAGCCCGTCGCGGGCACCGCGACTTTGGATGAAACCTGGCTGGCGCTCGCCTGCTGGAGCGATGCCGAGTGGCAGGCGCTGGCGGGCGCCATCGGCCGGCCTGATCTGGCGGCCGACGCCGCGCTCGCCACGCGGGCGGGGCGCAAGGCGCAGGAAGACCTGCTGGAGGCGGCGATCGGCGCCTGGACGGCCACGCGGCCGGCCGCGGACGCCGCGGCGGCGCTGCGGGCGGCCGGCGTCGCGGCGCAGGCGGTGGCGAGCACGAAGGATGTGGCCGAGGACGCGCGGCTGGCGCAGCGGGGCTTCTGGGTCGAGCTGCCGCATCCGGAGTGTACGGGAGCGCGGCACGCGGGCATTCCCTGGGTGTTTGCGGGCACGCCGCTTGCGGTGCGGCGGGCGGCGCCGGCGCTGGGGCAGCACACCGACGAGGTGTTGGGCGAGGTGCTGGGCCTGTCGCCGGCCCGCATCGCCGCGCTGCACGCCGCTGGGGCGCTGGCCTGAGGCGCGGGAGCGGGGCCGCGCCACTTCGCCGCCATCAACGCGTGTCGGGCGGGCCGCCGATGTCGGCGACCATCTCGAAGAAGCGCTCGATCGGGATGATCGGCATCGTTTCGTACTGCGAGGTGCCGCGCGAGGCGGTGAGCGCGGAGAGGCGCATCGCCGTCTCGTTGTCGGGCGCGTCGATGATGAAGAGGAAGTCGTACGGGCCGAGACAGGCGTAGCCCGCGACGATCTTTGCGCCGACCGCTTCCATCGCGCGTTGATTCTGGCCGTAGCGCTCCGCCGTGCCGCGCAGATCGGCCGCGCCGACGGGAGTGGTCTTGCCCAGCGTGCAGAACAGCGGCATCGCGAACCTCACGGGCATGCTCGGGCGGGCTGAGCGAGTATAGCACCGCACGGCGCCAGGCGCAGAGGTTCACTGGTCCGCGCGCCGCGCCACGCGGGCGCCTAACCCTGCTTCGGCTGAAGCCGAAGCTGTCCCTTCCCGAGGCGGGAAGGGACTTCTGGAGCGTTCCCAGCGGCGCCAGACGGCGGCGGGGTCGGGGTGTCCTTGCGGGAGACGCGGAGAGTTTCTCCCATCCGGTCGTGTATCCTCAAACCCCACCCTTCCCGTGTCGGGAAGGGAGATTTCGCTTCAGCGAAAGCGGGGTTAGGCGCCCCGCGCGGGCTTTGCGACTGCAGCGCTCTACACGTCCGCCGCCGGCCCTGCCTCCTGATAGCGCGCTACAGAGAAGGAGAGAATCAGCGGAACATCCACGGCGTAGACGGCGAGCATCAGACTGAGCACGATCAATGGCCCGCCGCGCGTGCCGTCGGTGACGAAGGCGTACTCGATCATGCCGGCGATCACGAGATACGCGAGCAACGCCCAGCCGAAGACGATGCGGAACGTGCGCCAGGCGAACTCGCCGACGCGGGTCAGCGCGGCCAGATTCACCAGCACGAGCACGCCTGCCACGATCAGGAGGACGACGGCGGGCGCGAGCGACACGTCGCCGGGAATGTGCGCGGCGAGATAGATGCCGCCGATAACGACGATGATCATCGTCGCGACCGCCAGCTCGGTGATCGGCGGCAGGCGGCGCTCGATCAAGCCAGCGGCCCCGTCGGACAGAGCGTCATGCTGCGTCACGTCGCCAGCCTCGTCATGATCACCAGCGTCGCGAGCTGCATGACGCCGGTGATGCCGGCCGTGTAGATGAAACGGCGCATCAGCTTGCCGATCAATATGCCGTTCGGCTTCGGCTTGCGCAGCTCGAACAGCACCGCGAGGTTCGCCGGCTCCAGCACGCCGAGCGCGATCACCGCCATCACGCCGACGACAATGAACGAGGCGACGATCCAGTCGTGGCGGGGATACGACGCATCGAGATATTGCAGGTGCCGGGCGAGCTGCCAGCCCGAGGCCAGCGTCATGGTCACGAGCGTCGGCATGATCAGCACCATCTTCGGCATGAAGCGCGCCGAGAACTCAACCCGCGCCTGGACGGAAAGCCGGCCGATGATCGGGCCGATCACCAGGCCGACGAACAGGTCGATGCCGGTCCACAGCGCGCCGCCGACGACATGAAAGAAGTCGAGCGCCCAGAGCCAGTTGCCCGCGATCGCCACGACCTCGAACACGAGCACGGCGCCGACGATCGGCAGACCCCAGAGCGGCACGATGCTCGCCGGCGGCCGCGGCATCGCCTCGACAGCAGCGTTGTGAGGCAGCGGCTGCATGTCCAACGTTGACTCGACCATGGCATTCAGCCCCACGGGATTCAGTACCGCGCCACGCGGCGCAACGGCCGGCTTCAGACAGATTCGCAAGGAGATTACCACACAGTCGGGCGGCTCGCGACGCCTGGCGCCGCTGCCGGCAATGCTCATCGCGGCGCCCGATCCCCCGGTCCAAAGGCGGCGATTCGCCCCCGATGCTGCGCGGGCGGTAGGATAGGCAGCGGCGCGGCCGACGCGTGGGACAGACGATAACATATGACTGATGACTGAGCTGCCGGCTGGTTTGGGCATCTTCGATCTGAGCGGGCGTACGGCACTGATCACCGGCGCCAGCCGCGGCCTCGGCGCGGGCGCGGCACGGGCGCTCGCCGGCGCCGGTGCGAACGTGGCGCTGGCCGCCCGCACGCAAGCCGATCTTGTGGCCGTCTGCGCGGAGATCGGCCACGGTGGCAGCACGACGCACGCGATCGTCGCGGATGTGACCGACGAAGCGGCGGTGGAGCGGATGGTCGCCGAGACGGTGCAGCGCTTCGGCCGCCTCGATATCCTCGTGAACAACGCGGGCATGAACGTGCGCAAGCCGGCGCTTGAAATGGAGGCAGCCGAGTTCGACCAGGTGCTCGGCCTGAATCTGCGCTCGTACTTCCTGTGCGCCCGCGCCGCCGGCCGGCGCATGGTCGAGCAGGGCTACGGCCGCGTGATCAATATGTCCTCGATCCTCTCGGCCATCGGCCTGCCCAATCAGACGGCCTATGCCAGCAGCAAGGGCGGCATCGGCGGCCTCACGCGCGTGCTGGCGATCGAGTGGGCGCCGTTCGGCGTCACGGTGAACGCGATCGGCCCGACGTACTTTGAAACCGAACTGACCCGGCCGCTCTACGAAGATCCGGCGCGTCGCGCCTTCATCACCGAGCGCACGCCGATGGGCCGTTGGGGCCAGCCGAACGAGCTGGACGGCGCCCTGATCTTCCTCGCCTCGGCCGCCGCGGGCTACATCACCGGCCAGACGCTGTTCGTCGATGGCGGCTGGCTGGCGTGGTGACGGCGCTGCGGCGGCCAGCCGTCATCGAGCCGTCGACGTGAACGCGCTCGCCGGCACGCTGTACCTCGTGCCCACACCGCTCGGCAACCTCGAAGATCTGACCTTCCGCGGCGTGCGCGTGCTGCGCGAGGCGGCGCTCATCCTGGCCGAAGATACGCGTACGGCACGGCGTCTGCTCGCGCACTATGCGATCGAAAACCGCCTGCTCAGCTACACGGAGCACAACCACCACGCCCGGCTGGCGCTCGTGCTGCAGACGCTGGCCGAAGGCGACGTGGCGCTCATATCCGAGGCGGGCATGCCGGCGATCAACGATCCGGGGCAGGCGCTAGCGGCGGCGGTCTGGGCGGCGGGCGGCCGCGTAGTCGGGCTGCCCGGCGCCTCCGCGGTGCCGCTCGCGGTCGCCGTGAGCGGCTTCGCCTGGCGCGCCTTCAGCTTCATCGGCTTCCTGCCGCACGCGGCCGGCGAGCGCCGTTCCCTGCTGCGCGAACACGCGGCCGGTGGAAACCTGCTCGTCGCCTTCGAGACGCCGCACCGGCTGCGCGCGGCGCTGGCCGACATCGCCGCGGTGCTGGGCGAACGACCGATCGCCGTCTGCCGCGAACTGACCAAGCTGCACGAAGAGGTCTTCCGCGGCACGCCCACGGCCGCGCTGGCCCACTTCCCGGAGCCGCGCGGCGAGATCACCCTCGTGATCGCGGGCGCCGAACGCTCGATCGGCGGCGAGCCGGTGGACGGCACGGCGCTGCGGGCCTTCCTGTCCGAACGCGTCACGGCCGGCAGCAGCGCCCGCGACGCCGTGGCCGCGGCGATAGCGCGCTTCGGCCTCCCACGCCGCGCGGCCTACGCCGCCTGGGAGCAGGCGAAAGCGGACGCTGCTATCATGCGCCCGTGCTGATCGACGCTCACACCCACATCTTCCCCAGCGAGTTCATCGACGAGCGCGCGGCGCTCTGCGCCCGCGACGCGACCTTCGGCGAGCTGTACGGGGACCCGGCGGCCAAGCTCGCCCGCGCCGACGAGCTGATGGCCGCGCTCGAGCGCAACGGCTTCGCCCACGCGATTGCGCTCGGCTTCGCCTGGCGCGACCCGCAGCTATGCCGCCGCCACAACGACGCCCTGCTCGGCGCGGCGGCGGAGAGCGGCGGCCGCATCGTGCCGTTCTGCACCGTCAGCCTGGCCGCTCCGGAGATGTTGCGCGCGGAGATCGCGCGCTGTGCCGCCGCCGGTGCTCGCGGCCTGGGCGAGCTGCGCCTCGGCTCCCAGGGCGCCGAGCTGGACGGGCCGGCTGGCGATCTATTGGCGGCCTGCGCGGCCGAGTTCGATTTGCTCTTACTTTTCCATGCCAGCGAGCCGGTGGGCCATCGCTACCCCGGCAAGGACGGCGGCGACCTGGGTGTGCTCGCGCGCTTCGTGCTGCGCCACCCCGACCTGCGCGTGATCCTGGCCCACTGGGGCGGCGGTCTGCCGTTCTACGCGCTGATGCCGGAAGTTCGGGCGGCGCTGGCGAACGTCTGGTTCGACACCGCGGCCACGACGCTGCTCTATGAGCCGGCGATCTACCGCCATGCGATCGAGCTGATCGGCGCCGAGCGCGTCCTGTTCGGCAGCGACTTCCCCCTGCTCGGTCCGCGCCGCCAGCTTCGCGCCCTCGCCGCCGCGCCGGTCGACGACGCCGCGCGCGCGGCGATCGCGGGAGGAAACGCGGCGCAGTTGCTCGGACTCTGAATTCCGGCACGGCTGGTCGCGTTCCCAGGCACGGCGCGGTGGGCTGGTCTATGCCCGGCTGATCCGCAAACCGGCGAGCGAGCGCAGCAGGTGCGCAACGGCGCCGAGGCGCCCGGCGCGCTGCACGACAGGTTGGCGCTGCGGCCGCTCGGCCCGTGCGGCGCGTTTGGCGGCAAGCTCGCGATGCAAACTGGCGATATCGCGTTCTACCTGCGCTTTGTTCGCCTGCAGGTACAGATCGTTGTGATACATCGCTCCGACCTTTCTGTCAGCGCCCGTTGCCGGCCATCCCGCCGATGGCATGAGTGTGTGCCTCGGCGCCGGGCCCCGTTGTCTCCTGGCGCATAGCCGCGCTGTCTGCTGGCGGACAGTTGCGGCACGCGCGCGGCGGCTGTGCCATACTGCGGCGTGGACGTCGTTCGCTCTGCTGAGAGGCCGTTTACGCAGGCGAACGCCGATGCGGACGATGAGCGAAGACGAGACTGCCGCGTTGCTGGCCGGGGTGCCGCTCTTCCGCGGGCTGGCGCCGCGTCCGCTCGCGCTGCTGGCGGGGCGGATGCGCGGGCACGGCTATCGCCGCGGCGAAGTCGTCTTTCACCAGGGCGACCCGGCCGGCGCGCTGCACGTGATTCAAAGCGGCAGCGTAAAGGTGACGGCGCCCACCGCGCGCGGCACCGAACCGGTGCTGGCGCTGCTGGGTACGGGCGCCTGCTTCGGCGAGGTGGCGGCGTTGGACGGCGGCGCGCGCTCCGCGACGGTCACGGCCGTGGAGCAAACCGAGACGCTGGCACTGCACCGCGACGACCTCTGGGCGTGCGTGCGCGAGCAGCCGGAGTTCGCCGAGCGCGTGATCCTGACGCTGGTCGCCAGCCTGCGCCGCATCAACACCTGGCTGGAAGACGCGTACTTCAACGATCTCGATACGCGGCTGGCGCGCCGCCTGCATGAGCTGGCGACGACCCGCGGCCGGCACGGCGCAGACGGCGTGCAGGTCAGCTTCCCGCTTTCGCAGAGCGAGCTGGCAGGGATGCTGGGCGCCACGCGGGCGAGTGTGAACGCGATTCTGGGCAGCTATCAGGACGCCGGGCTGTTGCGGCTGGGCAAAGGTTCGTTTACGGTGGCGCGGCCGGACGAGTTGCGCCGCCGCGCCGGGGTCGAGTAGCGCCCGTGCGAACGAGCAGCGGCGTGCCGATCCGCTTTCTCCTGTGTCCTGCGCTCTGCCCTCGCCTCTCGCCCTCCGCGCTTACGACGCAAGGGGCAGCGGGAGCGGCTGGGCCTCGGCGTGCAGCAACGCTGCGAGCGCGTCTACGGTGAGCGGGCGGGCGAAATAGAATCCCTGCGCGTGGTCGCAGTCGAGCGCCCGCAGGCAGGCGAGCTGCTCGGCCGTCTCGATCCCTTCCGCCGTCACGTCGATGCCGAGCGCGTGCGCCAGCATCGTCACGGCGCGCACGATCGCGGAGGCGCCCGCATCCTCCGCCAGGCGGCTGACGAACGAGCGATCGACCTTCAGCGTATCGACGGCGAAGTGCTGCAGATAGGCGAGCGAGGAGTAGCCCGTGCCGAAGTCGTCGATCGCGATCTGCACGCCGAGCGCCTTCAACTCGCGCAGCGTGCGGCCGGCCGCCTCCGCGCCGTGCATCGCCGTGCTCTCGGTGATCTCCAGGCGCAGACAGGCGGCGGGCAGCCGCGTCTCGCGCAGCACGCGCGCCACTTCGTCCACCAGGTCCGGCTGCGCGAACTGGCGCGCCGAGAGATTGACGCCCATCACCAGCGGCGCTTTGGCCGGATGCGCGTCGAGGAAGAGCCGCGCCTGGCGGCAGGCTGCGCGCAGCACCCAGCTGCCCAGCGGCAGCACCAGCCCCGTCTCTTCCGCCAGTGGAATGAAGGCTCCCGGCGCGAGCAGGCCGAGCCGCGGATGCTGCCAGCGCACCAGCGCCTCCATACCGACCACACGCTCAGTCAGCAAGTCGATCTCCGGCTGATAGTGCAGCACCAGCTCGCCACGGTCGATCGCGTGCTGCAGGTCGCTCTGCAGATCCAGCCGGTCCACGGCGCCGGCGTTCATCTCCGCGTCGAACACGGCGCAGCGGCCCTTGCCGTCGCCCTTGGCGCGGTAGAGCGCCACATCGGTCTGGCGCAGCAGTTCGTCGGGTTGCAGGCCAGCGGCGGACCCGCGGCCAAGCGCGATGCCGATGCTTGCCGAGACGAAGACCTCATGACCGCCGATGTCGAACGGCGCGTGCAGTGCGGCGATCAGCCGTTCGGCCACGGCCGTGGCGCCGGTGACATCGCCGATCTGCTCCAACAGCACGGTGAACTCGTCGCCGCCGAAGCGGGCGAGTGTGTCGCCGGGGCGCAGGCAGCCGATCAGGCGCTGGGCGACGGCGGCGAGCAGGCGGTCGCCCTCGCGGTGGCCGAGACTGTCATTGACGAGCTTGAAGCCGTCCAGGTCAAGGAAGAGCATACCCAGCGGCTTGTCGCGCTGGGAGGCTCGTGCGAGCGCCTCGGTGAGGCGATCCATGAACAGGTTGCGGTTGGGCAGGCCGGTGAGCAGGTCGTAAAACGCCTGATGGGCGATCTCGGCGACGAGCTGGCGCCGCTCGGTGATGTCGCGGCTGTTGACGACAACGCCGCCCACCGCGGGGTCGCCCAGCCGATTGCGGGCAAACGATTCCAGCCAGACCCAGCCGCCCTCGGCGTGACGGAAGCGGAAGCTCGCGGTCGCCACGGCGTCGTCTTCGGCGGCGACGCGTCGCAGCATGAAGCGGGTGGCCTGCTGGTCCTCCGGGTGAATGAACGCCGCGGGATTCTGCCCGATCAGCTCGTCGGGGCCGTAACCGAGCAGCGCTTCCATCGAAGGGCTGACGTAGAGGAACACGCCGTCTGCGGCGTGGACCGTGATCAGGTCCATCGAGTGCTGTACGAGCGAACGGAAGCGCTCTTCACTGACGCGTACGGCTCGCTCCGCCGTTCCGCCTGTTGCACCCGCTCCTGCAGCGCCGCCGCCATGCTGTCGAAGGCTCGGGCGAGTTGGTCCAACTCCCCGTTCCCAGCACCCGCCCCGGCGCGCGCGCTCAGATCGCCGGCAGCGATGCGCCGCGCGGCCGAGAGCAGCGCCCGCGTGCGCCGCACCACGAACAGATGCCCGCCGAGCCAGGCCGCGACGAGTGCGAGCAGGCCCGCACCGAGGAAGAGTGCGACGTTGAGCTTCAGCGTTGCATTGGACGTCGAGAAGACCGCGATTTCCGGTTCACCCACGGCGACATGCACGCCCGAGTCCAGCGGCCCGAAGCCGGTGAAGCCGTACAGCCGCGTGACGCCGTCAACGCCCGCGGCCGCGACGGTGCCTTCGCCCCTGGCGTTGATCGCTGCAATCACCGCGGCGGGCGCGGACCGGCCGACCCAGAGGTCCGAGTCGGGCTGCTGCGCCAGCACCGTGCCGCCGCGGTCGATCACGAGCAGGGAGCCGCCGGCAGGCAGCCGCGTGCGCGCGACGGTCTGGTTGAGCCAGGCGAGATCCAGGCCGGCGACGACAATCGCTTGCACTTCCGTGCCGTCGGGCGTGGCACGCAGGATCGGGTAGGCGAGCGTGAGCACGGGTTTGCCGGTCAGACGGCCCAGGGTGTACTCGCCGACGGTGAACGCGTGGCTGCTCAGGACACGCGGGAAGTAGGCGCGGTCGGCCATGTTCGTGGGCCGGCTGAGCGGCGCCGAGCTGCAGACGACGTCGCCGGCGGGGTTCAGCGTCGCGAAGCTGGTGTAGCTCGAATACTGACTCAGGAGGCCGGCCAGAAACGCGCCGCAGGTTGCGGGATCGGCGGACCGCACTTCGGGTAGCTGGGCGATCGCGGTCAGCAGTTGTCGCCCGCCTTCGACCAGGTCGTCCTGCTGCGCAGAAGACGTTCGCGCGAAGGCGAGCACCTGATTCTGGTCGGCGGCGCGGTTGTGGCGGCTGCTCTCCAGGCTGGTATATAGCACGAGGCCGAGCGCCGGCACGACGGCCAGCAGCACGAGCAGCACCAACCGGGTGCGCAGGCCCGACAGCGAGCGGAACATGGCCCTCCGGTTCGGCGCGGCGGTCAGCCGGCCCGCCGCCTATCGGTACAAGCCCCTACCGCGTGGTCGCGCCGGCGGCGTGCAGGTCGAATTGCACATGCGCGGCATAGACCTGAGGTCGAAGCAGCCGGCGCGTGGCAATATCTGGTCACTGCGGGCGAGCGGACATCCGGCAAAGAATGGGTCAGAGAGGTTGCCACGCGGCTGGGAGGGGAATCAAGCCAGCGGCGGCTGGCCAACGTAGGGTTAGTCGGCCAGGTGCACGTTGACCCGCAGGCTCCACGTCTCGTGATAGAAGCTGACCTTGCCGATGAGCTCATCGAGCTGCCAGGAGGGAACGGCTTCACCGCGGTCGCGTTCGGTCATGACCGCTCCCGCAACTCGCCGGCGTCGTCTGGCTCCAGGCGCGTAATCGTCGACACGCGGCTCAGGCCATGGTCGAAGCTAATCATGCGGGTCAGGCCGCGGCTCTCCATCACGGCAATGTGAGAGCAGTCGGCAAAGGAGAGGCCGGGCAGCGTGACGTAGAGATCGAACGCTCGGCGGTAGCGACGCTTGTGGGCCAGGCGCACCCCACGCAGAAGAAGCAGCGGCAGCACGCCGTCGCGGATGTCCTGCCGGCTCAGGCGGTAGAAACGTTGGAGAGTGAAGACGGTCTCGAACACGACGGTGTCGGTGGTTTCGACGACTTCCTCGCCGGCGGCGATGCGTCGCCAGAGGGCGGTCGCCTTCGGGGAGAGGTCCGGGTGGTCGTGGGTAAGGTGGCGCAGGAAAAGGTTGGTGTCCAAGAAGGGGAGACCGGCCATTTAGTCTCCTGAGCCGCGCATGACCTCGTCGCTGACGGCCTGCTCGAAGGCCGCCGTCTCGTCTTCGATGGTCGCCGGTGGGCGCCTGACGGTGTCGCGAAAGATGCCGGCCGTGCGCTCGACGATGGCGAGGGCCGCTGCAGTGCTGCGATGCGGGCGGGGCACGGCGCGCCGCCGCGTCGCCGGCAGGGGGGCGAGGACGGCGATAGCCTCGCCGGCTCGACGTAAGACGCGGGGTCGCCGCGTCGCGCGCACGTCCTCCGCCATGCGGACCAGCTCGGGCACGCTGGAAATATCAATCGGGTAATCGGGTGCCATAATTGTTCACCTGGTTAAATCATTATACCACGAATCTGGCGCCGGTGTTCGCCTGGCTGGCCCGGCTGGCACGTGCGGCAGAACAACCGGCTACGAGTTACCGACGTCCGCGCTGAGAACCAACCGGCCGCGCTGCTTCGGAAGCATGCCGAGACGACCCGCGGTCTGGTTTCGTGTGCTGCGGTCAGTCGTTCTCCATGCAGAGGTCAGTACACCGCGCCGGGAACACGCGTCAGCAGCTGATAGTGCTCGGGGCGGCGGTTGAGCGCGAGGTTCAGCCGCTCGCGCACCCTGGCCGCCGCCTCGCGGTCGATCTCGGCGAGCACGAGTTCATCGCTGTCCGTCTTCGCCTTCGCCAGGATCTCGCCGGTCGGTCCGATGATCACGCTGCCGCCGATGTACCCCGTGCCATCCTCGACCCCGCCCTTGCCGGCGCCGATCACAAACACGCCGTTGGCGTAGGCGCCGGCGCGCATCGCCAGCTCGGAGAGCGCCTGCCCGGCTTCCGCCGTTTGCGCGGTTGCGCCAGGGCCGTAGTCATCGTTGTAGCCGGCCGCGATCAGCTCGGCGCCGGCGAGCGCGCAGCAGCGATACGCCTCGGGGAAGCGCCGATCGTAGCAGACCAATATGCCGAGCGGGCCGACCGGCGAGGGGTAGACCGGGAAGCCGAGGTCGCCGGGGCTGAAGTAGCGCTTCTCGAAGTTGCGGTAGGGCTCATCCGGCGAGGGCTCGACGTGGCCGGGGATATGCACCTTGCGGTAGCGCCCCGCCTCGTGTCCGTGCTCGCCGATCAGCACGGCGCTGTTGAAGCGCGTGCTGCCCTGCAGCTCGGCGAACGGCAGCACCACGGCGATGCCGCGCGCCGCCGCGAGGTCGAAGATCGGCCACGTTTCGGGCGAGGGCATTGTCGCTTCGAAGAAGCGGCCTGCGTCGTCGCGGATCTCCGCCGCGAAGTACGGCGTGAGCGCCAGCTCGGGAAACACGATCAGCGCCGCGCCGGCGTCGGCTGCCTCCCGGATCAGCCTGACGATCCGCGCCACGGTGCCCGTGCGCGTCTCCGACGCCGGCCCGAGCTGTGCCGCCGCAACCACCTGCTTCGTCACGTCGGTACCCCTTTCGCGGTTGCCAGCCCCGCGCAGAGCCGTCTATGGACCGGCGCCGCCACGCCGCAGTAGGCACACGCAGAACGCTGCGGCGCTTCGCGGCGCCGCGGTCGGGACTCAACCTGACCGCGGCCAGCGGTTCGCCGCCTGCTTTCTGGAACTATGGTATCCGATGCAGAAGCGACAGGCTGTGCGATGCGCCGTCTCTGGAAGAGAAGCAGGCCCACCGGTATCGCTGTTGTGATCCCACCCGATAGGCCTTCCATCTGGTGTGACCGTACTGCCCGCCGCGTCCCGGCTCCACGCCGGTGTGCAGACGTTGCCGGTTCCTCCGCGCGAGGTATGCGCCCCGCGAGCGTGCGTTCGTATACTCGGCGTAACCGTACCCCGCGAGGCGCATCCGTAACGGTAGCGGCAGCGAGGGGCATCATGCGCAGCAAATTTTCGATCGCCGGTCATCCGCTGCATCCGACGCTGGTTTCCTTGCCGATCGGGCTGTTCATCTGGACGCTGATCGCGTCCATCGTTCACGCGGCCGGAGGCGGTCGCAGCTGGTACGACATCGCCTTCTGGACCGGTTTCGCCGCCTGGGTCAGCGCTCTGGTGGCGGCGTTGCCCGGCTTCGGCGATGGGTTCACGCTGGCGCGTGGCAGCGACGCCCAGACGATGGCGATGACGCACATGGCGCTGAATCTCTGCGTCGTGGTGCTGTACATCGTCGCCTGGGCGTTGATGCTGAACGCCGGCGCCACGAGCGGCGGCAAGCAGGTCGCCGTGATCGTGCTGCAGGCGGTGGGCACGGGGCTGCTGGCGCTCAGCGGCTGGCTGGGCGGCGAGATGGTCTACCGCCATCACCTGGCGATGGTGCCCGACGACGCCGAGCTGGCGCAGGCCGAAGACCGCGTGCACCACGCCGGCCGGCCGGGCCTGCAGGGACGGTAGGTTCGTCCGCCGGCATGCAGCATGGCGCGCCGACCAGCCGGCCCGAATGCGCTCTTTGCTTTTCTGCCGCGGAACATGTCCTTGCCCTACCTCCCTTCGGGGGCGTGCAAGGTTCGCGTCGCTTCGTGCCAGGTGTGGCGATCCCGGAACATTCCTTGTGACGCTGTGACGCCGCCGTGTCGTCATCCGGCGACGTCCGGACAAATCGCCGCGGTTGGGCGGCAGCGGAGCGTAGATGGAGGTGACGCCGTGCAGCCACTGAAGCCGCTTCACGAGCAGAGCGTCGTCATTACCGGAGCATCCAGCGGCATCGGCCGGGCAACGGCACTGATGGCTGCCCGGCGCGGCGCCTGTGTCGCGCTGGCCTCCCGCGACGCCGGTGCACTGCACCGGCTGGCGGAGGGGATTCGGCGTGAGGGTGGCCGTGCGCTGGCCATTCCGACGGATGTTGCCGTCGAGGACCAGGTGCAGGCCCTGGCCGACCGGGCGGCCGACGCCTTTGGGGGCATCGATACCTGGGTGAACGACGCCGCGGTTTCGGCATACGGCAAGTTCGAACAGCTGCCGTCTGCGGAGTTCCAGCGCGTGGTTGAGATCGACTTCTTCGGTCAGGCGAACGGGTGCCGCGCGGCGTTGCCGTATCTCAAGGAGCAGGGGCGCGGAGCGTTGATCTGCGTGGGTTCAGCCCTCTCCGATCGCGCTGTGCCGCTGCAAAGCGCCTACTGCGCCGCCAAGCATGCGGTGAAGGCGCTGACCGAGTCCTTGCGCGTCGAGCTGGCCGCCGAGGGCAGCGAGACGCAGGTAACGTTGATTAAGCCGTCATCGATGAGCACGCCATTGTTCGATCAGGCAGCCACCCACCTTGGTGTAAAGCCGAAGCCGATGTGGCCGGTGTACGAGCCGGAGTTGGTAGCCGAAGCGATCCTCTACGCCGCCGAGCACCACGTCCGCGAGCTGACCGTCGGCGGGGCAGGGAAGTTGTTGACGACGCTCGAAACCTGCGCCGGGCCGCTCATGGATTGGTGGCTGGCACGAACCGGCGAAAACGGCCAGCGCTCCAGCCAGCCGAAAGCTGCGGACGAGGGGAACAATCTCTTCACACCGCTGCCCGGTCACGCACACGTTCATGGGAGCTTCAAAGGACGGCGGCTCAGCCTTGCCACCGCGACCCGCCTGCATCCGCGTCGTGCTGCGCTGGCGCTCGGCGCTGTTGCGCTGGGCGCCGGGCTGATCTGGCGTACGAGACCCCAGCTGCTGTGGAACCCGCGATGAACAACGAGGGTAATCTCCGCGCCCAGCCCGATCGTTATCACTGCTTCCGCGATCAGTCCCTGCTGATCACCGCCGCGGATGGGGAAGTCTGTGGCGAGGCCATCGAGGGGTTCTACTACGCCAACACACGGCTGCTCTCGCGGTTGGCCCTGCGCGTTAATGACAGGCCGCTCCAGCCGGTTCAGATCGCGCTTGCCCGCAACGATCTGCTCGTCGCCTATTACCAGGACCCGGAGATCACCGGCGATGAGCAGGCCCAGGATCGCGCGTTGGTCGTACAACTCACAGTCGCGGCCGGGTCCGGCTTTCACATCGACCTCGATGCCCGCAACCATTCGCTGAATGCCATCGCCTGCGAGCTGGCGCTGCTGCTCGACGCGGACTTCGCCGACCTCGATGAACCGCGCCAGGGCCGCCGCCAGCAGACGGCGCCGGTTGAGCGAACTTGTGCGCTTTCAGAGCGCGGCGAGCTGCGCTTCAGGTATCTGCATCCCGCTCTCGATGAAGCGGTCCGGCTGCACTTCACCGCGTCTCCTCGCTGCCGGGCGGATGGCGTGGCCTGGCAGTTGACACTGCCTCCGCAGGGCGTGTGGCATTGCTGTGTCTCGGTCGGCGCCACACACCAGGGAAACGAGGTTGCCACGACGGCGCGCTGCTACGGCGCGGGCGGGGATGAAGCCAGCGAGGATCTGACGTGGATCGATCAAGCAACCCGGCTGGAGTCGAGCAACAGCACGGCGCAGCGCAGCTATCGGCGGGCCGTGCAGGACCTGGCCGCGCTCGCGCTGCATGAGGGCGGTGCAGAAGAGCGATCCGCCTTCGCCGCCGGTATCCCCTTCTATCAGAACCTCTTCGGGCGCGACCTGTTGACGACCGGCTGGCAAGCGCTGCTGGCCACGCCGGCGCTGTTGCGAAGCGCCGTTCTCGTCTGTGAGCGCTACCAGGGCATCAAGAACGATGACTTCCGCGACGAGCAGCCGGGCCGCATCATCCAGCAGGTGCGAACCGGTCCGCTGAACCTGCTGCAGCTCAATCCGCGCGGCCGCTACTACAGCGACTATGCCTCACCGGCGGACTTCCTGGTCGCGCTCGGTCAGCAGTTCATGTGGACGGGCGATCGTGACATACTGCGTGCCCATCTGCCGGCAGCGGAGCGAGTGCTGCATTGGCTCGATGCGTGCGCCGACCTGGACGGCGACGGCTTCTATGAATATCAGACGCGTTCGCCGCAGGGTGATCGCAATCAAGGCTGGAAGGACTCCGAGCGCGCGATACCCGAAAGCGATGGCACGGACGCGCCGCTGCCCATCGCTACCTGCGAGGTACAGGGCTACGTGTACGCGGGCAAGCAGCAACTCGGCGCAGCGCTGCTCGCTCTCGGCAAGCTGCGGCAGGGGACGCGGCTGCTGCGCGAGGCGGCCGAGTTGAAGCGCCGCTTCAATCGAGCCTTCTGGATGCCGGAAGAGGGCTATCTAGCGCTGGCGCTTGATGGGCAGAAGCGGCAGGTGGGCTCCGTCGCCTCGAACGCCGGCCACTGCCTCGCGACGGGTATCGTGGACAGGGAGCACGCGCCGGCCATTGCCGGGCGGCTCATGGCGCCGGACCTGTTCAGTGGCTGGGGTGTGCGCACGCTGAGCGCGGACCATCCGGCCTACAACCCTTTCAGCTATCACCTCGGCAGCGTCTGGACGGTCGAACAGGCGACGATCGCTTTCGGGCTGAAGCGCTACGGCTTCGGCCAGCACGCGAACGCGCTGGCGCAGGGCAGCTTCGAGCTGGCAGACCGCTACCAGCTGCACCGCTTGCCCGAGGCTGTCGGCGGTCAGCAGCGGGACCGCGCCCATCCCGTGCCCGGCGTCTACCCCAAGGCCTGCTGGCCGCAGGCGTGGTCCGCGAGTGCGATCATCCTGTTCGTGCAGGCGATCCTCGGACTACGGCCGATCGCACCCCTGGGCGTGCTGCTAGTCTATCCGGAGCTGCCGGAGTGGCTGCCCGACGTGACGCTGCACGATCTGCGCGTCGGCAAGAGTACGCTCACGATCCAGTTCCGCCGTGAGCGCGACGGCACGACCGACTATCGGGTGCTGCAACGCCGCGGCTTCGTGCGCGTGCTGCGCGAGCCGCCGGACCTGAGCGTTCATCATGGCATGCTGCGCAAGCTCGGCGCGCCATTGTGGAGTGCCCTGGCCGACGCGATCTAAGCCGGGCCGGAAGTATCGCAGGATCGTTCCGATACCGTACGCTGGTACCGGTTTGCGGGCGGACCATCTGCTGGTGCGCACTCGCAACCGTGGCACGGTCTTTCCCCCGCATCCCCCTGCGAAACTGGCTCCTGTGAGCGAGTTCACACCGACCGCTCCCAGGAGGAATCAGCGATGCAACCGCAACGCTCTTTTACCAGCCGCATCGCCAGCTTCAGCTTCCGGCACAAATGGTATGTGCTTGGCGCCTGGCTGGTGCTGCTGGTGACGGCCGGTGTGCTGTCAACCGGCCTTGGCTCGACCCTGACCACCGACTTCCGCGACCTCAGCCATTCTGACGCGCGGGTCGGCAAGGACCTGATCGACAGCCGCTTCGGCGCCCGGCCCTTCGTCGAAGAGCTGGTGGTCCGCAGCGACACGGATACGGTCGATTCTCCCGCCTTCCAAAGCCAGGTGACGGGCCTGGCGGGCCAGATCCGCGGCCTCAAGGGCGTGCAGAGCGTCCAGACCTATCTCGACACGCAGAGCCCGAGCATGGTCTCAGCCGATCGCCACGTCGCGCTGACGGCCGTCACGCTCTCCAACGACGAGAAGACGGCCGAAAAGGACGTGGCCGCCGTGGTCGACGCGGTGAAGGGCGCCCAGCACCCCGCGGGCTACGAGCTGCACCTCACCGGCCCCGCCTCAACCGCGCACGAGCAGAACAAGCTCTCGGAGAAGGATCTCTCCAGCGCCGAGACGTTCGGCCTGCCGATCGCGCTGGTCGTGATGCTGCTCGCCTTCGGCACCGTCGTGGCCGCGGGCGTGCCCCTCTTGCTCGGCTTCGCCGCGATCGGCGGGGCGCTGGGCATCGTGGCGCTGATCGGCAAGGCGTTCGCGCTCAGCTTCTTCGTCACCAACATCATCACGATGATCGGCCTAGCGGTCGGCATCGACTACTCGCTGTTCATCATCGGGCGCTACCGCGAGGAGCTGAAGCGCGGACGCACGCCGGCCGAGGCGCTGGCGATCGCCAGTGACAGCTCCGGCCGCGCCGTCTTCTTCTCCGGCATCACGGTGCTGCTGGCGCTGGCCGGCATGCTCTTCGTGCGCAACAACATCTTCGTCAGCATCGGCATCGGCGCGATGGTGGTGGTGCTGGTCGCCGTGCTCGCCAGCCTGACGCTGCTGCCGGCGCTGCTGGGCCTGTTCGGCCGCAAGATCAACGCCCTGCGCATTCCCTACCTGGGCAAGGCCGCCTTCGGCCACCGCTTCTGGGGCATGGTCACGCACGCGGTGCAGCGCCGCCCGGTGGTCTTCCTGGTGGGCAGCGTGGCGCTGCTCGGCGCGGCGGCGCTGCCGCTGACGCAGATCAACCTCGGCTCCAACGGCGTCGAGTCGCTGCCGCACCACACCGATTCGTACCAGGGCATCAAGGCGCTGGAGCGCGACTTCTCCGCCGGCATCAACGACCCGATCCGCATCGTGGTCGACGGCGACGTGCAGGGCGCGGCGGCGCAGCGCGCGATCGCGAATCTGCAGCAGAAGGTGGGGCAGAACCCGTCCTTCCAGTGGCTGGGCGTGCAGAACGACCAGGCCGGCCGCACGGCGCTGATCGAGGTCTCGTCGAGCACGGTGGATACGGGCAACGCCTCGCGGCAGCTCGTCAGCGAGCTGCGCAGCGACGCGGACGCGGCCTTCCACGGCTCCGGCGCCAGGGCCTACGTGACGGGCAACCTGGCGGGCTTCTTCGACGTGAAGAACCAGACTGATTCGGCCGTGCCGGTGGTCTTCACCTTCGTGCTTGGCCTCAGCTTCCTGCTGCTGCTGCTGGTCTTCCGCAGCGTGGTGATCCCGGCCAAGGCGATTCTGATGAACCTGCTCTCGGTCGGCGCGGCCTACGGGCTGATCGTGGCGGTCTTCCAGAAGGGCTTCCTCGCAAGCCAACTGGGCTTCCAGCGCACGAGCCAGGTCGAGTTCTGGCTGCCGCTCTTCCTCTTCAGCATCCTCTTCGGCCTGAGCATGGACTACCACGTCTTCCTGCTCAGCCGCGTGAAGGAAGAGTACGACCGCACGGGCAACAACACGCTGGCGGTGCGCGAGGGCGTGCAGAGCACGGCAGGCATGATCACCAGCGCGGCGATCATCATGGTGGCGTTGTTCACGGCCTTCAGCCGCAGCAGCCAGGTGAGCCTGCAGCAGATGGGCTTCGGGCTGGCGGTGGCCGTGTTCATGGACGCGACGGTCATCCGCTCGATTCTCGTGCCGTCGGCGATGCAGTTGCTGGGCAGCTACAACTGGTGGATGCCGTCCTGGCTGGGCTGGCTGCCGAGGATCTCGGTGGAAGGCAGCGCGGCGCTGGCAGCAGACGCCGAGGAGCGCTTGGAGCTGGCCGCGGCGGACTAGCCCGGATTCGGCCGTAAGGCCGGAGCGCGTGGCGCCATACGGAACCACCGTCGGGCGACCCGGGGGCTGACCACCCAGCCTTCGCGGCGGTGCTG
>CALFMN010000201.1 GCA_937879875.1 uncultured Chloroflexota bacterium | reverse complement strand
CAATCCCTGAGCGCTGCGGCCGGCATCGCCTCGTGGTCAACCGTCCGGCCGTCGCACCAGCCAGGCGAGCAACCGTTGCCCCGCGACCCTGGCTGGCCGGTAAGCGCCACGGAAACCTGAGGATAGCGTTCGCACGGCGTGCACCGGTATCGGAATCTGTCCTGTGAACTGGCCCCGGGCACGGCCGACGGCGTTTCTGCGGCGGCTCGCCCAGGGACTCTGGTAGTTAGCCATGTCGGAATTGCGGCGTAGAGGTGATAACGGCGAAGGCGAGCGTCAGCCGTGGTGCAGCGCCAGCGGATAGTGCTGGCACCCGCGTTGCGTTCCAATCTCCAGACCACGACCGTGGCGGCGAGTTTTGCCTTTTCGCTCCTGTGAAGCTCGTCCGCTGCGACGAAGAGACGCTGCAGCGGCTCCTCCTCGACATTGACGCGATCGAGTGGCCGGGACAGCCGGAAATGGCCGGTATTGCGTTTGTTCGCTTCATGACCGATGCCCCGGAACAGGAACGTCCCGGCGACCTGTGGCAAACGATCGAGGTGTGGGCGAACGAACGCCTCGTTGAACGCGGCCTGGAGGCGGCGCTTCGCGCCGTGAGGTGAAGCGGAATCCAGCAACATCTGGCAACGTGACGTGGACGGCTCTACACCTCCATACTGAACCGAGGATACGCTCGGTCAGCAGCGAGCGGCGTTAGCTCAATGGGAGAGCCGCGGCCTTATAAGCCGCAGGAGACGGTTCGATTCCGTCACGCCGTACCACGCCCGCGACAGGGTCGCCCCGATGGCCTGCCCAGCCCCGCCTCAGATAGTGAGTTGCCGGATGAGTCGTGACCTCGGCACTGGCTGGACGCCGAAGAGCGTCCACGCCCGGTTCGGTCGAGCGTGGACGCTGTTTTCTGGTCGGTTGGTGTGAGAACTACACGCCGGCCGCGACCAGCTCGCGCTCGGGTGTGGCGATGCGCTCGACGATTAGCTCGATCTCCGGCTGCGTGGCGCTCTCGGGCGCGGGCTGCGAACGCTCGGCCAGCCAGCCAGCGACCTTCGGCCAGAGCGACTGCACCGCCTTCCGGCCCGCGGCGAGACCAACATGCCCGCCGGGCATCACCACCAGCTCCTTGTCCGTCGAACTCACCAGCTCCGGCTGAACCTGTGTCGCCGCCAGTTGCACGATGTGGTCGTTCTGCGCGGCCACGGCCAGGAAGCTGCAGGTAATGTTGCTCAGCGCGGCGCTGCGACCGCCGATCTCCAGCGTGCCCTTGTAGAACTTATTCTCGCGCACGATCTCTTTGGTCGTCTGGCGGAAGCACTCGCCGGCGAAAGGGATGTGGTCCGTCGTCCACTGGTCGAAGGCGCGGTACTGCTCCACGAACTTGTCGTTGAGCACGTTCTGCCAGAGGTTGATGTACTTGACCGGGCTGACCTCGCTCGCCGGCTTCAGCATGCGGAACGACTGCATCAGCATCTGCGGCGGCACATTGCCCAGCGTGTCCACCACGCGATCCACGTCCATAAACGGTTCTTGAGCCCAGAAGCTCTGCAGGCCCATCTGCGTGAAGTCAACCGGCGTGGCCAGCGTCACCAAATTGCGCAACGGCGCCTCGGGATGCGTGGCGGCGTACATCAGCGCCAGCATGCCGCCCATGCAGTAGCCGAACAGCGAGAACTCGCTCGCCTGCGACTCTTCCAACATCAGCTCGACGCACTGCGGAATCATGTCCAGCACGTAACTTTCGAGCGTCAGCGACTTGTCCTCGGGCCGCGGCGTGCCCCAGTCCGCCATGTATACGTCGAAGCCCTGGCCGACCAGATACTCGATGAAGCTGTTGCCGGGGATCAGGTCGAGAATGTACGGCTTGCTGATCAGCGAGTGCACCATCAAGAGCGGCAGGGGATGGACCGTCTCCGTGGTGGCGCGGTAGCGATAGAGCCTGGCCGTGCCCTGCTGCCAGATCACGTCCTTCGGCGTCTTGCCGACGTTGGCGGCCTTCTGGTCGCGCAGCACGTCAAACGTGCGCGCGGTCTGCAGCATCGCCCGCTGCATCTCCGTGCGCCAGGCGTTGAAGAGCGCGAGTCCGGGCAGTTCGGTCGGGGCGGTGGGTGTCGGCGTCGAGGCGGCGTTGGAAGCGGTCGCGGCCATTCCGGGTTCTCCTTCGGGTGCTGCTGGCGGCCTGCCGGTGAACGGGGCGCCCACACGGGGGCAGCCCGTCTGCGATCGCGGGGTTGACGGATCACAAACGCTGGGGAATCGCCGAGGGGGCAAAGGAGCGTGGTGACCGGGGTGGAGAAGCGCGCGGCGGCGTCCCTGCCGACCCTGTGAGTTCGTTCGTGATTTCACGAACACAGTACCAAGACCGGCCCCGCGTGTCAAGCTTTTTCAGGTAATTACCGTGTAAAAGTTAGGTTACGCGCCGGCGACTGCCATGTTGCCGCGGGCGGCGCGCGCCAGCTTGACCGTTGCGGGACACCGTCGACGTGCCGCCGCTCGGTCCTGCGTCGTGGCCGGCAATCGGATCGAGTTGCCCGTAATCGGCCCATCGACATCGCCATACGGACGGGTATAATCTCCTTCGTCAGCGCACCGCCGGCACGCCGCAATCCGCTGAGATTCGGCGGCTCCGGCCGAAACAAGCGAGGAGGCAACGTGTATTCGCAGAATGCGCGCCAAACAGGATCGCGGGCGCGGCTGCCGCGGCGGCGCCTGCTGAGCATCGCCGCCACCGGCGGCCTCGCCTTCGCCGGCCAGGCGCTCGTCGCCTGCGGCGGCAATACCAGGTCCAGCAGCAACACCGCCCCGAAGGCGCCCAGCGCCGCGGCCTCGCCGGGCGCCGCCGGCAGCCTGCCCGCGGGCAAGGTCAACCTCAACGCGACGCTGACCAGCGGCATCGGTTCAGATGTCGGCAGCATGGACCCGCAGTCGCTGGCCGGCACGGGCGGCGGCAACTGGCCCAACACGGCGACGCACTTCCCCACGCCGCTGACGGTGGACCCGAACACCTCAGAGGTGAAGAGCTACGCCCTCGACTGGAGCTGGGTGCGGGCCACGCCCGATGCGCCGCCGACGGCGTTGCAGCTCAAAGTCAAGCCCGACATCAAGTTCCACAACGGCGAGCTGCTCAACGCCGATCAGCTCAAGTTCAATTTCGAGCGGGCGCTGGGCAAGGCCGCCTACAACCCGAAGTTCCAGAGCGGCATCGCCGGCAACTTCCAGACCGTGGCCGGCCTCAACGTCGTCGATGAGATGACGCTCAACGTCGGCATGACGCATCCGGACGTGACCCTGCCCGGCCAGATCGCCGCTACGCTCTTTCTGGTGCCGAAGAACTACGTCACGCAGACGGGCGATACGGACTTCGCCGCCAAGCCGGTGGGCTGGGGGCCGTTCAAGTTCAGCTCGCGCACGCCGGACGCGGAGCTGCGCAGCGACCGCTTCGACGACTTCTTCTACGCGCGCGACCAACAGTACGCACCGCGCCTGCCGTACGTGGCGAAGCTCGTGCAGCGCGTGATCCCGCAGGACAACGACCGCATGGCGGCCCTGGAAAAGGGCGAGATCGACATGGCGCACAACGTCAGTTCTGACCTCGCACGCTCGTGGGAAGGCAAGTCCGGGTTCAAGGTGTACTATCTGCCGGGCGACCAGCCGATGTATATCCGCCCCGATACAACGATCGCCAAAGACCCCGACTCCGACCAGCCCAACCCCTTCCTCGATCTGCGCGTGCGCCAGGCGGCCAACATGGCGGTCGATCTCGACACGATCATCAAGACCGTGCTGACGGGCAAGGAGAAAGCCACGTTCGGCTCCGCGCTCGACTCGTTCGGCTTCCCGGCCGACCTGCCCGCGAAGCGCTTCCCCTACGACCCGAAGCAGGCGAAGCAACTGCTGGCGGCGGCCGGCTTCGCCAACGGCATCGACACCAACCTCTTCTACCCGATCGGCCGCTGGCCCAACACGGAGCAGGTGGTGCAGGCAGTCGCCGGATACCTCAAGGACGCCGGCATTCGCAGCAAGATCGTCTCGCAGCAGTATCAGATCACCACAACGAACGTCAAAACACATAAGAACTACGGCCTCACCTTCTTCGGTATGGCCGGCGGTCCCGATCCGGGGCCGAACTTCCGCTACAACTACCACAGCACCGGCGCCTACACCTTCTCCTCGGACCCGCAGCTTGGTCTGGACGCGCTGATCGAGCAGAGCGAGCAGGCGTTCGACCCAACGGCACGCAAACAGTTGCTCGGCCAGATCATCAGCAAGTTCTACGAAGACGCGCTGTGCATCTTCCTCTATGAGCCGGTCACGGTCGTGGTCGCCCGCGACAAGCTCAACTGGTCGTTCTACGGCAAGGTGCTGTCAGTACCGGAATACTGGAACATCCAGGTGCCGGCGTAGGCGACGGCTGCACGACCCGGCCGCGGCGCACGGCGCGGCGCCGTGCGCCGGTGTGAACTGCAAGGATAGCGGGATGCTGACGGTCGAGCGCGGCCCGATCACGAGGATTACCTTGAACCGGCCCGAAAAGCTCAACGCACTGAACCGCGAGCTGGGCAACCTGCTGATCGAGGCACTCGAGACGGAGGGTTTCAAGCCCGACGTCCGCGTGCTCGTAATCGCCGGCGCCGGCCGCGCCTTCTGCGCCGGCGACGACATTGGCGCTGGCTCTGCATCGCCGCCCACCGGGCATGATCCGGCCGACCCGCTGACCTACGCCGCCAGCTCGCACTACTACCGCTTCCAGGCGGCACTGCGCCGCGTGCCTCGGCCGGTGATCGCGCAGATCCACGGCTACTGCCTCGGCGCCGGTGCGGAGATTGCGCTGGGGGCGGACTACGCCGTGGCGGACAGCGCGGCGGAGATCGGCCTGGTGTTCGTCAAGCGCGCGATCGCCGCGGGCATGGTGCTGCTGCCGGCGCACGTGGGCCTCAAAGAGGCGACGCGGCTGCTGTTCGAGGGCGGGCACGTCTCCGCTCAGGACGCGCTGCGCCTCGGCCTGATCTCGCAGGTATCGGCGCCGGGTTGCCTCGATGCAGACGTCAACGCGCTGGCCGAGCGCCTCGCCGCCGGCCCCACGCACACCTACGGCTACATCAAAGATGGGCTCAACCGCGCCTACCTGCGCGAAATGGACGGCGATCTCCGGCACATGGCCTTCATGCAGAGCTTCGCCCGACGCACCGACGACGCGGCTGAGGCTCGGCTAGCCTGGCGCGAGCGCCGCGAGCCCCGGTTCGCAGGGAAATAGCAGCCGATGCAGAACTTCTGGGTCGCGGTCGGTCTGCGGGCGGTGCAGTCGGCGGTCGTCGTCTGGATCGTGCTCTCGGCCGTGTTCGTCGTCACGCGCATGGTCGGCGACCCGGTGACGGTGCTGGCGCCGATGAGCGCCACGCAGGCCGATATCCACCGGCTGAAGGGTGAGTTGGGGCTGAATGACCCGCTCTACGAGCAGTATGCCCGCTACATGCGCGATGTGGCCGAGCTGCGCCTGGGTACCTCGTTCCGCACGGGCCAGCCCGCGGTGAACGAGGTGAAGGTCCGCCTGCCCGCCACGCTCGAACTGTCGGTCAGCGCGCTGGCGCTCGCGGTGCTGCTTGGCGTGCCCGCCGGTGTGCTGGCCGCGATGAAACGCGGCACCGTGCTCGACGGGGCGGCGCGGCTGTTCGCGCTGCTCGGCCAGGCCGTGCCCAACTTCTGGCTCGGCATCATGCTCGTGCTGCTGTTTTCGGTGAAGCTGGGCTGGCTGCCCACGGGCGGCACCGGCGGCCTCTCGCACCTGATCCTGCCCGCCTTCACGCTGGGCGCGGTCAGCTCTGCTGCGATCACGCGCCTCACCCGTTCCGGCATGCTGGACGTGCTGGGGGCCGACTTCGTGCGCACGGCGCGGGCGAAGGGGCTGCCGGAGCGCCGCGTGATCCTGCGGCACGCGCTGCGGCATGCGCTGATGCCCGTGGTCACGATCCTTGGCATCCAGGTCGGCCTCGTCTTCGCCGGCACGATCGTCGTGGAGACGGTCTTCGCCTGGCCGGGGATGGGCCGGCTGCTGATCCAGTCGATTCAGAGTGCGGACTACCCGGTCGTGCAGGTCGGCGTGTTGCTGACCGCGACGGCGATCGTGCTCGCCAATATGCTGGTCGATCTCTCCTACCGTTTGATCGACCCGCGCGTGCAGGGAGCGCTGTAAGCGATGGCATCCGCACCGGCCGCGCGCCGGCCCGCCGCGAAGCGCGTATCGAGCATGCGCGAGGGCGATGCGCGTGGCTAATCTGCAAAGCGAAAGCGCCCTCGTCTGCGCCGATGCCGCGCCGCTCACCGAGGCCGAGCTGGCCGAGCGTGGGCGCTCAGCCCGCATGCGTCGACCCTACGCGCTTGCCGTCTACACGGCCGTGCTCGTGCTGTTCGTCGGCGCGGGGCTGTTCGCACCGCTGATCGCGCCCTACGATCCGGCGGCGCAGAAGCTCGTCAATCGCCTGCATCCCCCGGTCTGGCAGGCCGGCGGCGCGTGGGCACATCCCCTGGGCACCGATAGCCTGGGCCGCGACGAGCTGAGCCGGCTGATGTACGGCGCCCGCATCTCGCTGATCGTCGTGGCGGTGTCAGTGCCGGCGTCCGTCGTGCTCGGCACCCTGCTAGGGCTGCTGGCGGGCTATCGCTCCCGCACAGTGGGCGTGCTGCTGATGCGGCTGGTGGATGTGCAGCTCGCCTTGCCGCCGATCCTCTTCGCCATTCTGCTGGCGGCCGTGCTGGGGCCATCGCTGCGCAACGTGCTGATCGTGATCGTCGGCTGGGGCTGGGTCGGCTACGCACGCATTGTGCGCGGCGAGACGCTGGGCCTGCGCGAGCGGGACTTTGTGCTGGCGGCGCGCGCCGTGGGAGCGGGCGACGTCTGGATCGTGCGGCGGCACCTGCTGCCGAACCTGGTCAACACGGTGACGGTGCTGGCGACGTTGCACATCTCGACCGTGATCCTGATCGAGGCGGCGCTCAGCTTCCTCGGCGTCGGCGTGCCGGTGACCACGCCGTCCTGGGGCACGATGGTATCCGGCGGCAACAACTTCATCACCGTCGCCTGGTGGCTGGTAACGTTGCCCGGCCTCGCGATCGTCACGGTGTCGCTGGTGGCGAACCTGTTCGGCGACTGGCTGCGCGACGCGCTCGACCCGCGGCTGCGGCATCTGCGCTGAGTCCGGCCCCCATCCCCCGCGTCAAAAGTCTCCGACGGTTGCGCTGCGGTCATCTGAAGTCTCCGACGGTTGCGCCGCGCTCTGGCCCCCAATACCAGGGGAAGGGCGATCCTGGCTGGAGCGATCTGGGCGGCGTCGGGTTAGCGGAACGCTGTTGGTCGCGCCGTGCGGCGCGAAGGGCGCACGCCGTGCGCCCCTACCGGTGGCCTCTCGGTCCCGCCTTCAGCCCCAATCGCAGCGTCCAAGGATCTCCCCTTCCCCTATTATTGGGGGAAGGGGCCGGGGGCTGTCTCTTATACACATCTGACGCTGCCGACGA
>CALFMN010000200.1 GCA_937879875.1 uncultured Chloroflexota bacterium | reverse complement strand
GGCGGCGCGCCCGCCGAGCGCCCACCGGCTGATCCGCGCCGGGCAACTGCCGCGCAGCGCGGCCGCGGGGCGGGCGTTGGCGGCGGTCGTGGCGGCGGCGCCGACGCGGCCGGCGCGCAGGGCGGTCGGCACGCTGCAGGTCACGCCCGTCACCCTGCCGCCGCCGCACCAGCGGGCGGGCGAGCACCGGGCCCAGCCGGTGGCGCTCACCGCGATCCGCGTGCGAACCGGCCCCACCGCCGGGCACTGAGCCGCTGGCATGGCTGCTGCTGACCACGCTGGCCGTGCCCGATCTCGCGGCAGCCGCGCCGTGCGTGGTCTGGTCCAGCCTGCGCTAGCTGATCGCGCGCTACCACTCCGTGCTGAAGTGCGGGTGTCGCATTGAAGACCTGCAACTCAGCACCGCCGCGCGGCTGGAAAACGCCATCGCCGTCTCCAGCCTGGTCGCGGTGCCGGTCGTGTGGTTAACCGACCTGGCCCGCGAGCAGCCCGCGCGGCCCTGCACGGTGGCGCTGAGCGAGGCGGAATGGCAGACGCTGCACCGCGTCAGCCAGCCGCGCACGCCGCTGCCGCAGACCCGGCCCAGCCTGCGCGAGGCAGCGCGGGCCATCGCCCGCCCGGGCGGCTTTCTCGGTCGCCGGCATGATGGCGAGCCGGGGCCGCGCAGCCGCTGGCGCGGCCGCGCCCGGCTCCGTGACCGGACCAGCGGCTGGCAATTGGCCCATGCGCCGCCGCCTGTTACACGCTGTGGGTAAACCAAAGCCGAGCCGGGAAAGGAACTTCTGGAGCGTTCCTGGCGTCGTGCGACGGCGGCGGGGCTGGGTGTCCTCGCGGGACACGCGGCGCGTGTGTCTGCCATCTGTCCGTTCGTCCTCGGACCCTCACCCTTCCTGTGTCGGGCCAGAGCGTAGCGCAACCGTCGGAGACTTCAAACGACTGATTTCGCTGAAGCGAAATCAGGGTTAGGTGCCCCGCGCTCGGCAACGCCGCGTCGGATCGCGAGGCATAACTGAGCGCCGGCGAGTGCAGCGATTCCGGCGATGAAAGGGATGCAGCCGTGTTCGAGCAGATTCACCCTGCTAAGGCCGCGCGCGAATGCAGCACAACCGTCACGACCGATGAGGTTGCCGATAGCAGGCTGGCGCTGGCGCGTGAGATGTTTCGCGTTGCCGGTGTCGAGGATGTGGTCCGGCGCGCGCAGGCCGATGACCGCGTCGATGCGCTTGTTGTGCCGATCGGCACGGGCGAACTGGTCTGCCGGTGGAAGGGTGCGGGGCCAGGGTTTAGGGAATAGGGAATAGAGGCAGGTGCGCAATCTGGTACGCTCGATGGCAGGCAGGAATGGACGCGTTCGCTGCCTGAGCAAACCGGGAGAGCCAGCCTGTGACCGAACCTCGTCTGATCAGCATTCAGGTCAGCCTGCCGCGCCGCATCGATGCCGCCGAGGCGCCCGACCCAGCCGGCAACGCCTGGACCACCGGCTTCTTCAAAACGCCCGTGGCAGGCCGCGTCTGGCTGGCGTGCGAGAACCTCACCGGCGACGGGCAGGGCGACACCAAAAATCACGGCGGCCCGGACAAGGCGGTGCTCGCCTACGCCGCGGCGCACTACGCCGCCTGGCGCACTGAGCTGGCGCGACCGGACCTGCCATACGGCGCCTTCGGGGAGAACTTCACGATCGCGGATCTGGACGAGGAGCGCGTTTGCATCGGCGACGTGTTCGAAGCCGGCGAGGCGCTGGTCCAGGTCTCGCAGCCGAGACAGCCGTGCTGGAAGATCAGCGCCCGCTGGCGTCTGCCCGACCTGACTGCCCGTGTCGAGGCGAGCGGCCGCACCGGCTGGTATCTGCGCGTGCTGCGCGAGGGCAATGTGGCCGCGAACGACGCCGTCATGCTGCGGGAACGGCCGCACGCCGACTGGACGCTCGCTCGCGCGACGCGCACGCTGCGCCGCCGCAACGATCTGAGCGACGCCGCGGAGCTGGCTGCGTTGCCCGAGCTTGCGGCCGTCTGGCGCCAGGTGTTGTCCCGGCGGCTGCACGAGGGACGGGTAGCGTGAGCGGCCGTGGCGCCGATCGGCAGCCGCCAAGGAGCGCCGTCAATCATTCGCATAGCGGAAGGCTGTGCGAGCGCTGCGCGGATGCTATCAACCGAACGGGCTGCTAGTATGAATTCGATGGACGATCGCGACATGATCCGACGCGCGCAGGCCGGGGACCGGCACGCCTTCGGCGCGCTGTTCGACGCCCACTACGCCCGTGTCTACCACTACCTCAACGAACGGCTGGGCGGGGCTCCGGAAGCCGAAGACCTCTGCCAGGAGGTCTTTCTCGCGGTGCTCGGCTCGATCGACGAATACCCGACCGGCGGCAGTGTGCCGTTCGACGAGTGGCTGCTGCGCGTGGCGCAGCGCCTCGCCAGCGAGCATCATCAGGCGCGCGAACGCGAGCGCCGCCGGCTGCAGCCGCAGACGGCGCCGCTGGTCGATTCACCGCGTCGGCTCAATCCGGAGGCGCTGGCGCTGTTGCCGGAGCAGCAGCAACAGGTTGTCACCTACCGCTTTGAGGCCGGCCTCAGCGCCCGGCAGACGGCCGGCGCCCTCGGCATGGACACGGTGATGGTTCAGCGCATCGCCCGCGCCGCCATGGAAACGTGGCTGCGCTGCACTCCCGATGACCGCCCGGCCGGCTGCTGAACGGGCCGCGCCGTGGTGTTCGTGGTGCGCTTCGATCGCCTGGCCGACTCCACCGGCCCGGACGCCGCGTCGATCAGCGCCGACCGCTACATCGAGAGCTACCACGAGGGCGTGCTGACCGCCTACCGTTTTCTGGACGGTGAGGACAATGAGGTGGCGATGGTGCGCGCGGGACGCGTAGCCTACATCGCCCACGCCGGCGCCGTCACGGAGCCAACCCAGCAACCAGTCTCGCCGCCCGCAGAACCTGGCCGGCAGGGTTCTCTGCCATAAGGCTCGGCGCGCGGCGTCTGATCGGCATGGCTTATACCAATCCGTCATGATGGGTGCCCATTTCTCGGTTCCGGGCTGAAGCGTGGCAGCAATCCACGCCCAGCCAGCCAGGGAGCGCACGCGGGCCGGCGCGCCTACCCCTGGTTTCGCAGGCGAAACCTGTCCCCTCCCGACGCAGGAGGGGTTTCGCTCGGCGAGCGATCCGAGAGGCCTCGAACAACCCTTCCCCTGTGGGGCCAGAGCGCAGCGCAACCGTCGGAGACTTCCGATGAGCGCGGCGCAAGCCAAATCGGGGTTAGGCGGCGGGGTTAGGCCGCCGGCATGCGTCCCGCGGCCTGTGCGCCGCGCAGGGTCATGCAGGTGCTGACGGCATAGGCGACCAGACTGCTGTTCGCGTCGCGTACGTCGCACTCGACGAGGCCCACCGTGCTGCCGCCCTTCTTCAACCGCGCTTCGGCGATGAGCCGGCCGCACCACACGGGCTTGAGGAAGTTGATCGTCAGCGCCAGCGTGGTGAAGCTTTCGTTCTCGCCCAGGGTCGAGGCGTAGGCCATGCCCATCGTCGAATCGGCCAGCGCGGTGATGATGCCGCCGTGCAGCGTACCCATCGGGTTGGCGAACTCAGGGCCGCTCTCCATCTCCATCACCAGGCGGCCGTGCTCGACCGCGGTGATCGCCAGGCCCAGCAACTCGGTGATCGGGCCGCTCGGCAGCTCGCCCGTTTGAAACGTGCGGATGCGGGCTACTGCGCTCGTCATGGCGATGGTGTCCTTTGGTGTGTGGTTGTACGCGTTGGTTGGTTGCGCGTGAGTGCTTCGGCTGGCGGGGCACCTAACCCTGACCTCGCAGGCGAGGTCTGTCCCTTCCCGATACCCGATACAGGAAGGGTTTGGTTAGAGAATCATCGGAAGGATCGGAGACTAACCCGCCGCGTGACCCGCAAGGACATTCCAGCAGTGCCGCCGTCGCACCGTGTGTGGAACGCTCCAGAAGTCCCTTTCCCGTTTCGGGAAGGGACAGACGCCGTTAGGCGTCAGGGTTAGGTGCCCCGCTACGCCGATGCGCGCCGGCTCAGTCCAGCACCGCCGCGGGCAACGGCTGGGCCGCGACAGCGCCGGGCGCCGCCGTTGCCACGGAAGGCTGAATCGCGACATCGGTGGCCGGCCGGTGGCGAATGAAGAGCGCGGCCAGAGCTGCCGCCATGCCCAGCAGCGCCATGACCAGCGAGATGCCCACGAAGCCGTCTATAATCGCCTGCTGCGCTGCGCCGCGCAGCGCCGCTGCCTGCTGCCGCGTGGCGCCCGGAGACGTGCCGCCGAGAGCGCCGTCGACGTGGTGCAGATAGACGCCGCCCAGCAGCGCTACGCCGAGCGAGGTGCCGATCTGCCGCGCCATCGTCAACGTACCGGAGGCGAGTCCCGACTTCGCCACGGGCACGGCGCTCATCACCGCCAGCGAGGTCGCAGCGATGAACAGGCCGATGCCCGCACCGCGGATCACGAAGGCCGGCAAGAAGGTATCCGCATAGCCGCTGTGCAGGTCGAGCCGCAGCATGTACAGCGCTGAGACGACGACCAGCAGCGAACCGGTCATCATCACCAGCCGCAGCCGGCCGCCAAGCCGCTGGCCGAGGATACCGGAGAAGGGTGTGATCAGTGCCACCAGTGCCGTGGCCGGAACGAAGGCGAAGCCGGCCTCCAGCGGCGAAAATCCCCAGGTGTTTTGCAAAAGCAGGCTGCTGTACGGCTGACTGCCGAAGACCGCGGCGTTGAAGAGGAAGGCGGCCAGGCAGGCCATCACGAACGTGCCGCTGCGGAAGAGCGTCAGGTCGATCAGCGGCCGGCGTATGCGCCACTCCAGCGTCACGAACGCCGGCAGCAGCACCGCACCGCCAACGAGGCTGCCGAGGATGACCGGCGAGCCCCAGCCGAGGTCGTTCGCCCGTGTGAGGCCGTACACGATCAGGAAGAGCGCCGACGAGAGCAGCGCCAACCCGGCCCAATCGACGCCGCGCTCTGCGCCCTCGTCGCGCGATTCGGGCACGAACAGCAACGCCAGCGCCAGCGCCAGCAGGCCGACGGGCACGTTGATGAAGAAGATCCAGCGCCAGTTATCGCCGCGCACCAGCAGGCCGCCCAAGATCGGCCCGGCGATCAGGCCCAGGCCGGAGACGCCGCCCCAGATGCCGATCGCCAGCCCAC
Organism: uncultured Chloroflexota bacterium; assembly: GCA_937879875.1. GTDB lineage: Bacteria > Chloroflexota > Dehalococcoidia > CAUJGQ01 > CAUJGQ01 > CALFMN01. The sequence goes on along the minus strand of CALFMN010000200.1, from coordinate 2,022 downwards.
GCTGCGCGGCCGGAAAGGCGTGCGTGACGATCGAGAGCGTGAGCGGCGTCATGATCGCGGCGCCGGCGCCCTGCGTGACGCGGAAGAGGATCAGCTCACCGATGCTCTGCGAGAGGCCGCAGGCGATCGACGATCCGATGAAGAGCACGAGGCCGAGCAGGTAGAGCCGCCGCCGGCCGTAGAGGTCGCCCAGCCGGCCCATGGCGATCGGCAGCACGCCCATCACCAGCACGTAGCCGGAGACGGTCCACTCGGCTTCGCTGAGGCTCGCACGCAGGCCGCGGCCGATCGCCGGGAAGGCGATGTTGACAACGAACGTATCGATCATCAGCATCATCAGGCCGAGGCAGACGGCGAGCAGGGTGAGCCACTTCGAGCGGCTGGAGAACGTTCGGCGTGCAGTGAAGGCCATAACAGCGCCTCGCAGAGTCAGTTCTGAAGAACAAGTAACTACGAAAATAATAGTAAGAGCGGAAAATCTACAATGTCAACTCTGTCTGGCGTGGCTCGCGCAGAGTTGCAGCGGTTGAGGCGCCGCGGCGTTCGGGCGCCGCGCTTCCGATGAACGCTCCAGCGTACCGCGTACAATTGACGGCGGCAGGCGCCGACTGCCTCGTACGCGGAATTCTCCCCGCGGGGAGCGTGGATGGACAGCAGCATGGACCCGAAACGGCTGGTGGAGCAGGGCTACGACCGTATCGGCGCGCGCCATCACGCGTGGGGCGCGCGGGCACGGAAGGGAGAAAAGGCCCGCTACGCATCTGTCCTCTTCGAGCGGCTGACGGCCAGCGCCGCCGTGCTTGAGCTCGGTTGCGGCTCCGGCTCGACGACGACCGCAAGGTTAGCCGCGCGCTTCACCCTGACCGGCGTAGACATCTCCGCCCGCCAGATCGCGCTGATCCGCGAGCGCATCCCCGGCGCGACGTTTATCCAGGCCGACATGGCCACGCTCGACTTCGCGCCGGCGAGCTTCGATGCCGTCGTGGCCTTCTACTCGATCATCCACCTCCCGCGCGAGGAGCACGCGGGCCTCTTGCAGCGCATCGCGGCCTGGCTGCGTCCCGGCGGCCTGCTGGTGGCGACGATGGGCGCCAATTCGACCGAGGCAGGCTACGAGGACGACTGGCTCGGCGCGCCGATGTACTGGAGCCATTTCGACAGCGAAACCAACCGCTGGCTGGTGGAGCAGAGCGGGCTGCAACTGCTCAGCGCGCAGGAAGAAACGGCAGAGGAGCACGGCCAACCGGCCACCTTCCTCTGGGTCGTCGCGCGCAAGGAAGCACGTTGAGCAGCTGGCCCTCGCCAGATCGCGCCATTGCCGGAAGCGCCGTTTCGTCTCCAATTCAGCAACCAACAGCAGCGCGCTGCGGTCGGCGACGATCGCATACTGAGCCTCAGAATACGCAGCCGCACGTTGAATGGTCCTGGCGTGCAGCCAGCTTGAGGAGCAGACGATGACCGCTACGAACGCGACGGAGCCGATGACGCACGAGCGGGCGCAGACCTTTGCGCGGCGCTGGGCCGAAGAATGGAACCGCAGGGATGTCGAGGCTGTGCTCGCCCACTTCGCCGACGAGGTCGAGTTCACCAGCCCGCGCGCCGCGGCCACCGTCGGCACGGCCACTGTCCACGGCAAAGACGCCCTGCGCGCCTACTGGAACGCCGCTATGGCACGCATCGAGACGATTCACTTCACGATCGACCACGCGGTCTGGGATCCGGCCAGCGCCGCATTGCTGATCGTCTACACATCCAGCATCAACGGCCAGACCAATCGCGCCGGCGAGCTGTTGCAGCTCAACGCCGCCGGCCTGGCCGTTCGTGGCGAAGCGTTCCACGGCGCCATGCTTACCTGAGCCGCCGCCATCGAACTACCCCCTTCTCCACTCCGTGGAGAGGGGCCGGGCCAGAGCGCAGCGCAACCGTCGGAGACTTCTCATGACCGCAGCGCAACCATCGGAGACTTTATACCAATTCGTCATGACGGGATCCCATTCCGGGCAGGAGACTGGAGCACATCAG
>CALFMN010000199.1 GCA_937879875.1 uncultured Chloroflexota bacterium | reverse complement strand
CGCATTCGGTTGCAGCATCTCTATCCCACAATCCCGGCGTGACTGCCTACTAGTAACCTCTGCCACACCAGCCCCGGCTACTGAGGCCGCTCGGCCAACGCCTCGCGATAGAGCCCGACGAAGCGGTCGAGCACCGGCGGCCAGGTGAAGGTCGCGGCGTAGCGCCGCGCCTGCTCGCCCAGGTCCGCCCGCGCCGCGTCGTCGTTCAGCAGCCGCACCAGGCTCTCGACCGCGGCGCTGCGATTGTGCTCGGGTACGGCAACCGCGCCCTCGCGCAGCAGTTGTGCGTTGGCGCCCACGCGGTGCGTCAGCACGGGCACGCCGGCCACCATCGCCTCGAAGAAGACCAGGCCGAACGCCTCGTAGCGTGAGAACAGCGCGAACAGATCCGCGCGGTGGTACCAGGCGCGCACTTCGGCGTCGGACAGCTCGCCGACGATCAGCACGACGCGTTCAAGGCCGAGATCGCGGATCTGGCGCTCGATCGCCTGGCGTGCGCCCTCGTCCCGGCCAACCAGCACCAGCCGTGCGGCGCGTTTGAGACGCGGCAGCGCGGCGGCGAACGCCGCGATCAAGAACTGCTGATTCTTGTGCTCGCCCAGCCGGCCGACGCAGAGCACCGTGAGCGGCGCGTCCGCCGCTCGTGGCTCCGGCGGGCCGTCGTCTGGATCGACGCCCCACGGCACGACGACGTGCTTGCGCGGCGGTACATGATACGTGCGGCGCACGGCTTTGCGTTCGAGCGGCGAGAGCGCCGTCACGCGGTCGGCGCGACGGCAGAGCGCGATGTTGATCGGCTGCAGCCAGAATTTATCCCGCGTCAGGGTATGGAATGACGGCGAGAAGATCACGGCCGTACCCGGCGCCGCGTAGCGGGCGCTGAGGTAGTGGCTCCAGAACCAGCCGTCGCCCACCCAGTGCAGCACGTTCGGCCGGAAGGCGGCGATCGCCTCGCGGATGGCGCCGGGCGGGAACCAGACGAGCGGCACGGAGAAGTAGGGCGGCGCGATTTTGGGCCAGGCCGGCAAGCGGATGATCTCGACGCCGCCGTCCATCCGTTCGCGCGGCGGCAGCCCCTCCATCCAGTGGCGGGGAAACTCGAAGTGTGTGGTCAGCACGCCGACGGCCTCGACGTCGGCGCGGCGCAGCATGCCGGCGGAAAGGCGCTCGATCACGCGCTCGATGCCGCCGAGGTACGGCTTGTAATACGGCGTCAGGAAAAGCACGCGCAGCGGCGCTTCCGTCACCGCTCGCTCCCCGAGCGGCCGGCTCCGGCGGCGACGGCGAGGCGCTGGCCGGCGTGCTCGCGCCAGCGGTGCAGGAAGCGGTTGAAGTTCTTCTTGCTCAAGGAGTCGCGCTGCTCCTCGCTCAGGCTGTGCCAGACGCGGTGCGGATGCATGATCAGCGGCAGATCCGGCACCGCCACCAGCCGGTAGCCGTGCTCCCGGATCTGGTAGCTGTAGTCGAGGTCGAGGTTGCGGTAGAAGCGGTACTTCTCGTCCATCAGGCCGACCTCGGCCACGCGAGAGCGGCGAATAGCGATCAGGTAGCCTTCGAGCGCGTCGATCGCGTCGCCCTCGGCCGGGTCGAAGCAGTGCAGGCTGTTAGCCGCGAGGCCGTAGGCACCCGCCGCGCCGACGCCGGGCTGATCGAGCGCGGCCAGCAGCGGACCGAGCGGATCGCCGCTGAACTCGATGCAGGTGTCCACCAGCACAATCGTGTGCCCCAACGCCTGTTTCAAGACGGCATTGCGGCCCGCGCCCTCGCCCAGGTTGTGATCGGCGCGAATGACGCGCACGCGTGGCTCGGCCGCCGCGAGCTCGTCTAGCCGGGTGCGCGTGTCGTCGGTCGAGCCGTTGTCCATCACCAGCAGCTCGAACGCGCGCCCGCCGCAGGCGGAGAGAACGCTGCGGGCGCAGCGCAGCAGATCGTCCGCGGCGTTGTTGACGACGAGGCCGAGAGTGATCGCGCAGGCATCCGGCTCGCTCAGCCGCGAGGCGATCTCCTCCGAGCGCGTGACGCCCTGCTCGGCCGGCGGCGGCGGGTGCGGCACAGCGTATGTCGCAGCACCAGTGTCGTGCACCTCGAACTGGCGGGCATGAATGACCTCACGCAGGCTGTCGGCGCGGGCAAAGTCGTGGTGCCGCCGGGCGCGCTCGCGCACATGCACAAGCGAAGCGATCGGCGCGGGCAGCCGTGAGTCGCGCTCCGCGTCGAGGTCAAGGCCAAGCACCATGTCCGCGTCGAGCAGGGCGGCGACCTTCGCCGCCTCGTCGCCCGGCGCGTGCAGCATGCGCCAGACGACGCCGAGCGCCTCCGGCAGATTGAGGTCGTGAGTCAGAGCGGCATCGAAGCGCTCAAGCCACGGCCGCGCCCAGCCGCTGTCGGCCTGCGGTGCCGTCAGCAAGACGCGCTCGCGCAGCCGGCCCAGCGCCTGCTGCGCCGAGCGCAACGCCTCGAAGGTGAAGTTGAGCTGATGGCGGTAGTGCGCCGTGAGGCAGAGATAACGGAACGCCAGCGGGTCGAAGCCGCGCGCCGCCAGATCGCCGAGCGTGTAGGCGTTGCCGGTCGATTTCGCCATCTTCAGGCCGTCGACGAGCAGGTGCTGGCCGTGGACCCAGTGGCCGACGAATTGCTGCCCCGTCGCCGCCTCGCTCTGGGCGCACTCGTCCTCGTGGTGCGGAAAGATGTTGTCCACGCCGCCGGTGTGCAGATCCAGCTGCGTCCCCAGGTGCTTGATCGCCATCGCCGAGCATTCGATGTGCCAGCCGGGGAAGCCCTCGCCCCAGGGGCTCGGCCACTTGAGCGTGCGATCAGCTTCCGCCGCTTTCCACAGGGCAAAGTCGCGCGGGTCGCGCTTGAGCGGGTCGGACTGCACGCGCACGCCCTCGGCCAGCGCCTCGCCGCGCGTATTGCCGGAGAGCTGCCCGTAGCGCGGAAACGAGGCGACGTCGAAGTAGACGTTGCCACCCGCGAAATAGGCATGCCCGCGCTCATGCAGCCGCTGCGTCAGCGCGATCATCTCCGGCACGTGGTCGGTGGCGCGCGGGTTCTCGGCCGCCGGCAGGATATGCAGCGTGCGCAGATCCGCGAGATAGGCGCGCGTGTAGAAGGCCGCGATCTCCGCCGGCGTCTGCCCGGCTGCCAGCGCAGCGGCCACGACCTTGTCCTCGCCGCGGTCGAGCTGCTCCTGGCGCATGTGCCCCACGTCGGTGATATTGACAACCTGCCGGACCTGGTAGCCGCCGCGCGCAAGCGCGCGCCGCAGCCAGTCGGCCATCAGGTACGAGCGCAGATTGCCGATGTGCACCGGCCGGTACACCGTCGGGCCGCAGGTATACATCAGCACCGCGGGCGGCTGCTGCGGAGCGAACGGCTCGACGCGGCGGTTCAGCGTGTTAAAGAGATGGAACGGCCCCATGACTTCCCCCGGACAGCACGCCAACTGCGTCAGAGCGCAGGCGCAAACGATGGCAATAACGCAGGCCGGACACATTCTGCGCCGGCCTGCGATTGTAGGGCGATACCCTCTTGGCGACGGTGGGTGTTTAGCTGCATCACGATCAACTCTAGAGAGCAGCGCACATGCAGGCGCTGTGCGTTCGGATGAACTCCCTCGATCAGCCGGCTGCTACCGGTAAGGCCAGTGGCAGCCGTTCGCCCGCAGCGCAGGTGACCTCGCCCTCGTCACTCACGACGAGCACCTTGCCGTGCCCGCTCACCTGCCAGACGCCGTCGATGCAGAGCGCGGCGGTGAGTTCGTCGACGCCGAGCAGCGTGATGCCGGTCTGGCGGTGTTCGCGCACCGCGGCCAGCGCGCCGGGGCGGTAGTGCTCGATGCGGTCGAAGTGCGGAATCAAGCTGATTCCCGGCACGACGCCGAGCGCGGCGGGCGTCTCGTTCGATCGGCCGACGATATTTTGCAGCACCGCGCCGAGCATCATCGCACCCGCGCTGCAGCCGGCCAGCGCCGCGCCGTCGCGCCAGCGGGCATACACTGCCGCCCAGAAGGCGCTGCCCGCCATGCTCTTCACCAGGTGCTGCGGGCTGCCCCCGGAGAAGTAGATGAAGCGGGCCTCCTGCACCAGCGGCACAAAGCGCTCGTCGGCCATCTCGTGGTTGAGGATCAACACCGCCCGTGCCTCGATCCCCAGCCGGTCGCGGAAGTGATTGATGCCGCGATCCGCCCACTGCTCCGGCATACCCGGTTCCAGCGCCGAGGCCGTGGGCACGATCAGCGCGTGTCCCGCCCGCGGCCGAGCGGCATCCAGCAGCAGCCGGTCGGTCGCCTCCATCTCCGCAAGGAATTCGCCCGAGCCGACCAGAGCCAGCGGACCAGGCATACGTGCGCTCCTCGTCGCCGCGCGCTGCCGGCGCTCATCGGCACGAGGACACGAGGGCACAAAGGCACCCGGCTCGCACGATTATGCGGCGCAGCACATGGCTACAGTACAGCATCAGACGCCGATCGACACACGTGGACGCGCGTTCATGCGGACGTTTCGCAGAGCGCAGACGGGCAGGCGCTTGCGCTTCACGCATGGAAGCTGGTCGCCACGCCGGGCGCGATCGGATCGGCTGCCCCGCGGCTTTCGAGCGTGGCGTAGGCGTCGCAGGCCAGCAGATCGAAGCGATCGATCGACCAGGCGATGCCCTGTGAGGCCGATGACGGTTCCAGCGCCAGATAGACCTGCCGCCGCACCGCGCGCGAGCGCCCCGCCGCCAGCCAGAGGAAGTAGGGTGGCTCATTGCCGCGCGCTTCGCTTTGCAGAATTTCGACGCCGGCCACGTCCGGGAGCTGTGCCACCCGCTCGGCCATGCGCACCGACAGGTCGTGCAGCTCCGGCTCGTGGCCGGCAACGGCCTGCGCGAGCAGCACGGTGGCGAAGGCGACCGGCTCTTCGTAGCTCGCCGGGCCGTTGGCGCTCCACAGGTGATAAAAGCTCTGTTCGAGCAGGCAAGTGCTCGCCAGTGTGCCGCGCAGCGGCGCGATCGGCGCGGCGGTCCGCTCCGGCTCTTGCAGCAAAAGCAGCCGGTCACCGCCCACCTCGCTCAGCGCCCAGTTGAGCGTCGCCGTGTGCGCGGCGCGCTCGCGCACGTAGCGGCAGAGCGTTTCTGCCAGCGCGGTGGGCGTCCCATCTGCCGGACGATGCAGCGTCACGCGCAGCAACGCGATCGGCACGCCCCCCCAGATTCGGAAGGCTGCATCCGACTGCCGCTCCGGGGCTTCCGCTTCGGGGCCGCGCAGCGCTTCGGCAATGCCCGCTGCGGCGCGAAACGTCGGCTCGCGCAGCGCCGGCCGCAGCCGAACCTGGTAGAGCAGCAGCAGCGCACCCGCCACGCAGGTCGCGATCAGCAGGGTATACAGCCCTTCGTGATAGGCGCGATCCGTGAGCCAGAGGACGGGGAGGATCACCAGCAGCGCGCAGGCGAGCGCCAGCAGCCCGAGCAGCAACTCCCGGCCAAGCCGTCCCCACGTCATTGGCTGCAGCTCCCGTAGCGCGACACGGATGCGGCCTTGCACCCGCTGCCGTGGCCGGCCTGATATCCAGATCTCGCGGTTGCCGGCATCGCTCATCCCCCCGGCAGCAGCCGCAGCAGCAACCAGAACAGCGCCGCGACCACGGCCGCAGCGGGGATCGTCACGATCCAGGCCCAGACGATCGACTGGGCCAGCCGCCAGCGCACCGCCGAGGCCCGCCGCGCCGAACCGACGCCCGCGATGGCGCCCGCGATCGTGTGCGTCGAGCTCACCGGCACGCCCAGCCTGGCGGAGTAAATGATCGACGCCGCTGCTGAGAACTCGGCACTAAAGCCGCCGTACGGTTCCAACAAAGTCAGGCGCGAGCCCATTGTCTGCACGATCCGCCAGCCGCCGGCCAGTGTGCCCAGGGCGATTGCGGTATGAGCAGCGAGCACCACCCAGAGCGGCACGTAGAAATGTGAGCCGAGATGCCCCGTGGAGAAGAGCAGCACGCTGATGATGCCCATGGTCTTCTGCGCGTCGCTCGTACCGTGGCCGAGCGACACAGCGGCCGAGGACAGAAGCTGCAAGCGCCGGAAGACGGGATTCGCGAGCGACGGGCGCACGTTACGGAAGACAGCACGCAGCAAGGACGTAAGCAACGTCGCCAGGATGAAGCCGATAATGGGCGATGCGATGATGAAGACGCCCGTCTTCTCTAGTCCTGGAGCAACCACCACGTGCCAGCCGGCCTTGACCACGCCCGCACCGATAAGGCCGCCGACGAGCGCGTGGGAGGAGCTGCTGGGCAATCCCCAGTACCAGGTCAACATATCCCAGACAATCGCCCCGAGCAGGGCAGCAAGAACCAGCCGTTCGTCCACGATGCTTGTGCTGATTGTGCCCTTGCCAACGGTGTTGGCCACGCTGACGCCGAATGTAAATGCCGCGACGAAGTTGAAGAGCGCCGCCCAGATTACCGCCTGGATCGGCCGCAGCACGCGCGTGCTCACGACCGTGGCGATCGAGTTGGCCGCGTCGTGCATGCCGTTGATGAAATCGAAGGTCAGCGCCACGCCGATGATCAGAATGACGCCGAGCAGGCTGAGATTCACCGGACACTCCATCGAGCGGAATCGCCGCCAGTGGCGATCGTAACGGTGCGGCGTCCGGAACGGGTCAACCGTACTTCAGCACAACGCCTTCCATGACGTTGGCCACGTCCTCGGCGCTGTCCGTAGCGGCCTCCAGCTCGTCGTAGACCTCGCGCCACTTGATGATATCGCGCACGTCGCGCTCACTCTGGAACAGGTCGCGCATGGCGGCGCGAAAGAGCTGATCGCCCTGGTTTTCCAGCCGGTTGACCTCGACCGTGATCGGCAGCACAGCGCGCAGGTCGGCATGCCGGATGAAACCCATCGCCTGCTGCAGCGCCGTGCTGACGCGCTGGATCACGTCCGCCATATCACGGGCGCTTGGTGTTGGCTCCGGGATATCGTAGTCGCACAGCGCGGTCACGGCGGCTTCGATATGGTCGAGCACGTCGTCCATACCCTGGGCGAGGTGGGCGATATCTTCGCGGTCGATCGGCGTGACGAAGCTCTGCTGCAACTGGTTCATCATCTGATGCGTGAGAAAGTCGCCCTGGTGCTCCAGCTCGCGCATGCGCTCGGCGCGCATCTGCAAATGGGCGAAGTCCGCCATCGTCTCGACGAGCAGCACGCTCGACGCGACGAGGTTGTCCGCGGCCTGACCGAGCAGGCTGTAGAACTTGTCTTCGCCGATCGGCAGTCCGAAGCGCGGCATGCGGCCTCCGGCACGGGCGAAACGTCGGGCAGCATGGCGCGTTTCGATCGCGCCAGCGCCACTGGCCCGTGTCCCCTAGCTTACAGGGGCCAACCAACAGGCAACATAGCGTTACGGCAACCGCGGCGCCGGCCCCGGGGCGTGCGTGAAGGGGCGCCGGCCGCTATTGTGAGGAACGCCGGCGCCTGGCGCGCCCGACCCGGCGGCCCGTGCGGCCGCCGATAGCAGGCGCCGCGCTGCAACCGAAGGAGCACATGCCATGGCAGAAACGCTTCCCCCGGCGGACGGCCTGCCGAGCTACGCCGAGCTTTCCGAGCGCACGGACGCCCCGCGCGGCTCCAACTGGGGCCTGTTCGGCAAGGACGACCAACTCGGCACGGTCAACTTTCTGACGCCGGAGCGCGTCAAGGCCGCGGCGGCGAGCATCCGCAAGGGCGTGAGCTTCGGCCTCAACTGGCGCATCGACCTGCCCGACCCGCCGCTGTTCGGCCGCGGCGCCCATACGCACAGCGTCGTCGAGATGGCCGGCGGCGTGGCGATGGACGACTGGCTGGATAACTTCTATCCGCAGCGCTCCAGTCAGTGGGACAGCCTGGCCCACGCCGGGCATCCGCGCTACGGCTTCTACAACTTTGCCACGCGCGAGCAGGTGCGTACCGGCCAGCGCAACGGCATCGAGCACTGGGCGCGGCGCGGGATCTGCGGGCGGGCGGTTTTGCTCGACGTGGCGCGCTACCAGCGGGCGAAGGGGCAGCCGATCGACGCGGCCACGCCGTTCCGCATTCCGCCGGAACTGCTGGAAGAGGTCGCGGCGAAGGAGCGCGTCGCGGTGCAGGCGGGCGACATCCTGCTGATCCGCAGCGGCTGGACGGAGCACTACCTTGCTGCCGACCGCGCCGACCGCGAGCGCATGCAGGAGGAGATGGCCTTCCCCGGTCTCGACGCGAGCCTGGCGATGGCCGCCTGGCTCTGGGACCGGCGCATCGCCGCCGTGGCCGGCGACAGCCCGGCGGTCGAGTTCAACCCCACGGACCCGGCCACCGGCTGGCTGCACGTGCGCGCCCTCGCCTATCTGGGCATGCCCTTCGGCGAGATGTGGGATCTCGAAGCGCTGGCCGCCGACTGCGCCGCGGACGGCGTCTATGACTGCTTCCTTGCCAGCGCGCCGCTGCACGTGCCCGGCGGCATCGGCTCGCCGCCGAACGCCGTTGCGATCAAGTAAGCGTGCGCGATACCACACCACGCTGTGCAGCAGTGTGAAATGTGAAAGGGCTGCGAAGACCAGGATGAACCTTCAAGGCAAAGTGGGACTGATTACCGGCGGCGCTTCGGGTCTTGGCCGCGCCACGGCGGAGTTGCTGGTCGAGCACGGCGCCGCGGTCGCGCTCGTGGATCTGCCGGGCCAGCCGGGCGAGCAGGTCGCCAAAGAGCTGAGCGCCGCCGGCGGACGGGCGATCTGGGTTCCGGCCGACGTGACTAGCGGCGATCAGATGACGGCCGCTGTCGAGACGGTGTTTGCGCGGCTCGGCGGGCTGCAGATCGTCGTCAACTGCGCGGGCGTGGGCACGGCCGGCCGTACGATCTCGCGCGACGGCCCGCTGCCGCTTGAGCAGTTCAGCCGCGTGATCACGATCAACCTGATCGGCACCTTCAACACGATCCGCGTGGCCGCGGCGCGCATGGCGGCGCAGGAGCCAATCGACGGCGAGCGCGGTGTGATCGTGAACACGGCCAGCGTGGCCGCCTTCGACGGTCAGATCGGCCAGGCGGCGTATGCGGCGTCCAAAGGCGGCGTGGTCGGCATGACGCTGCCGATCGCCCGCGACCTCGCCAGCCAGCAGATCCGCGTGATCACGATCGCGCCGGGCATCTTCGACACGCCGATGCTGGCCGGCCTGCCCGCCGACCTGCGCTCGGCGCTGGCGAAGGACGTGCCGCATCCGCACCGGCTGGGCCTGCCCAGCGAGTACGCCGCGCTGGTGAAGGCGATCGTCGAGAACCCGATGCTGAACGGCGAGACGATCCGGCTCGACGCCGCGCTGCGCATGCCGCCACGGTAGGGTGCCGGGGTCAGGAATCTGGGAACAGGGAGGTGGGATAGCCGCCGGTCGTCCTGGCACGCACATCCTGTGCGCCCGTAGTCCAGCGTGCGTCTCCGTGCCGGGCGGCGCCGTTGCCTGGAGCACTATGCACTGATGGACTTCGTCAATAGCGACGGAGGCTGACCTCTTGGCGTAAGCGGTAGAATGGGGAGGCGCCTGCCGAACATCACCCGTATCGGCAGAGAGGTGCGACCCATGGAGGTGTGCCGCATGCAACCACGAATCTCCGTAATTACATTGGGCGTAGGCGATCTTGACAGATCTCTCGCCTTCTATCGCGACGGCCTTGGACTGAAAACGGACGGAATAATCGGTACAGAGTTCGCAGGCGATGAAAGCAACCCTTCTGGAGCGGCCGTCATGTTTGAGCTCCAACAGGGGATAATTCTCGCGCTGTATCCTCGTAGTGAATTGGCGAAAGACGCCAGGGAACCGGTTGGACCAGCAAGCTCCACCGAGTTCAGTATCGGTCAACTCGTGCAAAGCCGAGAGGAGGTCGATGCACTGCTGAAACAGGCAGAGGCCGCCGGGGCTACGGTGACTGACGAACCACACGAGCGACCGTGGGGTATCTACTCAGGATACTTCAAAGATATAGATGGTCATCTTTGGGAGATCATTTGGAATCCGCAAATGCTGCCGGAGTAAAGCGGGTACCCGCCGTCCACTTCGCAGGCGCCCGCCCTGCTTCACCAAAGCAGGCAGTGAACCAAGACTCTGCACGCACATGGTCCAACAGACGTGTGAGTACCGGGCAGGTTCGCCAGCGGAGTGTGATCGAGGCGGCGAACCTCCGCGTGGCCGAGCTCTTCGTGGGCGCGTCGAGCGAGCACACCGCTGGCTTCACCGGCCTCCTGGCGCGCAACTGATGCGTGCCAGCGCCGCGCCCTGCCCGCCATGACTGTTCGCAGCCGCTGGTATACGCTTAGCTCAATGCTGCGCCATCGTTGGGCGGCGAAAACGACGAGTGCCGTTCTGCTCAAACTGCCGACGGACTCCATCCCTGCGGAAATGTGGTCGCGCCACCGCCGTCCGCGATCCCAGGCTCTACCCAGGCCGAAGGAGCGCCCCATGGACCTGTATCTGGTGCGGCACGGCGAGTCGGCCATTCCCGAGGACGCGGTGCAGACGGACTTCCCGCTTTCGCCGCTGGGCCGCGAACAGGCGGCGCGGGTGGGAGCGCGTTTCGCCAGGCTGAAGATCAACCACCTGATCACGACGCCGTACAAGCGCACGCAGGAGACGGCGCAGGCGATCGCCGCGACCACCGGCGTGCGAGCGATCGAGGAGCCGGGGCTCGGCGCCGTCGATCCGGGCGAACTCGGCCGCACGCCCTTTTCTCAGCGCAAACAGCGCTGGCCGGAGTACTACAAGAACCCGAGCCCGTTGCAGGACTACGCACCGTTCGGCGGCGAAGGGCCGAACGCCTTTTACGAGCGCGTGACCGAGGCCTTCGTCGAGCGCATCTGGGACCAGCACCGCGACGAGAAGACGAACGTCGTCGTCGTCTGCCACGGCGAGACGATCAACGCGATCCTGCTGCACCTGCTGGGACTGCCTTTTGCAGGCTGGATGTACTTCTCGGTCGATCACACCTCGGTGTCATGGGTGGATGTGCGCATCGGCCGGCCGCGCATCCGCTTCGTCAACGACACCGCGCACCTCGGCGACCTCAGCCGCGGCCACCGCGGCATGCGCGGCGGCGAAGCGCCCCGCTACGACCAGCGCGTCTGAGCCAGGGCGGCGCGCACGGCATGCACCGCCTCGCCGAGCGGCGCCAGCTCGGTTTCGCCGCCGGCGCGCCGCCTGATCTCGACCACGCCGTTTGCCAGGTTGCGCGGGCTGACGGTGAGCCGCAGCGGCATGCCGAGCAGATCGGCGTCGTTGAGCTTGACACCGGCCGCTTCCTCGCGGTCGTCGTACAGCGGCTCCAAACCGACCGCCTTCAGGTCCGCGTATAACCGTTCGGCCGCCTGGCGCACTTCCGGGCGGTCGGCGTTCAGGGCGACGATGTGCAGTGGATACGGCGCGATGCTCGCCGGCCAGACGATGCCGCGATCGTCATGGTTCGCCTCGATCGCGGCCGCCAGCAGCCGCGTGATGCCGATGCCGTAGCAGCCCATGATGCAGGGCTGCTGCTCGCCGCGCTCGTCCAGAAAGCGCGCGTTCATGCGCTCGCTGTAGCGCGTGCCCAGCTTGAAGACGTGGCCCATCTCCAGCCCGCGGCGCAGCTCGAAGCCGGCGCCGCAGCCGGGGCAGGCGTCACCCTCGCGCGCCAGGGCGATGTCCGTAACGATCTCGGCCTGCCAGTCGCGCCCGTAGTTCACGTTCTTCAGGTGCATGTCCGGCTTGTTGGCGCCGGTGACGAGATTGGGCGAGGCGAGCAGAGCCTCATCGGCGACGATGCGCATGCCGGCAAGCCCGACCGGCCCGGCCGAGCCGGCGACGAGGCCGTGCCGCGCCACCGCCGCGGTGTCCATCGGCGTCAGCTCGGCCGCATGCAGCGCATTGGCAAGCTTCACCGCGTTTACCTGCATATCGCCGCGGATGGCGACGAAGATCGGCTGGCCATCGGCCTCCAAGAACACCGCCTTGAGCGTGCGCGTCGCGGAGATATTGAGGAACGTCATCAGATCCTCGATCGTCTTCTGGTCGGGCGTGCTGATCTCTGCGATTGCCAGCGGCGCTTCGGCGGGCAGCGGCGGCTTGCGGAAGGCGGCCTTCTCGGCGTTGGCCGCGTAGTCGCCGTTCGGACAGATCAGCGCCTCGTCCTCTCCGACCTCGGTGAGGTAGAGGAACTCCTGCGACTCCTTGCCGCCGATCGCGCCCGAGTCGGCCAGCACCGGCACCACGGGCACGCCGCAACGCGCGAAGACCTTCTTGTACGCCGCGACCATCGCGTCGTAGCTCGCGTCCAGACCCTCCCAGTCCTTGTCGAAACTGTACAGGTCCTTCATCGAGAACTCGCGGCCGCGCAGCAGCCCGCCGCGCGGCCGCGCTTCGTCGCGGAACTTGGTCTGAATCTGATACAGCAGCAGCGGCAGGTCGCGGTAGCTCTGCACGTTGCGCCGCACCAAATCGGTAATGACCTCTTCGTGCGTGGGACCGAGCACGAGCGTACGTTCGCGCCGGTCTTGCAGCGTCATCAGGATGCTGCCCATCTCCCCCAGCCGGCCGCTCTCCTGCCACAGTTCGACGGGGCTGAGCACGGGCAGATGCAGCTCCTGGCCGCCCGCCGCGTCCATCTCCTCGCGCACGATCTGCTCGATCCGGCGCAGCGCGCGGTAGCCGAGCGGCAGAAAGCTGTAGATGCCGGCCGCGGTCTGCTGCACCAGGCAGGCGCGCAGCAGCAACTGATGGTTGGTGGATTCCGCCTCGGCCGGCGGCTGGCGCAGGGTCTTGCCGAAGAGTTTTGTAAGACGCATCGAGGCTCCGTTGGAGCGGCAGTCGAGAGTCGGGACGGCGATGACCCAGGCATTATAGCCGGGGTGGGTAAGGGAACTTCGAAGACCATGCGGCGGACCCGAAGTCGATACACAGTGGCGACGACAGTACCGTCGCGGGGCGGACCGTCGTGCCCGCCGCCGCGAGCGTCCCACCCCGACTCCCGACTGCCTCAAATGTCGTCCGTCGGATCGAGCACCGGCAGATCAGGCGCCAGCACCTCGGGATACTTGAGGCCCGTGCCCGTGTTCAGCAGCAAGACGCGCTCGTTTGGCTGGACTACGCCCTGCTCGCGCAGGCGGATGGCCGCGGCAAGCGTGGCCGCGCCTTCAGGGCAGATCAGCGTGCCCTCCAGTGCCGCCAGCTCCTTCATCTTCGCCACGATCTCGGCGTCGCTCACCGCCACGCAGGCGCCGCTGGTCTCGCGCACAGCGCGCAGCACCAAAAAGTCGCCCAGCGCCTTCGGCACGCGAATGCCGCTGGCAACCGTGCTCGCGCCCTCGCAGAATTCGGAGTCCTCGCGCCCAGCTTCGAAGGCGCGGACTAACGGCGCACAGCCCTCCGCCTGCACGGCGAACAGGCGCGGCCGCACGTCTTCGGCCAGCCAGCCGAGGGCGCGCAGCTCGTCGAACGCCTTCCAGATGCCGATCAGGCCGACGCCGCCGCCCGCGGGATAGAGAATCACTTCGGGCGGCCGCCAGCCAAACTGCTCGGCCAGCTCGAAACCCATCGTCTTCTTGCCCTCGATACGATAGGGTTCTTTGAGCGTGCTGGCGTCGAACCAGCCGTAGCGCTGCGCGGCGCGCCCGACGATGCGCCCCGCGTCGGAGATCAGACCGCGCACCAGATACGTCTCGGCGCCGCAGGCCCAGGTCTCCTTCTGGTTGATCGCCGGCGCGTCGGCCGGCATGACGATGTGCGCCTTGATGCCGGCGCGGGCGCAGTAGGCCGCCCAGGCGCCGCCCGCGTTGCCGGCCGTGGGCATGGCGATCTCGGTGATGCCCAGTTCTTTCGCCTTCGAGACGCCGGCCGCGGCGCCGCGCGCCTTGAAGCTGCCGGTGGGGTTCAGCCCCTCGTCCTTCATCCACAGCTCGGGCATGCCGAAGCGTTCGCCGGCGCGCTGCAGCCGCAGCACCGGCGTGAAGCCCTCGCCCAGCGAGACGATATTTGCCGCGTTTTCCACGGGCAGCAGTTCGCGGTAGCGCCACATCGTCGGCTCGCGGCCGGCCAGCGACTCGCGCTTCAGCTCAGCCGCGGCGCGCGGCAGGTCGTAGCGCACCAGCAGCGGCGAGCCGCAGACGCAGAGATTCGCCGGCTCGTTGGCCGGATACGTCGTGCCGCACTTCGGGCATTCGATCTGGGAGAGATAGCTCACGGTTGCCTCACTGGGGGTGAGTGGTGAATGGAGAGTGGGGAGTCGCGCTGCGGAGCGGGGCTCTGCTGTTGATTGTGCGTCGGCGCGCCGCAGGGCGCACACCGCGCCGCTGCAATGGGCGAACTGTGCACATTGCACGGGCGAAGCTTGAATCCCGTTCACCATTCACCACTCTCCACTCACCCGCCCGGCAGCACGCCCTCGCGCCGCAGCAGCGTGAGCGCGTCGGCCAGCGCCGGCTCGGGTTGGTGTTGGTTGATCTCCAGCGTGCGAATCGGCGCGGATGCGACGCCGCGGGCGATGTAGTCCCACTGCACGTCGCCCAGGCCCGGTGCGCGGTGGTCGATGATGCCCTGCATGTCGTGCAGATGGCAGCCGACGACGCGCCCGCTGAGCTTCGCGAACCAATCTTCGCGCGGTACCAGGCCCAGCCGGTGCAGGATCTCGGCGTGGCCAACGTCGTGCCAGTAGCCGGCCTCGGCGGGATTGTAGCCGGCGAGCAGCGACAGCGCCTCGTCCGGCAGCGGGATCTCGTGATACCACATGCGTGTTTCGATGCCGATGCGCACGCCGCACCCGCGCGCATGATCGGCGATGGCCTCAAGGCTGTGAGCCGCCGCCGCGAGCGCCGTGGGCGCCCGTCGGGCGCGTTCGTCTCTAGCCTCGCGCCGCGCCGCTTCGACTTCAGGGCCGCTGGTCTTGCCGCTGCTGTACATGCCACGCAGGCGGCTGTCGCCGCGCACGCCGGAGCTGCCGACGCCGCCGAGATGCACGACCACGCTGCCGGCGCCGGCCTCGGCGGCGAAGTCGATGGTGCGCAACGTCACCACAAGAGCTGCCGCGCGCTCGGTCTCGTCTTCGGCCGCAAGGTTCAGATCGGTGTTCCAGCGGCCGTTGGTGGTGCGCTCGCGCGGCGTGGGCGCATGCAGGCTGCTGAGCGGCAGCGTTCGCTGCGTCATAAGCTGGCGCAGGCCACGCTCGTCCGTGGCGTGGCTGACCTCGATGTGCGTGTAGCCGGCGGTGGCGGCCAGCTCGGCGAACGGCGCCAGCTCGGCGGCGAAGCGATCCTGCTGCGCCCACATCGTGGAGAGCGCGACCTTGACGTCCATCGGCACCTCGACGTGGCGGCTTGCTACGGGCGCCGGGCGGTCTCACTCTGCGCAGACTCCGGCGCGGGCAGACGCTTCATAGTCTGCCACGCCGCCGCCGTAGCGCCTACCGGCGCCAGTGCGAGGCCGCAGAGCAGGCCGGGCAGCGTGTCCCAGCCGAGCAGCCCTGGCAGGGCACCGCCGATCGGTGCGACGATCAGCGCGGCCAGTAAAGCGAGCAGGCTGGCGCGCGGCCTGAAGCGCAGCGTAACCGCCAGCCAGCCGGCAACGCCCAGCGACAGCCAGACCAGCAGCTCAAAGCCGAAGAAGAGTGCGCCCGCGGCCATCGGCCCTCACCCCCGCCCCTCGCCCAGGATTGGGCGAGGGGCGATCCTGCGCGGAGCGTTCCCTGGCCGGTGCGGTTAACCTTGCCTCGGCGTGGGATCTTCGCTGATCCGCACGGTTAACCCTGCGCGGCCACGGCGCGCTCCAAACCGGATCGCCCCTTTCTCCCAAGATTGGGAGAAAGGGGAAGGGGGATAGAGGGCCGACAGCCCGCTACTTCACCACGCTGTCGCCGTTGGCGATGCGCATGATGTCCACGAAGGTGATCGCGATCACGAACGTGACCAGCAGCGCGAAGCCGACGAGGTGCACCAGCGCCTCTTTCTCCGGCGCGATGCGCTTGCCGCGGCGCAGCAGCTCGATCACCACGAAGAGCACGCGCCCGCCGTCCAGCATCGGCAGCGGCAGCGCATTCACGATCGCCAGGTTGATACTGAGCAGCGCCGCCAGGTTCAGCAGCGAGACCCAGCCCGCCTCTTTGACGATCTGTCCGGTGGCCTGCGCGATGCCGACCGGCCCCTGCACGGTGGGAGCGCTGCGCGAGGCGAACCAGCTCACGACCTGGTTCTTGACCAGCACCATCGTGTCGTACGTATCGCGCAGGCCGTAGCCGATCGCGGCGATCGGGTTGTACGACTCGACCTTCGTGTAGAGGTTGTCGGGGCAAAGCGCTCGCCTGCCGTCGGGACTGAAGACCTGGCAGCTCCGCACGGGGCCGATCTTGATGCCCGTCGGTCCCTGCTTCACGATCTGGCCGGTGTCCGGGTCTTTCTCGTTCGGCACCGACCAGCGTGCGTAGGGATGCACGTCCATCACCTGGCCGCTGCGGCGGATCTGCCAGTCCATCGTTGTGCCCTGGTTGAGCTGGATCAGCCTGGACACGTCGCCGATGTTCTCCACCTTGCGGCCGTCGATCGAGAGGATGATGTCTCCGGGCTGCAGGCCCGCGCGTTCCGCGGGCGTATTGGGCGAGACGTGCTCGATCTTCGCGCCTTCGATCGAGATATGCTGCGGCACCATGTAGTTGATCGAGAAGAAGACGACCGGCAGCAGCGCGTTGATGAATACGCCGGCAAACAGCACGATGATGCGGATGCCCGGCGGCTTGGCCGCCAGCGTGCGCGGGTTGTCGACGCCCGCGCGCACCGAGGCGCGCGTGTTCATCGCGCCGACGCGTTGGCCCTGTTCGGCCGTATTCACCTCTTCCGCGTCGGTTTCGCCGAGCATGCGAACGAAGCCGCCCAAGGGCAGCGCGTTGATCGTGTACTCCGTCTCGCCGATCTTCTTGCCCCAGAGGCGCGGCGGGTAGCCGATGCCGAACTCCAGCACTTCGACACCGGCGAGCTTGGCCGTAACGAAGTGCCCGATCTCGTGCAGCACCACCAGCAGCACGAGAATGCCGGCGAACGGCACGATCGAGTCGAAGAGTGTGGTCAACATGCGAATGCGTTATCCCGGTGCGCTACAACGCGAGCGAGCGCGACTCTGCCAGGTCGGCGAGGGTGCGGATCTGCTGCGCCGCATGCTGGCGCGCCCAGCCGTCCGCTTCGAGAATAGCGGCGAGATCCGTCGTCGCGCCCGGCGTGTGTGCGCTCAGTGTGTCGTCGATCACGCCGGCGATCTCGGTGAAGCCGATCTGACCGGCGAGAAAACTTGCGACCGCGACCTCGTCCGCGGCGGCGAGCACGGCAGGAAACGTGCCGCCGCGCCGCCCGGCTTCGAGCGCGAGGCGCAGGCAGGGCAACCGTTCCATATCCAGCGGCTCGAAATGCAGCGTGCCGGCCGCGGCGAGGTCCAACAGCTTCGCGCCGTGTACCGGCAGGCGTTCGGGGTAGGTCAACGCAAGCTGGATCGGCAGGCGCATGTCCGGCAGGCCGAGCTGGGCCTTCACCGCGCCATCCGCGAACTCGACCAGCGAATGCACGATGCTCTCGCGGTGCATGACGATGGCGACGCGCTCCAGCGGTACGTCGAACAAGAAGCGCGCCTCGATCGCTTCGAGCCCCTTGTTGAACAGCGTGGCGCAGTCGACCGTGATCTTGCGCCCCATCTGCCAGGTCGGGTGGCGCAGCGCCTGCTCCGGCGTGACCGTGCGCAGCTCGTCGAGCGGGCGGTCACGGAAGGCGCCGCCCGAGGCGGTGAGGATCAGCCGGCTCACGTCCTGCGGCCGCTCGCCCCAGAGGCACTGCCAGATCGCGCTGTGCTCGCTGTCCACCGGCCGCAGGCTGCCGCCGCCGGCCGCCGCGGCCTCTTGCAGCAGGCCGCCGGCCATGATCAGCGCCTCTTTGTTGGCGAGCGCCACCGCCTTGCCGGCGCGTAGCGCGGCCAACGCGGGCGCGAGGCCGATCTTGCCGGTCGTGGCGACGATCACGATCGCGACATCGGGGTGCGTGGCGATCTCGTTGAGCGTCGCCCATTTTGCCGGACCGGGCTTGACGGCGGCGTGGTCCGCGGCGCGCTCGCAGGCGACGAGCGCCGGCTGCCAGTCCTGAATCTGCTGCTGGAAGAGGGAGAGGTTGCGGCCGGCGGCGAGGCCGACGACGCGGAAGCGATCGCGCAGGTCGCCGAGCACATCCAGTGACTGCGTCCCGATCGAGCCCGTGCACCCGAGGATTGCGACGCCCGTCACAGAATCGCCCATCGCACCACGTAGTATAGCACCGCACCCGCGAACAGAATGCTGTCTAACCGGTCGAGCATACCGCCATGACCGGGAAAGAGACGGCCCATGTCCTTTACTCCGAGCCGCCGCTTGACCGCCGATTCGGCCAGGTCGCCCAGTTGGGCCGCGAGGCCGGCCGCTGCACCAAGCAACACGATCAGTATCGGCTTATGCGGCAGGTCGAGCAGATAGTCCAGCGCCACCGTTGACCCCACGGCGCAGAGCAGACCGCCGATCGCGCCCTCGACCGTCTTGGCCGGACTGACGCGCGGCGCGAGCTTGTGCCGGCCCAGCAGCCGGCCGATGGCGTAGGCGCCGCTGTCGGTGGCGAAGACGCCGAGCAAGAGCAGCAGCAGCCAGCGCCCGCCCTGCGTCAGCCGGCGCACCAGCAGCAGGTGCAGCCCCAACCAGCCGATCCAGAGCATCGCCGCTGGCAGCACCAGCCAGATCGGCGGCCGCGGATCGGGCGTCACATCCGCCCGCGCCACGGCCGCCAGCAAAGGCAGCGCAACTGCCGCGACGAGGATCGCCGCGCGCAGGTCGGCATGGCCGTACGCCGCCGGCACGAGCGCAGCGGTCAGCGCCGCGCCAAGCCACGTCTCCGGCTCGCGGGCGCCGTGGCCGGCGGCCTGGCAGAACTCGATCGTGGCGACGGCCAGCACGAGCGCGAGCGCCACGGCGAACGGCACGCCGCCGATCAGCACCAGCGCGATGACGATGGGCAGGCCGATCGCCGCGGTGAGCAGGCGGGGCAGCAGCACGCGGCTACCCTTGCTCGCCGGCTTCCTGCTCGGGCGTGCGGCCGAAACGGCGGTTGCGGCTGCCGAAGGCGGTGAGGGCGCGGTCGACTTCGCGTTCGTCGAAGTCGGGCCAGTAGGCGTCGGAGACGTAGTATTCGCTATAGGCGCTCTGCCACATCAGAAAGTTGGAGAGCCGCATCTCGCCCGCGGTGCGCACGATCAGGTCCGGGTCCGGCAGCCCGGCGGTGTAGAGCCGCGCGGCGATCGCGTCTTCGTCGATGTGCCCGGCCGGCATGCCGTCGGCCACGAGCGCACGCACGGCGTCGACGATCTCGGCGCGGCCGCCGTAGTTGAAGGCGATACAGACCGTCATGCGCGCGTTGCCGGCGGTCAACTCCTCGGCCTCGCGCACCTGCTTCTGCAGCGAGCGCGAGAGCCGGTCCAGGCGGCCGAGGTGGCGCACGCGGATGCCGTTCTCGTGCAGTTCGCGCAGCTCGCGCTTAATGAAGCGGCCGGGCATACGCAGCAGCCAGCCCACCTCCTGCTTCGGCCGGCCCCAGTTCTCGGTGGAGAATGCGTACAGCGTCAGATACTCGACGCCGGCCTCGGCCATGTGCCGGATCACACGGCGCAGGTTCTCGGCGCCCGCGTCGTGGCCGGCCTTGCGCGAGAGGCCGCGCTGCTTCGCCCAGCGGCCGTTGCCGTCCATGATTATGGCGACATGGCGCGGCACAGGATCGCCCGCGCGGCGAGCGGCCGTCGCCGCCCACGGCTCGGCCGCGCCGGCAGCCGCGGACGGATCGCTGCTGGCGTCTGCCGGCCGGGTGCCGTTGCTGGGCGCCGCGGTGGAGCGCATCAGACTTCGAGCAGCTCCTGTTCCTTCTGCTGGCCCAATTTATCGACTTCGCCGACCGTGCCATCGGTCAGCTTCTGCAGCTGATCCTGGGCGCGGCGCGCCTCGTCGGCGGAAACCTCTTTGTTGCGCTCCAGCTTCTTGATGCCGTCCGAAGCGTCGCGGCGAATGTTGCGCACGGCCACGCGCCCCTCTTCGACGCGGGCATGCACCATCTTGACCAGTTCTTTGCGGCGCTGCTCGTTGAGCGGCGGGATCGGCAGGCGGATCATCGCGCCGTCGTTGCTGGGGTTGAGGCCGAGGTCGGACTTCTGGATCGCCTTCTCGATCAGGCCGAGCGTGCCGCGGTCCCAGGGCTGGATCGTCAACAGGCGCGCTTCCGGCGCGTTGACCGTGGCCATGTGCGTGATCGGCGTGGGCACGCCGTGCAGCTCGACGCGCACGTGCTCGACCAGGCCGGGGCTGGCGCGGCCGGAGCGGATCGAAGCCAGCTCGCGCCGCGTCGCCTCTACCGTCTTGCCCATGTGATCTTTGGCGGTGGCTATCACATCCTGAATCACACTGCACCTCGTTCGGCTTGCTGCACAGGCACCCGCAGTCAGGCTACGCCACGGGGCTGCCTCCGACGAGCACCGTCTCTCTGCCGCCGACGAAGGTGCCGATCTGCTCGCCGGCCACGGCGCGCTCGATGCTGCGCTCGGCGGCCAGGTCGAAGACGATGATCGGCAGCTCGTTCTCCATGCACAGGGCGAGCGCCGTGCTGTCCATCACGGCGAGGCGCCGCGCCAGAGCTTCACTGTAGCTTACGCGCTGGAACTTGCGCGCCTCCGGCACTTTGCTGGGGTCCGCTTCGTACACACCGTCCACGCGGTTCTTCGCCATCAACAGCACTTCGGCGCCGATCTCGACGGCGCGCAGGGCGGCGGCGGTGTCGGTGGACATGTAGGGATTGCCCGTGCCGGCGGCGAAGATCACGATCCGCCCCTTCTCCAGGTGGCGGATCGCGCGGCGGTAGATGTATGGCTCGGCGACCTGGGCGATGTTGATCGCTGTCTGCGTGCGCACGACGAGGCCGATCTTCTCCAGCTCGGACTGCAGCGCGAGCGCATTGATCACGGTGGCGAGCATGCCGGCGTAGTCGGCGGTGGCGCGCTCCATGCCGGCTTCGCTGGCCGCGGCGCCGCGCCAGATGTTGCCGCCGCCGACGACGATCGCGATCTGCATCTCGACGCTGGCGGCGTTCTGGATCTGGCGGGCGATCAGGCGCAGCACCTCATTGTCGATGCCGTAGGCCGCGTCGCCGCGAAAGGCCTCGCCGCTCAGCTTCAGCACAATGCGTCGGTAGGCAGGCTTGGCCATCGTCATCCCTTCGGGAAGGGCGTAGGGCGAAGGGCGTAGGGCGTAGGAAACTGGCCGGTAGGGGCCGTTCGCGAACGGCCCGTCGCGGCTGCGCCGCGACCAACGGCGTCCGCAAGGCTGAAGCGCGCCGCAACTGCGCCTGCGCGCCCGCCGATCCGCCGCAATCCCCTGCTGCCCACTGCCCGCTCCCTACTGCCCCAGCTCGTAGCGTTGGAAGCGGCGCACGCGCACGACTTCGCCCGTGGTGCGGCTGACCTCGGAGACGAGATCACCGATCGTGCGGCCGGAGTCGCGGATGAACGGCTGGCTGAGCAGCGCCACTTCCTCCGGTCTGCCCTCCTCGCCTGCCGGAATCTCCTGCGCATCGAGATACTGCGGGTTCATCGAGGCGATCTGCAGGGCCACGTCGTGCGCGAGCGTACGAAACGCCTCGTTGCGGGCGACGAAATCTGTCTCGCAGTTCAACTCGACCAGCACGCCGATGCGGCCGCCGTGGACGTAGGTTTCGATCAGCCCCTGCGACGCCTCGCGATCCTGGCGGTGCGCCATCTTCTCGGCGCCCTCTTCTTCAAGGATCTGGATGGCGCGTTTCCACTGCGCGTCGCCGCTCAGCTCCTCGGCCTCGGCCTTCTCCAACGCCTTCTTGCAGGCCATCACGCCGGCGCCGCTTTCATCGCGCAGCCTTTTGACCATGTCGGGCGAAACTGCCATCGCTCTCGTTTCCTCTCCAGTCCGCCGCGTGGCCGTGCATGGCGCCTGCCGGGGCACGTTGCAAGCCACACGCCGGCCCATCCGCGCACGTCTTGCCGCGCGAGCGCGGCTCGTGCCATCCGCGCGGGATGCGCCTGTTCTGCAATCGGCGCCGCTACGACTCGCTCGGCGCGCTCGATGCTTCTTCCGCGTCCGCCGGCGCGGGCGGCTCTTCGTCGGGCGAGGCGCTGAAGGTGGCGCTGACGTCCATGCCCTCCAGATTGGCGGAGAGCCCTTCCTGCTCGGCGTACTCGCGCGCCTGCGCGCCTTCGAGCACGGCGTCGGCGAGCCGGCCGGTGATCAGCTTGACCGCGCGGATCGCGTCGTCGTTCGAGGGGATGGGATAGTCGATCACGTCCGGGTTGCTGTTGGTGTCGCACATGGCGACGATGGGGACGCCGAGCCGCACCGCCTCGGTGATGGCGATGTGCTCTTTGGGCGTATCCACGATGAACAGCGCGGCGGGCAGACGGGTCATCTCCTTGACGCCGCCAAAGTGCCGGTTCAGCCGCTCGATCTCTTCGTCGAGCTGGCCGATCTCCTTCTTGGGCAGCCGGTCGAACTCGCCGCGGGCCTTCGCCTCTTCGAGGCGCACGAGATGGTCGATGCGCGACTGGATCGTCTGGAAGTTGGTCAGCGTGCCGCCCAGCCAGCGGTTGTTGACGAAGGGCATATGGCAGCGGCGCGCCTCGGCCTCGATCGCCTCCTGCGCCTGCTTTTTGGTGCCGACAAAGAGCAGCGTGCCGCCGCCGGCGACCAGATCGCGCACGAAGTCGTAGGCCACATTGAGCCGCGTCACGGTCTGCTGCAGGTCGAGGATGTGGATGCCGTTGCGCTCGGTGAAGATAAAGCGCCGCATGCGCGGATCCCAGCGGCGCGTCTGGTGGCCGAAGTGCACGCCGGCCTCGAGCAGTTGCTTCATCGAAATTTGTGGGGGCACGCTGCGCTTCCTCTCGCTCACGCGACGCCGCCGGGACACGGCCGCGCCGCCCTCCAAGGCGCCGCAAATTTGCCGCAGGCCATCACGGCGCTGCGGCAGACGCCCGCTGTTCGGTGTGTTTTCGACCCTTAGACTACCACGGGCAGGCAGAGCGGGCAAGCCGACCAACTGTGTATCAAGGCTCTCATTTATTAGCACAGGTTGCACCAGAGTGCTAAATTGGGTAGAATTGTCATGGAATCGTCTCGCGGCAGCCGCCGCGAACCGCCAGATCAGCGCTGCCAGAGCTACCGGAACGGTCCAGGGAGGACGCGGATGCCGCGTTACGACTATCGCTGCAACGCCTGCGGGCACCAGTACGAGAAGCGCGAGGGCTTCAGCGCCCCGCCGCTGCAGGAATGCCCGGTCTGCCAGGGCGAGGCCCGCCGCCTGTTGACGCCGCCGGCGATCGTGTTTAAGGGCAGCGGCTGGTATGCCACCGACAGCCGTAAGAACGGCGCCGGCAGCGAGCCCGCGGCCAACGGAACCGAAACGACTAGGCCCGCCGCGTCGAGCACCCCGGCTTCCACCGAATCGGCAGGTTCGTCCACCAGCTCGACCGCCCCGGCCGCCGCGGACTAGCCGGCAGACCTTCGGTCCTTCGGCCCCACGTCTGGCATTCCTTGTCGCGGGATGTCGGAGCGGTCGCCGTGCTTCGCCGCTGGCTGCGATCGAGTGAACATGCGCGCCGTTCTGCAGCGTGTCGAAAGCGCCTCCGTTGAAGTCGATGGCACGGTTATCGCCGCGATCGGGCGGGGCATGCTGGTGCTGCTCGGCGTGGCGGCGGGCGATGGCGAGGCCGACGCCGACTGGACGGCCCGCAAGCTGGCCGAAGTGCGCGTCTTTCCCGACGACGCCGGCCGCTTCAACCGCGCCGTGACCGAGATCGCCGGCGAGGCGCTGGTGGTGAGCCAGTTCACGCTGCTGGGCGACACCCGCCACGGCCGCCGGCCCGGCTTCACCGCCGCGGCGCCGCCGGATTTGGCCGCGCCGCTGGTCGAGCGCGCGGCGGCGCTGCTGCGCGAACGCGGCGTGCCGGCGCAGACCGGCGAATTCGGCGCCAAGATGCGCGTGGCGCTCGTCAACGATGGGCCGGTGACGCTGATCTTCGACTCGCGCGTTCACGAATCTTCGTGACATAAGTGATTCTGGTGCGCCTTGACCGTCGCAGCGCGATAGCCGACAAATAGGAACGGTGGCGCGGCCCCGCGTTGCTCAGCTTCCCGGCGATGCACCCGGCTGTGGCAAAGGAGCCAGCGATGCGGCAACCCGGCCCGCGCGCGCGAATCGATCGCCGCCGCTTTCTCACCAGCATTCCCATCTTCGCAGGCGCCGGCCTGGCCCTGGCTTCGTCGCTGCGCGGCGTGCGCGCCGACGGCGACCCGAACGAGACCATCACCGTGCCGCTGCCGGCCAACATCACGCCCGACCAGCGCTGGGTCGACGTGAACCTCTCACAGCAGGTGGCGTGCGCCATGTCCGGCGGCGAGATCGTGCGGGTGGTGCTGGTGACGACCGGCATGCCCGGCTGGGAGACGCCCGCGGGCCAGTTCCGCATCCTCTACCGCGTGGCCGACGAGACGATGACCTCGGCCGGCATCGGCATCCCGATCGACAGCCCGGACGGCTACGACCTGGACCACGTGCTCTACACGCAGTACTTCACCGACGAGGGCCACGCGCTGCACGACAACTACTGGCGCCCGCTCTCGGTCTTCGGCCACACGCCCACCAGCCACGGCTGCGTCGGCATGGTTGAAGACGATGCCTTCTTCATGTGGAACTGGGTCGGCGCCGGCGATCTCGTGAATATTCACGCGTAGGGCATAGAGCGCAAGGCAGAGGGCTTTTTTGGCGAGCGTTCCCAGACATCTCGAGCTGCCGGGGCACCTAACCCTGGTTGCTTCGCAACCTGTCCCTTCCCGAGGCGGGAAAGGGACTTCTGGAGCGTTCCTTACGCCGTGCGACGGCGGCGTGGACCGGGTGTCCATGTGGGACAGGCGAGGCTACGTCTCCCGTCCCCTCGTTGATCCTCGAACCCCACCCTTCCTGCGTCGGGAAGGGACAGGTTGCGAAGCAACCAGGGTTAGGTGCCCCGCGCGGTCTCGGTCGGCCGCGTTTCAGCAGAACCCTCTCCGTCTGAAGGCTCGCCCTGCAGCGACCATGGGCTGGTCTTCGTGATGCGAACCTGAACCAGCTCGCCGATCGCGGCGTCGCCGTCGAAGTGGACGAGCTTGTTGGTGCGGCTGCGGCCGCAGCGGCGGCCGTCGCGGATCTCCTCGACCAGCACGTCTTGCAGTGTGCCGAGCAGCGGCGCGTTGATCTCCGTCGCGATGCGCTCCTGCACCTGCTCGACCGCTTGCAGGCGGCGCTTCTTCTCTTCGGCCGGCACGTCGTCTGCCAGGCGCCGCCAGGCGATCGTGCCCGGCCGCGGCGAATAGGCGGCGACGTGAACCTTGTCGAAGCGCAGCTCTTCCAGCAGCGCGAGCGAGTGTTCGAACTGCTCGTCCGTCTCGCCGGGAAAGCCGACGATCAGGTCGGTGGTGATGCTCGCCCGCGGCATCAACTCGCGCACGCGACGCACTTTGGCCCGGTACTCGTCCAGCGCGTAGCCGCGGCGCATTGCGCCGAGCACGCCGTCGTCGCCGCTCTGCACCGGCAGGCTGAACGACTCGCAGACCTTCGGCAGCTCGGCCACGGCCTGCATGATGCGCTCGGTCATGTCGCGCGGGTACGAGGTCAGGAAGCGGATGCGTTCGAGGCCCGGCAGGTCGTGGATCAAGCGCATCAGGTCGCCGAGATCCCGCCGTTCCGGCAGGTCGTGGCCGTAGGCTTCGACCGTCTGGCCAAGCAGCGTCACCTCGCGCACGCCTGTGCGCACCAGCGTCGCGACCTCATGCTGCACTTCGCTTAGCGGGCGGCTGCGCTCGCGGCCGCGGCGATAGGGCACGATGCAGTAGGTGCAGAACTTGTTGCAGCCCTCGATCACGGGCACGAACGCCGTCGGCCCGCCCGTCTGCCCGACCGTTTCGGGCCAGAACTCGCCGCCCAGATCGTCGGTTGCGACGCCGAGGCCGTGCAGCACGTCGTCGAACGCCTGCGGCTGCGCGAAGACGTCGACGAAGGGGAAGCGGCGTTCGAGATCCGTGGTGCGCGGGCCGATCATGCAGCCCATCATCACGATCTTCAGATCGCCATGACGTTGCTGCTTGAGCTGCTTGAGCGTGGCGAGCTTGTTGACGGCACGCTCTTCGGCGCCCTCGCGCACCGCGCAGGTGTTCACGACCACGACATCGGCGTCTTCCGGCCGCGCGACGGCCGCATAGCCCACGCGATCGAGGCCGGCGCCCAGGCGCGCGGAGTCGGCCTGGTTCACCTGGCAGCCGACGGTCCAGATGTGGTATTTGAGCATGACCCTGGCTCCCGATCGGCGCGGAACGAGCCGGTGCGTTGGCTCGATGCGGTCTTCGCGGTCTTGAATGAAAAGACCCCTGCGTGCAGGGGCCGGGCTGCCGTGGCGGAGGGGGAGGGATTCGAACCCTCGATCCCGAAGGATAACGGTTTAGCAAACCGCCGCACTAGGCCACTATGCGACCCCCCCGAAAACGCGAGCGTACGCGAGCTTGAGTGAGGTTGATGCCCTCATCAACTTTCGCCCGTTCGCCTTAACGGTCTGACCACCGGCGAGTCTATCAGACCCGTGAACGGGAGGGAAGCCGTCATATCCCTGCATCTTTCTGAGGCCGTCGCCGACTACCTGCTCACCTGCCGCAGCGAGGGCCGCAGCCCCAGAACCGTGCGCTGGTACGACGACAAGCTGCGGACGTTTCTTGCCTGGCGCGGTGACGTCGCGCTTGCCGCGCTCCAGACCTCCGACGTGCGCCGCTTCGTCGCCTACCTCCAAGAGGAACACCAGCCCCACGCCACGCGCACACGCAACCGGCGCCGGAACCGCCCGGAGCGGCTCGCCCCACAGACGGTCAAAGGCTACGTGCAGGTCGTGAAGGGCTTTTGCTCCTGGCTGGAGCGCGAGGGTGTCAGCGCGGTGAATCCCGCCCGACGCATCAGGCTGCCAACGGTCCCGAAACGCGTGGAGCCCACCCTCGACGCAGGCGCCGCGCGGCGCCTGCTCGACGGCCCCGACCGGCGCACCTGGCAGGGGAAACGCGATGCCGCGCTGCTCTGTCTGCTCATGGACGTGGGATTGCGGCTGTCAGAACTCGTCGCCATCGACGTCGAGCGCCTGGACCTGGGTGCGCGGACGCTGGTCGTGCGCGGCAAGGGGGCGAAGGAGCGCCAGGTCTCCTGGGGTGACAGCACGCACGCAACGCTGGTCCGCTGGCTGCACGCGCATGGAGCGAGCACCAGCGGGCCGCTGTTCGTCTCACGCCTGGGGGGACGGCTGTCGGCGCAGGAGGTCTACAAGCTGGTGCGCCGCTACGGCCGCCTGGCGGGCGTGCCCGCCCTCCATCCCCATGCGCTGCGACACACCTTCGCCGTGAGTTACCTGCGCAACGGTGGTGACCTCTTCACCCTGCAAAAACTGTTGGGGCACGCCAGCCTGACGATGGTGCGTCACTACGCCGACCTGGCCGACGCCGACGTGCTCAGCGCCCATGCCCGCTACTCACCGCTGGATGCGCTGGCCCCGCGCCGGACAGCGGCGCGACCGCCCGCCGCGGCAGGCTAGCGTCGCTCATCAACGACGCCGCGGCAATGCGCGAAGACGTGGCACGGCGAAGCACGAACCAGGCGCCAGCACGCGGAGCCGGCGGTACCGTTTCGCGACCTGGCAGACCCGCATGAAGCCACAACGGGATTGGTGAAAGGGGAATCGAGATGTCGCGGATGGCGTTGGTCGGGCAGCGCATGGCCTATCGCGAGCGGGTGCACGGGCTGGGCGAGGGGCTGCGCGAGGTCGAGGTCGTCGAGCTTGGCCCGTCCCGTTCGAACCGGGTGCGGGTGCGCTGGCTCGACGGTGCGTTCGCCGGGTCTGAGGAATGGGTGCCGGTCGTGCGTCTCCTCGTGCCCTGGAACTAGGCCGATGCCCTGCCCGCGGATGAACGCCACCTGCGTGCCGCGCTCGCCGGGAGCGGCGCGGGCGCGGGCCGGGCCTTGGTGGACGCCGTTCAGGAGGTGTTCTGGGGCGCCTCACCAACCGGCGAAGTCGACCTGCGTGGTGAACATGGTGAACTCCTCTTCGTGCGCGACTTCGAGGACACCGCGGCCAGTTTCGACCTTGACGGCTCCACGCTCCGTGCCGAGCCCAACGCCTACATCGACCGCTTTGGTGACTATCGCGCTCCTTCCCCGTCGCGCTGCGCGTCGCCCAGAGCCTCTGTCAAACGCGTGGGCGCGGGGTGCTGCGCAGGGTTCGCGCGGTGGAGGCCGCGCTCCGGGAGGCGTTGGTCAGCGGTCACTACGTCGAGCCGGCGCCCAGCAGCGGGGAACACGACCTGGGGCCGGAGTGGGCCGAAGCCGAACTCCTGAAGCAGGAGCCGGTCGTCCGGCTCGTGCGGGACTGGTGCGGGGAAGACGCCGTCACCGTGTTCGACGAGACACAGGCCCTGCGTGCGGAGGTTGCGCGGCTTCAGGGGGTCGTGGAATCGACGGCGCAGTGGCTCAAGACGGCGGGCCATCCGCGGATGGCCGCTTCCCTCGTCCAGCAGATGCATCGTCCGGGGTCTGACGACGGGTCGTAAGCCGGCGGCCTGCGCCGTTCCGTGTCCTCGTCTGCTGGCTGGTCTCTCGTCAGTGGCATCCCAGCCGTCGGTGGCACGCCGCTGCCGCTCATGCCGGTGCACACCGCGCGGCGGCCGGGCGTTCTCACAGCATCGACATAATGGTCGCTCTCCAGTATGGAACATATGTTCCATACTGGAGGACGAAGGACCGCACCGCAAAGGGCTGTTGCGTGAACACGGCGGGGATTGTGGCGGTGGCCATTGAGGTGTATGGTGCCCTGCTGACCTCGTACTCGGTGGTGCTCGCCCGGCGGCAAACTCTGCCACGCGTCATCGTCACGCTCGGGTTCGCGCCCGCGTCCCGGTTGGCCGTGTCAGCCCGCAACGTCGGTCGGCTCACCGTCACGGTGGAGCAGGCAGGGCTTGCGCTCGCCGGTGGGACGCCGCTACCGGTTCCGATAATGCGGTCCCGGACGCGCCTGCCGCTTGCCCTCGGGGAAGGGCAGCGTTGCGGCGTGGCCTTTAACTGCCGCGCCGTGGCGCGGGCGTTGCTCTCCGCCCAACGGTTCGGTCGGGTTGACGTCTGCGGCTTCGTCATCATCGCGGATGGGGCACGGGTGTGCCGTGTACCGTTGGCGTTCGATGTCGCGGTGTGGCGTGCTGCGGCCGGCCCGTACTCGCGGCAGTCCGTGCCGATGAATGGCTGAGGAATCCACGAGTCAGGAGTTCACGATGCCGCGACCACGACCGCAGTGCCCGAAATGCCGAGGGTGTCAACGATCAGGAAAGACTCCTCGAAAACGATCGCGAGAGATTCCCCAGGGTGCGCGGATTATCCGGTGGCGGCGCACGCTGCGGAGCCGGCATCTGTAGGGCGGTGCACCACGACGAAGCGGGCGTCCCCTGCACCGCGGGGTCGAACGACCGTGCCGTCGTGCCGTGCGAAGACCTGGGTCAGCAGCGCGTCGTGGCGGGCTTTCACGGCCCGCACCAACTGGGGATGTTGCTCTCACAGGCGGGTGCCACCCTCCACGTCGGTGAAGAGGAAGGTGAGGGTGCCGGTGCGCGGCGAGGAACCCAACCACGCTGTCATCGTCGGGAGCCTATTGGTTCGTCCACGCCACGCGCAGAGGGGCCAGCCCGGCAGCGACGGTGTCGCCACTGCCGCGCCGCAGCGGGCGCTGACCTGCGCCGAACGCGTTGGGGCGACGTCAGCGGCGTTCGCCTTCAGCGTCTGCGAGCGGCAGCAGGGCCTGAATCGTGGGCACGCCGTCCACCTGCACGCGCCAGTGCGCCCCGCGGTCGTCACTGCGATACACGCTGCCCCCGACTGCCGCGTAGACCCGCGCGTCGCCCTCGGCCAGCAACGCGCCGACCATGCGCTCGAACGCTGCGGGCAGCCCCTGCTGCATGCACTCCCAGTGGCTGCCCCCGTCTTCGCTGCGATAGAGCGCGACGTTCGCCCCGTTGCGCCAGCCGGGGGGCGGTGTGGCCGCCGCCGCGGTGTACACCAGGTCGGGGGCGACCGCGCTCGCGGCGAACGCGACCGTGTAGCCTCGGTCCAGGCCCGCCTGATAGTGGCGCCAGGTGTCGCCCCCATCGTCGCTGCGGTAGAAACCGCCGCCCGTCGTGGCATACAGACGGCTGGCGGCTGGCGTGGGCGTCACGGTGTGCACGTCCCAGTACAGCCCCTCGTTCAGGCTGAGCCAGCTCCGGCCGCCGTCGATGCTGCGAAAGATGCCGCCCTCTTCGACGCCGATGTAGAGGCCGCCGGTGACCGCCGGGTCCGGCGCAATCGAGCGGATGTGCGGGATATGCGGCGGCGGGGGAAAGGTCCAGGTGTCGTAGCCGGGAATCTGCCGGACGGAGTCGCAGGCCGTCCAGGTGACACCCGCGTCGTCGCTGCGGTACAGCATCGCGGGCGAGACCCCCAGGTAGAGCCGGTCGGGCAGCCGCGGGTCGGCGGCGAACGCCCAGACCTCTTCCTCGACGCTGCGCGGGTTCAGGCAGGTCCATTCTCCGTCCTCACTGCGACGCCAGACGGCGTTGTCCGCGCTGAGCGCGTAAACGGCCTGCGTCGCTCGGGTGAGAAAGCGCGTCGCGGGCAGCGTTCCTTCCTGGGTCGCCCGGCTGCCTTCCAGGCAGGCGATGCCCTCAGCCGTACCGGCGAGCATGCGCGACATCTTCGGCCTCCTCGGCACTCGGCAGGGTCGTCACTTCGTGCTCCTTCATTTTACGCGCTACGCGCTACGCGCTACGCGCTGCGCTCCAGGCGCCCCTCCCACCGACTGGCCTGATAGCGCGGGCCGGTTGGTGCATGCGTCGCCGGTGACGGCGGGTCTCGTCAGCGGCAGCCCCGTAGCTGACGGCGAGCGGGTTCCCGCCTGCGCTGGCTGGTCTGGTCCGGATGGACACCACGCGGCTCGCTGCGCGGCCATCTCGCCAGGCGTGGCTCCCGCGTGCGGCAGGAGGACGGCGCGGCGGCTATGCTGGGGCTGACGGGCGCGATGGCGCGAAGGCGTCGCTCCCACCCAGGAGGGGCAGGGTGAACGAGCAGGTCGGCACCATCGACATCACCACCACCGGCCGCAAGACGGGCCAGCCGCGGCGCATCGAAATCTGGTTTCACAACCTCGATGGAGCTGTCTACATCACCGGCCTGCCGGGCCAGCGCTCCTGGTATGCCAACCTCATGGCGCAGCCGGCGTTCACCTTCCACCTCAAGGGCAGCTGTAGATTCCGCGTGAAAGTTGACCCG
>CALFMN010000198.1 GCA_937879875.1 uncultured Chloroflexota bacterium | reverse complement strand
GCGGGAACGAGGTTCGGGCAGTACGAGGTGCGGGAGCCGCTGGGCGAAGGCGGCATGGCCAGCGTCTACCGCGCCGTCCAGCCCAGCCTGCGCCGCGACGTCGCCGTCAAAGTCATCGGCGCCCAGCTCGCCGGCCAGCCCGCCTTTCTCGCCCGCTTCCGCCGCGAGGCCGAAGTCCTGGCCCGCCTGGAGCATCCCCATATCCTGCCCGTGTTCGACTACGGCGAGCAGCACGGCCAGGCCTACATCGTCTACCGCTACATCGCCGGCGGCACGCTCTGGCAGCGCCTGGGCCAGCCGCTCCCGCCCGCCGCCGCCGTGCGCCTGCTGGCCCCCGTGGCCGCGGCGCTGGACTTCGCCCACGCCCACGGCATCATCCACCGCGACATCAAGCCCTCAAACATCCTGCTCAGCGCCGAGGAGACGCCGATCGTGGCCGACTTCGGCCTGGCCCGCATTCTGGAGACGGCGAGCAGCGAAAGCCGCACGGGCGAGCCGCTGACGTAGCTGGGCATGGGGCTGGGCACGCCGGCCTACATGGCGCCGGAGCAGATCCGCGGTGAGGCGCTGGACGGGCGGGCGGACCAGTACGCGCTGGGCATCGTCGCCTACGAGCTGCTGACGGGGGCGGTGCCCTATGCGGCGGCGACGCCGGAAGCGGTGATGGCCAAGCACCTCTACGAGCCGCTGCCGCCGCCGCAGAGCCGCAACCCGCAGCTGAGTGCCGCGGTGGCGGCGGTGCTTTCGCGGGCGCTGGCGCGCGAGGCGGGCGGGCGCTACGCGAGTTGCGGGGCGTTCGTGGCGGCGCTGGCGCAGGCGGCGGGGGCGAGCGGCAGTGCCGATGTCCCGGCCGCGCTGGCGCCGACGCGGCCGTGGCAGCCGGCGGAGGCGGGCGGCAGCGGCGGGGCGAGCGCCCCGGCGGGTGGTGGCGAAGGCTCGGGGCTGTATGTGCGGCCGGCGGCGCGACCGCCGAGCGAGCCGACGGTGGCGGCCAGCGCGGGCGGGGCCGCGCCGCCGGGCGGGAGCTGGGCGGCGGCGCCGGCGGAAGAGGCGCCGACGGTGGTGTCGCTGCCGGGGCTGGGCGTGCGGCCGCAGACGCCGCCCGGCGCGCCAGCAGGACCGCCAGGTCCGCCGGTGACGCCGGGCTGGCAGCAACAGGGCGGCGGCACGTGGCAGGCGGGGCCGGCGCCGGGCTGGACGCCGCCGGGCGGCGCGGGCGCTGCGCCGGGCGGCCCGGGCAAGCCGTCGCGCCGGCCGCTGCTCATTGGCGGGGCTGTGGTGCTGCTGGCGGCACTCGTCGGCGGCATCGCCCTGCTCGCGGCCAACTGCGGCGGCCCGAAACCGACGCCGCACAATAACAGCATCGTCCAGAATCAGACCGACCCCACGCCCACGGCGGGGCCAACCGGGTCGGCGACTGCTGCAGCGGGCAGCGCGACGCGGACGGCAGCGCCCTCAGCCTCGGCCTCGGTGACCGTGCCGTCCTCGGCGACGCCGGTGCGTACGACCGCGCCCACGGCAGTACCCACGACGGCGCCGACCGTTGCGCCGCCGCCGCCCGGGGCCGCGATTCCCGCCACAATCCTTGCCCAGGACGGGTTTTCCGATCCGAAGTCCGGCATTTTGGAGAACGCAGGCGGCGATTCGCACTACCAGCTCGGCTACTCGGGCGGCGAGTACGTGGTGAAGCTGACTGATCCGAACTACACGACGATTCCGGAGGAGTTCATCCCCAACACTTACGACGATGCCACGCTCGCGATCGACGTGCATATGATCGACAGCGCCGACAGCCGCTTCGTCGTGCTTGGCTGCCGCTACAGCGACAACAACACGGGCTATCGCGTCTGGGTGGATTTTGGCGCGGGCACGTACCGGCTCTTCGCCGTGGAGAGCAACGGCGACCAGCGCTTTCTGCGCAACGAGCAGACCTCGCCCGCGATTCTCAAGGGCACGGCCACAAACCGCCTGGCGCTCTCCTGCTCCGGCAGCACAATCGCCGTCAGCATCAACGGCTCGACCGTGGCCTCGTTGAAGGACCCGAAGGCGGAGTATGCGAGCGGCCAGTTCCTGATCGGCGCCAGCACTTACTCGAACGTGCCGCAGACGATCGAAGCGCATTTCGACAACCTGGTGGTGACGAAGACGCCGCCCAACAGCGCACCCGTACTGCTCGCCGATCCGCTCGGCGATCCCGGCACCGGTCTGTTCAGTACCAACACCACCGGCACCGATCAGACGAAGTACAGCTACGCCAACGGCGAATTCATCATCCAGAAGCAGCAGGCCACCGGCGGCCTGGACGGCAAGTATCTGCCCGGCCAGTACGCCGACACGAGCACCACCGTGGACGTGCGGCTGGTGGGTGATTTCCCAGATCGCTACGTGAACATCGGCTGCCGCGACTCGGATGCGGGCGGGTACCATCTCTCTGTCATTCCCGCCAGCGGCACCTTCCGCCTGCTGCGCGACGCCCAGGGCCAGGACACGCCGACGCGCCTGATCGATGACACGCCGTCGACGGCGATCAAGCGCAACGGCGAGGTAAACCGGTTGACGCTGAGCTGCGTCGGCAACACGATCACGGTGACGATCAACGGCACGCAGGTCGGACAGGCGCGCGACAATACCTACAGCACCGGCAAGATCTACATCGCCACCGGCGGTGACAACCTGACCGCCGAGGCGCATTTCCGCAACCTCGTCGTGACGCAGCGGTAAAGCGTGCGGCTCGTGCCCGCACGTCGGGGCAGCGTACCGATTTGGGCGGCGGGCTGTCCAACCGCCTGCCCGCTGCACCGTGAAGTGATATCAGGCCGCCGGGGCGCTGCGCAGATCCGGCGCGCCGTCGCCGTTGTCCGGCTCGGCCTGCTGCCGCGGCGCAGTGTCCCCGGCTTCGGCTTCAGCCGGCATGGGGACGAGCACCAGATCGGCATTCTCGCCGGCGGACGGCGGCTCGGCCGCTTCCGCCGCGTTCAGCTCGCGCAGACGTGCGCCGGGCGGGACGCTGAGGAGTGAACCCTCCGGCAGGCCGGCGCCGACGGGCGGGTGCTCGTGCGGCTCCAGAATGTGGCTGCGCCAGCGGCCGGCCGCGCGTGCCTGGCGCAGCGCCTGGTCGGCTTCGAGCACCAGATCCGGCTGCCGATCGGCGGCGAGGCAGAAGGTGCTGAGCGCAATGCCGATGTTCGGCGCCGCCATCAGCTCGCGACGCTCGTGGGTCAGCGGCGTGCGCAACTGGCCGAGGATGCGGTCGGCGGGGCGCTGTGCGTCGCGCGCCGCGTTCATGTTCTCAAACAGCACGGCGAAGCCGCTGCCGCCCATGTAGGCCGCCGTGTCGTCCGGCCGCAGCGACGCGCGCAGCCGTCGATACGCTTCCAGCAGCAGCGCTTCCGATGCGGCTTCGCCCATGCGCTCGCTCACGCGCTCCCAGTAGTCCAGTTCGAGCAGCAGCACCGCGATGCCGCCCGCGCCCTGGACCTCGGCGGCCATCGCCTGGTCCAGCCGGCTGCGGAAGAAGGCGCGGTCGGGCAGGTTGCGCAGCGCCGTGGGCATCAGCTTGCGCCGGCGCGGCTCACTGCGCCGCTCGCCCGACAAATCGCGCACCAGCACCAGCCGGCTGGCGCCCGTCTCCTCGGGCAGCGTGCCCACGCCCAGCAGCGCCGCGAACGGTTCGCCCGAGCGGCGCCGTCCGACCGTTTCGCGCTCGCCGTCGCTCAACACCCGCTCGACGATCGTGGCGCTGTCGGCAGCGGCGCTCTCGGCCTGCTGGAAGACGCCGGGCACGAGAAATTCGAGGTCGCGACCGATTAGCTCCGCGGCGGCGTAACCGAAGATGTGCTCGGCGGCGAGGTTGCAGGAGCGAATCGTGCCGTGCGCGTCGCAGGTAAGCACGCCTTCAGAGACGGCGCCCATCACGGCGCGGGCCTGCAGCATGGCGCCGCGTTCCTGCGCCAGCGCCTGTTCCAGCCCGGCCACGTTCAGCTCGTTTGCGGCAAGCGCGGCCAGATCGGCAAGGGCGGCGAGGTCCGCCTCCTGATGCTCGCGCCGCCGCCGGTCGAGAATGCAGAGCACGCCGATGCCGTGCC
Source organism: uncultured Chloroflexota bacterium (assembly GCA_937879875.1). Lineage (GTDB taxonomy): Bacteria > Chloroflexota > Dehalococcoidia > CAUJGQ01 > CAUJGQ01 > CALFMN01. The sequence goes on along the minus strand of CALFMN010000198.1, from coordinate 17,473 downwards.
CGTCCGGGCCGAGCAGCGGCTGCGCGGCGAAGGAGCGGATGTAGGGCGAGCCGGAGACGAGCGGCTCCTCTCCGAAGCGTGAGTCGAGGCCGGCGTCGTCCACCAGCAGCGGCTGCTCGCCCAGCACCGCCTCGGCGCAGAGCGCGACCGCGTGCGGCAGCTCACCCGCCAGCAGGCCGACGGAGGCGATGTAGTGGCGTCCGTCGGCGTCGGTGCCGGTGAGCAGCGCGACCGGCACGTCGAACAGGCGGCAGGCCAGACGCACGATGCGGTCGAAGCGCTCCTCGCGCGTCGCACCCGCCAGCGGCGGCTCGGCGCCGGCGGGGAGCGTGTGGTCGTTCATAGGAGCAGCGAGGTCGGACATGGGTTCCTCCGGAACAGGCGGCGGGCACGGCCCAACGGCGGGATCTCCTCTTATAGAGAAGTATCGCCGCGGCACGCCGCGGCCTTTAGCGCGCCGGCCGCGTTGCCCGGCGGCAGTGTCTGCTTTCACCGACTTTCGCGCGGCGCGCAATGCCATGCCGTTGCCAGGCACGCCGCCAGGCCGTAGGCTCGGACTGCCGCAGAGGCGGCAGGCTGGAGGCTCGGATTCGTGCGCGCAACGTTCGCCCTCGTCGGGCTGCTGCTGCTTGGCTGCACGGCCTGCGGCAGCTCATCGAAAAACAACAGCGGCAATCAGTCGCCGTTCAATTTCGGCGCGAAACCCGTCGCCTCGCAGGCGGCCACGCAGACACAGCCCGCCGCCACCCAGGCCGGCCAGCCGAGCGCCACACAGGCGGCACAGGCCAGTGCGCCCAGTGCGCCCGGTGTGCCCAGTGCTACAAAGCCGAGCGGCGCCCCTGCCGGCGGCACAACGTCGGGTGGCAACGCGCCCGCGCCGGGCCAGCCCGACGCCTGCAAGCTCGTTACGCAGGCCGAGGCCGAAGCGGAACTCGGCGCCACGCTGGGGGCAGGAACGCGCAAAGACGCGGGCGGAGACGCCGAGTGCGTCTATCAGTCTGCCGATCAGCTCACGCTCGTCAGTGTGGGCCTGCGCAAGGCGACGGCGGGTATCTCCGCTCGCAGCGTGTTCCAGAACGAGCGCAAGCTCCTGGGCAGCACGGTGCAGGACGTGCCGGGCGTGGGCGACGGCGCCTTTGCCAACAAGAGCCTCGGCACGATCAACGTGCTGAAGGGCAGCAGGGAGCTGACGATCCAGATCGTCGACTTGAAGCTGCTGGGCAGTGACGAGCTCGTGACGAAGCTCACGGACCTGGCGAAGAAGGCGGTTGGGCGAATGTGAGCCGCGTGCGGACGGATGCCATCCTGTACGCTGATCCTACTATCTGGCGCGGGGCAGCTATGGCAGACGAACGGGCGGTTGTGGCGATCTATGCGGGCCACAAGCAGGCCGAAGCGGCGGTGCGGGCGCTGGACGCGGCCGGTGTGGCGATGGCACACGTTTCTGTGGCCGGCCGCGGTCAGGACGGCGGCGCAGCCAGCTCCGGCCACTACACCAGCGGCGGCGCCGTGCGGCATCACGGCGGTCACGGCGGCCTGTGGACGGCGCTCTCTAACCTGCTGCTGGATACGGGCACGTTCTTCATTCCGGGCACGGGGCCGATCTTCGTTGCGGGCCCCGTGGTCGGCTGGGTGGCCGGCGAAGTCGAGGGCGAACGCATCGAAGGCGATCTCGGTCCCGTGGGCGCCGCGCTGGCGAGCGCCGGCATTCCCGCGGACCAGCGCCGCATCTACGAAACCGCGCTGCGCGCCGGCCAGGTGCTGGTGATCGTGCATGGCCCGGCCGACGAGGTCGCAACGGCAAAGGCCGCGCTGGAACAGGCCGGTGGGGGCACCGTCGCGCTGCACGGGGCGTAGCGGGCAGAATCACAGACTACCGCCGCCTCACGCGGCCCATTTTGCATAGACGGCGCTAACTCGCCTGTTCTGCCGCGCCCATTCCAGCCGGACTGGATGGCCGGGCATCGTTGCGGTGTCAGCAGGCGCGAATCAGCGGTCGCGGGGCGGCCAGATCGTGCGGGCAGGCGGCCAGGCGCCGCGCTCGGGGTAGGCCGAGTGCAGCGCGCGCTCGATGCGAAACTCGAACAACACATCGTCGGAGCCGGGCCGCACGCCGGTGCTGGTGAGCGCCGCGAACACGGCCTGGCGCCGCGCCTCATCGTCTGGCCGGCTGGCGCGGCCGGCAAGGAAAAACTCGTCGTCGCTCTCGTCGCCGGTGAAGGCGTGCAGCGCGTAGCGGCCGTCGCGCTCCAAATCGCCGCGCTTGGGCGAACGGCCGATCAGCGCATAGAGGCGGCCATCCACAATCGTGGGGCAGATCGGGTGCAGGCGTGGGCCGCCGTCGCGGCGTACGGTCGCGAGAAAGGCGAGACCGACGCCGTGCTGATACAGCAGCCGACGCCCGTTCTCGGCCAGTTCCGGCGCCGCGGCGGTGAATTCGGCCCAGCTCAGCAGCGCAGCAGGCATGGCGATGGCCCTCACCCCCTCCCCTCTCCCAATCCTGGGCGAGGGGCGATCGCGCGCAGCACGACTCGGACGGTGCTGGGTTAACCGTAGTGAAGTCGGACCGCTCACTGCACGATCGTCTCCTTCTCCCAGGATTGGGAGCCAGAGCGCAGCGCAACCGTCGGAGACTTCGGATGACCGCAGCGCAACCGTCGGAGACTTCCAACGCAGACGAGCGGATGAGGGCCGACCGCGCCGCCCGCTACCAGCCGCGGCGGCTGAAGCCGCAGACCGGGCAGGCGACACAGCCCTCGCCGTTCACCAGCGGGCCGCCGCAGTCCGGACAGCGGTTGCCCGTGCGCGCCATCAGCGGGCGCAGCGACGGCGCCACGGAGCGCACGGTATATGGCAGCGACTCGAGCGCGGGCCGGCGTGCGTCCTTGAGCGGCGGCGGGGCAAAGAGCGAGAACTGGAAGCCCTGATAACCATCATCGCGATCGCGCCGCGTCGGGAACACGGCCGCGCTGAATCGTGGCTGGCGGTAGCTGGTGTTGCGCATCATGGCGCGGCCTCCTGCGCGTGCGGACAGCAGAACGTTCGTTCTTTTTCTACCAGAACGAACGTTCTGCTGTCAACACCCTGGGCCGCGAATGTGCGGTCAGCCGCTGCCGAGCCGGTTTGGCGCGGGGCTCAGCCTTCGCCCCCGGCCGGCGGTGCGGGCAGCACCTGCTGGCAGAGCTGCGTCGTGAGGCCATGTACCTGGGTCGTCACAGCGTGAACCTCGCGGGTGAGCGTGAGCAGTTGGTTGGAGATGTTCAGGAGATCCTGGTTCTGCTTGCCCTCGTCCTGTACCAATCGCCACTGGTTGTCCGCCAGTACCTGCCGGCGCTCGTCGGCGCGATTCTGGCTGATCATCACGAAGGTGCTGAGGAAGATCGCTTCGAGCGAGACGATCATCGTCAGCAAGCCGAAGGGAAACTTGTCACCGAACGGCTGAGTGATGACCCAGATGATGAACCAGACGATATGAATGTAGACAAAGATCATCGAGCCGGCGAAGGCCGTGATCATATCGGCGACGCGGTTCTGGACGCTGTTGGCCCGTGTTTCGGCGTGCTGCACCAACGCCGGGTGCATGGCCCGATGTTGCGCTCTGCGCAAGCTCATTTCGCACTCCTTCTCTTGCGACGCGGGGTGATTGCCGCGCGGCGCGCCTCTCTCAGCTATCGTCGGCTCGCTGCTGCATCGATGATATGTCGGGGAGCGCGCTGCAGACGCCGCCGTTAGGTCGAATGCGCGCGGCGGCCCCGTCTCCGTGTACACGGAGACGGGGCCGCCCATCGATTCCCTCTACCCTGACCCATGACCCCTACCTCGTCATGGGGATGATCGAGCGGGCGACCTCGCCGTTCTTGAGCGCGGCGAACGCCTCGTTCACCTGGCCCAGCTCCCAGCGCTTCGTCACCAGCTCGTCCAGCTTCAGCTTGCCCTGCTTGTGGAAGTTCAGCAGGCGCGGCATGTCCACGCGTTGGCGCGTGCTGCCGTAGAAACAACCGATCAGCTTCTTCTCGGACAAGAACGCCGGACCGGGTACGCTGATCTCGGAGCCCCAGGGCATCATGCCGACGATCACCGCCGTGCCGCCACGCCGCACCATGTCGAAGCACTGCCGCGCCGCCGTCGTGTTGCCGATCGCCTCGAAGGCAAAGTCGACGTTGTCCTTCGTCAGATCCTTGACCGCGGCGACGGCGTCCGTCTCCCTGCCGTTGATCGTGTCCGTGGCGCCGAACTGCTTCGCCATCTGCAGCTTGTTGTCCAGCACGTCCACGGCGATGATGCGGCCCGCGTTGGCCAGCACCGCCCCTTGAATGACGTTCAGCCCGACGCCGCCGCAACCGACGACGACGACCGTCTCGCCCTCTTTGACTTTGGCCGTATTCAGCACCGCGCCGACGCCGGTCATCACGCCGCAGCCGACGAGCGCGGCGGTGTCGAGCGAGGTGTCGGGGTCGTCGATGCGCACGAGGCCGCCCTCGGGCACGACCATCAACTCGCCGAACGATCCCATGCTGGCGAACTGCGTTACCGGCCGGCCATCCCAGGTGATGCGCGGCCCGACCTCGGGCGACGGCTCGCGGCCGGATGGCTCCTGGCAGAGGTGCGGATTGCCGGTGGTGCACATCTGGCAGCGGCCGCAGAAGGGGCTGAACGAGAGGATGACCTTGTCGCCCGGCTTCACGTAGGTCACGCCGTCGCCGATCTTCTCGACGACGCCGGAGGCCTCATGGCCGAGCACGACGGGAAAGCGAATCGGCCAGACGCCGTCCACGAAGTGCAGGTCCGAGTGGCAGACGCCGGTGGTGGCCGTGCGCACCAGCACCTCGCCGTGCGCCGGGTCGCGCACATCCAGCGTCTCAACGGTCAGCGGCTTGTTCGCCTCATGCAGTACCGCGGCTTTCATGGAACAACTCCGTTGGTCTTAAGGGGGCACGCCCCCTTTTCACCCCCAGCAGTGAGGTCCGCTGCGCGGACACTGATTTCACTGCGGGCCTCTCCCGCTCTTCTCCGGACAACTCCGTTGGTCTTAAGGGGGCACGTCCCCTTTTCACCCCTGACAGTGAGACGGCCTGCGGCCGTGTTGATTTCACTGCCGGGCTCCCGCTCTGCTTGGGACAATTCCATTGGGCTGCCGACGGACCGGGATGTGTTCCGGCTCGCTTGCCCGGCGATAATACGGCAGCGGCGAAGCGCAGAGCAAACACACGGGGTCCGTGTTCGCTGGGCGACGCGCTTGCCATCTCGGTTGGAGAGCGGCCAGGCCCATCGATGTTCTGAGCCATCCGCCGCGCGGCGATGTCCCGGACCTCGGAGCGGCTGCGCCTCATGTGTCATGATGCGAAGCGGCGAGCCGGAGCGCGCTGGGCCTGCCTCACGTCCCCGCCAGCCGTGCGACGACAGGAGCCAGTGCATCGACCGCCGCCTCGAACACGACGTAATAGGAGAGTCCGAAGCGCTCGCGCCGGGCCTGCAGCGCCTCAACCATCTGCTCGACGGTCCCGATCAGTAGATATGGGCTCTCCAGCAGCTCAGCCGGAGTGAGTCCGGCCAACCGCTCAGCGCGCCCGACGGCGAACGCCTCTCGGTCCTCGGTGATCTCGACCGTCTGCAAGAGCGCGTTCAGCTCCAGCCGCTCGAATCGCGCGCCCGCGGCTTCCCGCACCCAGCCGATGCGCTCCGCCGTCGCCTCGGCGCTAAACCCGGAGAGAACGACCCGTTCTGAGCGCGTCTGACCGAAGCCCGTGAAGCCGACGATGTCGGCCTGCCGGCCGGCGAGGGTCAGCACCGCGCGGCTGTTCCCGCCGACCAGCAGCGGCGGACGAGGCTTCTGCACCGGCGTCGGGTAAATCGTTTGCTCGTCGAGCCGGTAGTGCTCGCCCGAGAAACTCACCGCCTCTCCGGACAGCAAGCGGCTCAGGATCGTCACGCTCTCGGCGAGGCGGGCGGCTCTGACGGGAAACGGGTCGAACGGCAGACCGGCGCGGATATACTCCGACCGCGCGTGGCCGGCGCCCAGGCCGAGCTCCAGCCGCCCCTCGGTGAGCAGATCGACGGCCGCGGCGTCGCGGGCGACAAGCAGCGGATGGCGGAAGTCGTTGTTGAGGACCAACGTGCCGACGCGCAGGCGCCGCGTCGCCTCCGCGGCCGTAATCAACGGGACGAACGGTGGCAGCAGATCCAGGAGATGGTCCGCCACGAGCAGGGTGCTGAAGCCGAGATCCTCAAGCTTGCGTGCCTTTGCGATCCACTGGGCGCGCGAGTTCGCTCGCCAGACGCTGGCGCCGAAGCGAAAGGGACGTAAACCGTTGCTGCCGGACATGCGGACATCTCCTCGCTGCCGATCGCGGCGGCCCAGTGCACTTGCCATGGTGACGATCGTATGCGACGGCGTAGGGTGCTCCCGGCCTACGCCGCTGCGTCGGGCTGCGGTGCCAGGCGGCGCAGCAGCGGCGCGATCGTGAGACCCTGCGCCAGCAGCGTGAACAGCACCACACCCGCCGTCAGGCGCAGCAAGAGGTCGCGCTGCTGCACGTCCGCCGGCAGGCTCAGCGCCAGCGCGATCGCCAGTGCCCCGCGCAGGCCGCTCCAGAAGACCAGCGCCCCGTGCCGCAGCAGGAAGGGCCGGCCGCTCCAGCGCAGCAGGATGCCGCTGCCGTACACCACCAGCAGCCGCGCCAGCAGCGTGGCCGCCACCGCCCAGGCCAGATCGCCGGCCACGCCGCCGAAATCCGTTGGGCCGACCTTCAGCCCGATCAGCAGGAACAGCAACGAGTTGGCGAGGAAGGCGGCGAAGGCCCACACGTCGAGCAGCAACGCACGCGCCGCGGGCTGCAACCGCTCAGCGCCGTCCGCGGCGAAGACCAGCCCCGCCGTCACCGTCGCGATCACGCCGGAAACCTGCACCCGCTCGGCCAGCAGAAACGAGCCGTACGCCACCAGCGCCGAGACGGCGAGCTGCGCGAGGTGATCCTCCAGCAGCGCGGCGCAACGCGAGCCGAGCCAGCCCGCGGCCGCGCCGACCAGCAGTCCGCCTGCCAGCACACCCACGAACTGCACTGCGACCAGCGCCGGCCGAAAGCTGCCGCCCTGCGCCGCGGGCAGCAGCAGCGTGAACAGCACCAGCGCCGTGCCGTCGTTCAGCACGCTTTCGCCCTCCACCACCATTGCCAGCTTGTCGGGCAGCTTCAGCCGCTTGAACGTCGCCAGCACTGCTACCGGGTCCGTGGCCGAAACCATTGCGCCGAACAGCGCCGCCACGGCCAGATCGAGCCCCGTGACGCGCCAGAGCAGCAGGCCGATGGCGGCGGCGGAGACGATCACACCGGGCACAGCGAGCACAGCGATCGAGGCGAATGAGTCGCGCAGCAGGCGCAGATCGACGGGCAGCGCCGCCTCGAACAGCAGCAGCGGCAGGAAGGCGTGCAGGATCAGGTCGCGGTCCAGCTCGAAGCCCGGCCGCACCCCGGCGACGCCCAGCGCCAGCCCCAACACGACGAGCACGACCGTGTAGGGCACGCGCAGATACTGCACCAGCAGCGCGCTCGCCATCGCCAGGCCCAGCAGCAGCAACACCCCGGCCATTCAGCGATCGTGGCAAACCGCGAGCAGCCGCTCAAGCGCGGCCGCGTTCATATGTCCAAAGGCGACACGTTCGCGCTACACTGAAGCGCAACGCATTCGATATCTTTCTTGCAGGGTAACGTCGATCGCGGCCACCGTGGCGCCGCGGCCTTGCGCACGATTGCACCTGCGCGAACCGGGAGCGGGATGATACACGCACAGACGGCCAGACGTGCGCTGGGCCGGGCGCTCGTGCTGGCGCTGCTTATGGCGCTGGCCACCGGCGCCCGGCGCGCGGCCGCGCAAAGCGCCGCCAATGGCTGGCTCGACGCGGCCGTCTTCCAGCAGCAGCCCGATGGCAGCAGCGTGCCGCTGGCCGGTGTGACGGTTTCGCTGAACGGCGTGCTGGGCCAGACGATCGCGCGGGCTCAGACGGACAACGACGGCCGCGCCCATCTCGAAGCGCCGCAGGCCGTGTACACGGTGACCGTGCAAAGCGACACGCTGGACGGCGCTGCCAGCCTGGTCTGCGGCGACGCCGACTGGAACGAGGCGCCGGGCAAAGAGCAGGCCGGTGATCGCGTGGCGCTGGTCGAAAATACGGTGCTGCTGCGTTCCGGCCAGGGCGCCTGCCGCGAGTATCTGTTCGTCACGCCGCCGCCGCCCGCGCCGCGCCGCGTGGTGCACCTGACGTTCGATGATGGCTACGTCGACCTCTGCCAGACCGTGGATATGGTGGTCGGCCTCGGCATTCATGCGACCTTCTTCCTGACCGGACAGGCGATGCTGGCAAACCCCGCCTGCGTGCAGCGGCTCGTGGCCGCGGGCAACCAGCTCGGCAACCACACGTTTGCGCACGAGAACCTGACGCGGCTGAGCTACGGCGGCATCATCAGCACCTTGCAGCGCACAGAAGACGCGGCGCAGGCCGTGGCCGGCGTCTCCACGAAGCCGTACTGCCGTCCGCCCTACGGCGCGATCAACGCCGCGGTGCGCCGGGCCGCGGCCGACTTCGGCTGCCGCATGGTGCTGTGGGACCGCGACACGCTGGACTGGTCGGGCCGCGCCGCCGGGCTGGTGGCGAACACGGCGTTGTCGGTGAGTTGCAACGGCGAGACCGTGCTGATGCACACACAGGCGTTCCCGCAGGACCAGTTCGCCGTGCCGCTGGTCGTGCAAACGCTGAAAGACCGCGGCTGCGTGATGACCAACGTGGACGAGCCGTAGCGCCGCCGGCTACTCGTCCGGCTCGCCCGAACCGGCGATCGTCGTGACCGCGCCATCAGAGGCGATGCGGCGAATGCGGTGGTTGCCCGTGTCGGCAACATAGATCGCGCCGTCCGGGCCCAGGACAAAGGCTATCAACGCGACCTCACGAACGCAGCGTGGTGGATTGCTCATCAGGAGGATGTCTGGACGCTGAGTCGGCATTACGCTGAGTCCATGGATACTCTGCTCCGCTCGGGTAACGTCGCGGCGGCAAAGTTCCCTGGTTTCGCAGTCGCAATAGGTATGCCGACGCTGCTCCTATTCGTTGCTGCTATGGCAGTGATGCGTTCTCTGCGCTTGTGGCGCCATCGCTGGGGGTGGCTACTGCCTGCCTTTGTCCTTTGGGCCGTGAGCAGCACGGCGCTCGCAGGCTTGATCGTCGGCGAGAATGCGGTAGGGCGACCGCGTTCTCCACGATCCTCCTCGTGCTGCTCTGGTCAGCGGCGTTGAAGGTAGCAGGTCGACCCTGGATGGAGCTGCTTGAGCGCGAGCCAATTGGAGGGACGCGGCGAAAACACCCATAAACGGCCGCCTGCAACCCCCGCCACAGTTCTGCACCGTTGCGCACTCATCCTCTGACGCCTGCCGCCGCCGTCGGCCCATGCCACGTACTGCCGGCACCGCGGGTCGCTGCGATGCGCTCCATCGTTTCAAATCGGCCGGCCCGGAAACCGCGCAACGCTCCGCCGCTCAGTCCGTGCGGCGGAGCGTTTCTTCGCTGACAGACTTCGGGATGGCCCCTACCGGACCTTGGCAGGATTGCTGGGGCGTCGCGCGTTCCCCTTCGTTGTTGTCTACCTGCAAGCGGCTGGTACGAAAATGGCAGCGTTGCCGCGTCCTCTGGTGCGTGAAGGCCGCGGAACGAACGCACGGCCCGCTGGAGGGACTCGATGCGCCGACTTGCCATCCTGATCGCATTCATCAGCCTGGTGTCGCTGGCGTGTACGACCGCGCCACGCCAGACCTCGGCACGGCAGCCAACGCCGCGGCCGAGCGCCTCGCAGCCACTCGTCTTCGACTTCACCTTCTCGCTGCATCAGACTGGCTCTGGCTGCGAACGCGCCCAGGTGCAGAGGGACGAACAGGCGGGCTTCCAGCTCACGCTGAGCGGCGGCGACGGCACGGTGGGTTTCACCTTCTCGACAACGGCCGCTGCCGGGAGCCTCGCGACACTCTCCGAGGAGAGCGGACAGCTCATTCTCAAAGCCGGCGCCGGCAGTATCGACACGGCCACGGCCGGCATCGACCTTCAGTCATTCCATCTCGAACGCGCGAAGCTGCAGCTCAGTGCCTCGCAGACTCGTGGCGTCTTCGATCGGCTGCAGATCAGCGACGCCCGGCTCACGCGCACCCAGTTGGTGGGCGATGTCGTCAACACCTGCGTCTACGCCGCCACGGCCGACGGCCGGCCTGACTCCACGCCGCCGGCGGTCGGTATCGGCGGTTGCCTGCACACGGGCTGCCGGCTGCTGGCCGATTCGGCCATTACCGTCTGGTTCTCCGAGCCGGTGCAGATCGACCAGGCTGCCGCGCTGGTGATGGTGACGGACCAGAACGGCAAGGCGGTGCGCTTCACCGCCGACCACAAGGACGCGCTTGCGTTGCAGGTGCACGGCGCCTGGCCGCTGGGCGGCTCGGTGACGATCGGCGTCGCGCCCGGCGTGCAGGATCGCGCTGGCAACGCGGCGTCCGCCGGCGCCGCGCAGAGCTTCAATGTGGTCGGCGATCCCGGCCCGCTCGGCAACGCCGGCTTTGAGAGCGGCGACCTCTCCGGTTACAGCGCGCTGCTGCGCTCGGACTACACGCTCATGCCGCCGGCCGATCCCATCTCGTTCTTCGGCGATGCGCAGGTCACGGTCGATCAGCAGGCGCGGGTCGTGTCATCATTCCACGGCGTGCAACCCGGCCAGGGCAGCTTCATGCTCGCGCTGGGCACGGGGCAGAGCTGCGCCGCGGGCGAGATTGCACTCACCGCGCGTGTGCATGTGCCGGCAGGGGCACAGCAGCTCGTGCTGGACTTCAATCTGCTCAACCTGAGAGCGCAGTCCGGGAGTTCGAACGGCGGCTACAGCCTCGCCGGCGGCCGGCCGCTGATCGCCGCCTCGCTGCGGCTGGACGACGGCTCGCTGATCGCACCGGCCGCCGTGATGACCGATGGACAGCCGGCGGATCTTGCCGGCGGCGGCAGCGAAAGCGGTTGGCGGCAGTTCAGCGTGCCGGTGGGTGCGCTTGCCGGCCAAGACGCGGTGCTGACGCTGCGCTTCCAGCCCGATCTCAGCGGGGGACCGCCCCCGTTCTGCGAACCCGGCGTGCTGCTGGTCGACAATCTGCGCTTTGCGTAGTGCGGGGCGGGCGGGCCGGAACCCTCGGCCCGCCGCGGCGCGCTATGCCCTAATCTCTATCCCCTGTTCCCACGCCCAGCGGCAGGCGCACGGTGAAGGTGCTGCCCTCGCCGGGGAATGAATCGATCTCGATCGCACCGCCGTGGGCGCGGACGGCTTCGGCGGCGATGTAGAGGCCGAGGCCGAGGCCGGAGACGCCGCGGTCGATGTTGCTGGCGCGGTGGAACGGCTGGAAGATGCGCTCCTGGTCCGCCAGCGGCACGCCGATGCCGCGGTCCTGCACGGCAATCGTGACCGCCTCGGGCTCGATACGTACGCGCACGCGAATCGGGCTGCCTGGCGGCGAATACTTGCGCGCGTTTTGGATCAAATTCACCAGCACCTGCTCCAGCCGGTCCGGGTCGGCACGAATCTCCGATTCCGTGCCGGCGCCGCTGAAGTCGATCGGATGCGGCGGCTCGGCGGCCCGCTCGGCCTCCACCACGCGCCGCACCAGCGGCTCGATCTCCACCGCGACGGGCACAATGCCGAAGCGGCCGCTCGCCAGACGGGAGACGTCGAGCAGTTCGCCCACCAGCCGCGCCAGCCGGTTCACCTGCTGCTCGGCCAGCGTCAGCGAGATCGCGATCTCCTCCGGCTGGGCGCCGCGCTGCAGCCGCCGCTGGCCGAGCTGAAGCTGGCCCTTGAGCGAAGTCAACGGCGTGCGCAGCTCGTGCGAGGCGATCGAGAGGAACTCGTCGCGCACGGCCACGGCGTCACGCAACTGCTGCTCGGCCAGGTGTCGGTCGGTCACGTTGTGATAGACGAGCACCAGCCCGTCGATGCGGCCCGCCTCGTCGTGCAGCGGCGCCGCGCTGGCGGACACGACCACGCGCTGACCGTCGGGGCGCATGGCGACAAACTCCACGCCATGCACCGGCTCGCCCGTGCGCCGCACGACCGCGAACGGATGCTCCTCCAGCGGCAACGGCGTGCCGTCCGGCCGCAGATAGGTGAACGGCGGCTCATCCCCGCGCTCGCCGTCCCACACCGCGCGGGAGATGCCGAGCAGCTCTTCCACCGCGGCGTTGAGCAGCACCGAGCGGCCCTCGCGGTCGAAGATATGAATGCCAACCGCGGCCGTTTCGACGATGCGCTGCAGGCGCTCTTCACCGCGGCGCAGCGCCGCGTCCGCCTGCCGGCGCGCGGTAATGTCCCGCGCCGAGCCCTGCAGGCCGACCAGCCGCCCCTCCTCGTACAGCAACCGGCTGGACACCTCGAGGATCACCGTGCGGCCATCTTTGGCCCGCAGCCCCAGCTCGTAGGTCGTCACCGGCTCGCCGTCGAGCTTGCGGGCGCGCATTTGTTGCATGCGCTCGCGGTACTCGGGCAAGACGAATTCCATGACGGGCCGGCCGAGCAACTCCTCCTGGCTGTAGCCGGTCACGCGCTCGCCCTCGCGGTTCATCTCCGTGAGATTCCCTTCCAGGTCCAGCATGTAGAGGATGTCGTTGGAGTGTTCGAACAGCTCGCGGTAGCGCCGCTCGCGCCGCTGCAAGGCAGCCGCGGCGCGCTGCTGTGCCGTCACGTCCTGCACCAGGCTGAGCACGCGCCGCGGCCGGCCCCGTGCGTCGCGCTGGACCCGGCCGCGGCCGCTGATCCAGCGTTCCCGACCGCCGGGCGGCAGGAAGCGAAACTCCAGGGCGTAGTCGGAGCCTGCCGCCGCGCAGGTGAGCGCTTCGCTCAGGCGCTCGCGGTCGTCTGGATGGACCAGGGCGAGATAGGCTTCCACACTTTCGCCCAGGAAGCCGCGCGGCAAACCGTGGAGCGCTTCGAGGCTTTCGGACCAGTAGAGGACGCCGCTGCGCAGATCCCACTCCCAGACGCCGACCCCCGCGGCCTCCAGCGCGAAGCGCAGGGCCGCATTGGAACGGATGGCGGCGCGCGAACGTGGGAAACGGGGCGGCGCGGCCATGCCCACCTCACTCCGCGCGCCGGCGGGGAACGCGGAGTGCGGTCATTATAGACGCGCCGCCGCTCGTCTGCTGACGCGCGGGGAGGGCTTGCCTGAACGGGCGAGGGCGCACGCGGGAATTGAGCGCCGGCTCCCGCGCTCCCGCGCAAGTGGCGGCGGTCTGCGCCGCGGCTACTCGTAGCGCTGCTGTGCGGGGTGCTCGAGCGACATGGTTTCGGTCTCCTGGCTGGCGTGCAGCGCCGCCGTTTTGTTCGGCGCTGGCGTGCCGGGCAGGTGCATGAGGTTGGCGACGTTGTAGACGCCGGGCACGCGCCGCGCCTTCGCCACAATGCGCCGGATCTGGTCAGCCGAATCGATCTCGCCGCGCAGGACGATCACGCCGTTCTCGGCGTTCACGTTGATACGGCCTTTCGGCACATCCGGATCGCGGAACAGTTCGCTCTCGACGCGCTGCGTCAGCGTCACCGCATCCGCCGGTTCTGCGTCCTGGCCTTGATGGGCCAGGCGCCCCCACTGCCCTTCGAGACTGTGCGCGGTGCGCCGGCCGAAACGCCGCAGGCGCCGGCGGCCGCGCCGCACGAGGGCGCCGGCCTTGTCCCGCAGCAACGAGCGGCGACGCCGGCCCGCGGCAGGGTCGAAGAGCAAGGCCAGCACCGCACCGCCCACGCCGGCGAGCATCAGCGCCGGCAGCCCCGGCCCGCCGCTGCGCTCCGCATCGCCATGATCGCCCCGGTCCTTCGTCCGCGCGTCCATCGCCGGCCACCTCTCTTTGGTTCGACTGGAAGGTCCGGATCTGTTGCCCGATCCGGTGCTTTGCTGCATGACGGCATCTGCACGCCATGCCACGGCCGCGACACTCAGTGCGACGGCAGGCGGTGGCCGTTCTTCTTGAACAGTTGCCGCCAGCCGCGCTCTTCGATCTGCACACCGAAGCGCCGCGCCGCCGCACGGATGCGCCGCCAGGCCGCGTCGCGCTCCTCGTTGCTCACGCCCTCGACCTGATCGAAGCGCGCCACGGCATTGCGGACGTGCGCCGCGTCGTTCAGTGGCTCCTTACGCTCTTGCGGAAAGGCATAACGCTCGCGCGACAGGCGGTCGCGCTGCTTCGTGTTCAGCTCGGCCATCATTCCCTCCTTGCGATCGTGCAACTCGTGCGAACCGGTCCCTGAGACATCAGGCTCGCTGCGAATGATCATTGCACGGCGCAGTGCCGAAGGCGATACCGCGAATGAACGAACCACGCTCCGCGAAGGTGATGCGCGTCGCTCAGAGGCCGGCGTTGTCAAGCTCCTCGCGCAGGGCGGGCAGCGAGCGATGGCGCTGGCGCAGATCAGCTATGGAACGCTGCCAGCTCTCCGCCTGGTCGAGCCGTCCGTACAGCTCGCGCACGCGCAGCAGCAAGCTGCAGGCGCCGATATAGTTTTCGCGGCCGCGCTGCTCGATTAGCTGCTCGGCATGCTGCGCGTAGATCGCGAGCGCGTCGGCCGGACGGCTCGCTTCGGCGGCTTTCGCCACCGTCAGCGCCATCGACGAATGCATCCAGCGATCGGACGCGGCGCGCAGCGCCGCCAGGGCCTGGTCGATCTGGCCTTCTTCCAGGAAGATCTGAATCGCGAGCGAGGCGGCTGCCGTATTGGTGGCGATCCGCTGCAGCTCGGGCCGCAGCGCTTCGAACCTGCCCAGTGTGACCGCCAGCTCGCGCACGACGCGGTAGCTATGCAGCTCCGGGCGCGCGCGGTAGATGCGCAGCGCCATCTCCAGCGCGGCATTCGTGTCGCCCTGCGCCTTGTAGCAGTCGCGCAGCCATTCGTTCAGGCGCAGATCGGTGGAGCGGCCGCTGCGTTCGCGGACGAGCCGTTCCGCGCGCTCGCCCTCGCCGTGCGCGACGAAGCGATCCGCTAGCGCCGGCAACTCGTAGTCGTTTGAAGACTCCGCCTCTTCGTCGGCTTCGTCCACACGGCCGAGCTTCAGCAGCCGCTCGACCAGATCGCCGGTTCGGCCCGTCTCGCGGCAGATGGCGAGATAGCCTTCGTCATCCATGTCCTCCGCTTCGAGGTCGAGCAGCAGCGCTCCCCATGCCTCGCGTGCCCAGTTTTGCATCGAGCCCGCGGCGGCAGGCATGATCTCGCGGATGCGTCCGGCCAGCCAGCGCCGCTCCTCCGGTGTGGTCTTGCTGACGAGCAGTGCGGGCGCTTCGCCGGCGATCTCGATGCCGCCCAACTCCATATCGCCCGCGTAGAGCGCGAACAGCGCCTCGACTACCGGCCGTCGCGCTTCCGCATCGTGCAGCGCCTCAAGGCAGCGGCCCAGCCGCTCGGCGCAGTTCTGCCCCGTGCCGATCAGGTCGCCGTTTTCGTCCGAATACTCCTCGAAGCCCTCGATGACGGCATCGGCCACGGCCGCGTAGACGGTGGCCGCGTTCGCCCACGCGCCCTGACCGGCGAAACCGTCGCCGACCTCCACGATCGTTGCCAGTTCCGCGGCGATTCCCCACTCGGCGCCCCACGCGTCGCCCGCGTGGCGGAAGGCGGCGCGCGCCTGCCGGCGATAGATCTCTGGATCGACCGCATCCGCCGCCGCACCCGCGGCCGGCAGCGGCAGCTCCAGCAGGTCCTCCAGCTCCGGCGCGCGGCGCAGCAGCAGCTTGACGAGCGCGATCAACTCCTCCTTGCTGCGCCGCGTCAGCCCGCTGTCGATCTCCTCCGCCTCGACGAAGACCTCCGGCTGCCGGGTCCAGGTGAGCAGCAGCGCGGCCACGTGCTTGCAGTAGCCGCCCTCGCCCACGGGGCAACTGCACGCGGCCGCCTCGATGCCCTTCGCGCCCACTGTCGCCTCGACGCGGTAGGGCCGATCCTGCGTCCCCTGGCAACGGGCGCGAAGCGTGTTGCCTGTGCGCCGCGCGCCGGAGATGGCGCCGTTGCGGAAGTACGTACGACCGCGCTGAAAGCTCGAGGCGCCGACACGCGCCTCGATCGCCGCCTCATCGAGGGCAAATGCGGTTGTCATCGCCCACCTCACACCAGGCCGCCGCGGGGTGCCGGCTCAAGTGTAGAACCTTGCGGGCGCGATAACAGCGGCCCGTATCCGCCTATACTGAGGGCATGAACGAGCCGAACCCATCGCTGCCAACGGCGCGCGGCGCCCGTGCAGCGCACGCCCGTGACGGCGCCGTCGGGCGCAGCCGCCGGGCGCGCGAGCTGACCGCGCTGAACGCGGTGGCCGAGGTGCTCAACCGTTCCGGCAGCATCGCCGAGGCGCTGGAGCGCACGCTGGCCGTCGTCGCCGGCGCGATCGGCATGCGCTCCGGCTGGGTCTGGCTGCGGGACGAGCGCGGCGAGTTTGTGCCCGCGGCGACGTACCACCTGCCGCCCTATCTGCAAGACCCGCGGCACATGACCGGCTGGCACTGCCTCTGCCTGCGCACGTTCATTGCCGGCGATCTGCGCGGCGCGGCCAACGTCAACGTGCTGGAGTGCAGCCGCCTCGATGACGTCGTGGACGGCACGGACGGTATCCGCTTCCACGCCAGCATCCCGATCTATCTGGGCGGCCGGCGCATCGGCGTGATGAACGTGGCGATGCCCGAGTGGCGCCAGCTCGACGCCGAGGAGCTGCAGTTCCTCTACACCGTCGGCTACCAGGTCGGCCTCGCCGTCGAGCACGCACGACTGCTTGACGCGCAGACACGGCTGGCGCAGGTCGAGGAGCGCAACCGCCTGGCGCGCGAGATCCACGACACCGTCGCGCAGACGCTGGCCGGGCTGGCGCTGCGGCTGGAGGTAGCCGATGCCGTCTCCGAGCGCGACCCGGTGCGCGGCCGTGAGGCGGTGCGCAACGCGATCGGCCTCACGAAGAACGCGCTGGACGAGGTGCGCCGCTCGGTCACGGATCTGCGCGCGGCGCCGCTCGAGGGGCTGACGCTGGGCGAGGCGCTGGGCCGGCTGGTGGAGCAGATCGGCTGCGAGCGCGATCTGCGCGCCAGCTTCGCGCTGCGCGGGGCAGATCGGCCGCTCTCACCGCGTGTGGAGATGGGCGTCTTCCGCATCGCGCAGGAGGCGTTGACCAACACCGTCAGCCACGCGGAAGCGCGATCCGTCTCGGTCGCGCTCGACGTGGGCGAGGGACTGGCGCTGCACGAGCCGCTGCGGCTGGAGATCGAGGACGACGGTCGCGGCTTCAATCCGGCCGAGCCGCCGGAGGGCCACTTCGGTCTGCTCGGCATGCGCGAACGCGCCCGCTTGCTCCGCGGCACGCTCGAGATCGCCAGCGCTCCCGGCGCAGGCACGCGCATCACCCTCGAACTGCCGGCGGAGGGATGACGTGGCTGGCTCCGACGGTGGCCCCC
>CALFMN010000197.1 GCA_937879875.1 uncultured Chloroflexota bacterium | reverse complement strand
TGGGGCATCGTGTCCATGCCAGCCAGTCTGCCACGCTTACTAACGAAGTAGTACTCAGGCGCATGATGTGGGATCAGGCGAGGGCCAGGCCGGCGTGGCGCCAGCGATGGTCGAGCGTGAGCGCCGCGAGCCTGGTAGTCACGCGGGCCCGCAAGCCCCAGAAGCTGAGGGCACGGTGCTGTTCGAGGTGGAACTGATCCTTCGCGCGCGTAACGCTGCCCTCGCTGCGGTTGCGGTGCGCGGCGATAAAGGCGCGGTCGGCGGCGGGCATCGCGTCTCGCTCGGCTGTGGTGGGCGGCACCAGCACCGTGATCGCCTGCTCGGCGAGCGTCGCGGCGAAGGTCTTGCCGCGGAAGCCCTTGTCGACCAGCAGCTGCAGGTCGTGCAGCGCCTCCAGCAACCACTCCGCTACCGCGCGTGCGTTGACGGCGGCGGGCACCAGCGCCCAGACCAGCGGCAGCGACGTCAGCAGCGGCGCCAGCACGGCGAGGCGGCAGCCGTAGAACCACAACGCCTTCGCCGCGCCGCGCCCGAAGCCGGCGTGCCGGCCGTCCGGGCCGGCCCAGTGGTCCGGGCCGCGCACGCGGCGGGGGGGCTTGACCGGCAGCGGCGGCGTGTCGATCGCCAGCCAGTCGCCCGTACTCGCGGGCACGGCGGCCACCCCGTGCTGGCGCCGGAGTGCCAGGGCCCCCTGCAGCCCGCGCCTACGCCGATGCAGCTCCGACTGGTGCGGAATGTCGGGGAAGCGGGGCCGCCACTCGGCCCGCACCACGCGGCGGGAGCGCCGCTCGGCGTCGTAGCCGAGCAACTCCCGCGCCAGGGCAAAGGGCAGGATCGCGCTGGCGCTGCACGCCGGGCTGGGACCCGGCCGGCGCGGCAGGCCATGATCCCGCACCCAATCGTCCACGGTGCAGGAGCGTAGGATGAACACGTCCGCGGTGGTCATGGTGGCGCCTCACAACGACCACCAGGCAACCGCGGGCGGTTTCTGCCAATAGATCAAACCCACAGCACGCGCCTCAGGCCTATTGCGCCCCGCTGCAGCGTTCCGGGGCGGGTGCGGCAACGTCCTCCGCACACAGGAACGGCGCATGGACTCCTGCCGCCGCGCCCATGCGCCGGCCGCCGCCCGCGCACTGCCACGCCTCCCGCCCCACGCCCTACGGCCGCAGCGCGATCTTCAGCACGCCGCTGTCGCGCCGCTTGAACAGGGCGTAGCCCTCGATCGCCTGTGAGAGCGGCATCTGGTGCGTGATCAGCGGCGTCAGATCGACCTTGCCGTGCTGCACCAGCGCGATCATGCGCCGCAGCCGCTCGGTGCCCACCGGGCAGAGCGTGGTGACGATCTTGCGGTTCCAGAAGCCCGGATCCTGTGTCGAAAGGCCGAGCGTGGGGAAGGCGCCGTAGACGCCGACGCTGCTGACCGTGCCGCCGGAGCGCGTGACGCGGCAGCAGTTCTCAAACGTCGTCTGCGTGCCCAGCGCCTCGATCGCCACGTCCGCACCGCGCCCGCCGGTGAGCCGCATGATCTCGGCCACCGCGTCGCCCGGCTCGACGACAACATCGGCGCCGAGCCTGCGCGAGACGGCCTGCCGCGCGGGAATGCCTTCCACCGCGATGATCAGCGCCGCGCCGCGCAGCCGTGCCGCCGCCGTGGCGCAGAGCCCCACCGGCCCCTGCGCGAAGACCGCGACGGTATCGCCGAAGGCCACGCCGCCGTTCTCCACCGCGGCGAAGCCGGTGGACATGATGTCGCTGGCGAACAGCACCTGCTCGTCCGCCAGGCCATCCGGAATCTGCGCCAGCGAGGTCTGGGCGCCGCTGACGGTGAAGAACTGCCCCTAGGCGCCGAACAGCAGGTTGCCGGGCGAGTGATAGGTGATGCAGCTTGATTCGAGGCCGCGCATGCAGTTCTCGCAGTGACCGCAGCAGAACAGGCAGGCCGCGACGACGCGGTCGCCGGGCTTGAACGCGGTCACAGTGGCGCCGACGGCCTCGACCACGCCGCAGGCCTCGTGGCCCATCGGCAGCGCGGCCACGCCCTGCGGCATCGGGAACTCGTCGAGGATGTGCACGTCGGAGCCGCAGATCGTGCTCAGCGTCATGCGGATCACGGCCTGGTCCGGCCCCGGCGCGGCGATCGGCAGCTCGGCCATCGCCAGCCGGCCCATACCGGTCTTGATCACGGTCTGCGATGCGGGCATGACGGCTCCTTGCGAGAACAGGGAACAGTATAGAGCGCACCCCGCGGGGGGCAGCAACCAGCCTGCCAACATCCGGCCGGGAGCGCGCGAGCGGGGCGCCAGATCTGGCGCCCCGCCCACGGTATTTGTCCGGCTAACCTGCGATCGCGTTATGCAGCGGATAGACCTGCGGCGCAATGGTTACGCCGGCCTGCTGGATCAGCGGCATCAGGGTCTGCGCGAACTGGTTCAGCCTCTCTTCCGAGTCCCAGATGTCCACCACCAGCCAGCCGTCCGGCTTCTGCGCCGCGACGTGGTAGAGCCGCCCTGCCGGTGCACCTTCCCCCGCGGCTTCGAGGCCGCGGATAATCCCGTCGTACTGGTTCGAGGTCATGCCGGGGGCGTCGAAGACAACCGCGATTGCCATGATGATCGCTCCTCTTCATCTCTGCGCCGACGCTGTCGGCCCGCTATTCAGCTTCCGCCCAGCGCCGCGGCGAACTGCGCGGTCT
The DNA here is from genome assembly GCA_937879875.1 of uncultured Chloroflexota bacterium. GTDB lineage: Bacteria > Chloroflexota > Dehalococcoidia > CAUJGQ01 > CAUJGQ01 > CALFMN01. The sequence continues at coordinate 5,670 of CALFMN010000197.1, read as the reverse complement.
GGGGATCGCTCAGGTCCAGCAAGATGGTCGCGCTTTTGACCTTTCCCTGCACGACGACGATGGTCTCGATGAACACCACCCGCTCGACGCCGGCCGCGCGAATGCCGTCTGACGCGACCAGCGAGTGGTGTACCTCCGTCGTGTCGAGCGCCACCTGCCGGTCCACGAACGTGATGCTGAGTCCTGGATTTTGCTGGAAGAAGCCGGTGTAGAAGCCGCGGATCGCGGCCGGATCGCCGAACGTGCCGAAGGGCGAGACGACCACGGCGTCCGGCGTGAACAGGCTCACTATCGCGTCGAGGTCGCCGGCAAGCGTCGCATCGCGCAGGGCATCGACCGTGGCCGAGACATCGGCGCTTTGGGCGCGGGCCTGCCGCGGGGCCGCCGGCACGATGGCGGCGAGCGCGAGGGCTACGAGGATTCCGAACTTGAGCATGATTTCACCTTCTCCTGACCGCTCTCTGCCGTCAGCTCCAGGCCGCGTTGAACGCGTCGAGATCCTGCGGAAGCTCCCACCACTCGCAGAACCGCCCCCCGCGCAGTCTCCAGAGGTGGACCGTGGTGTAGGAGACCGGCCGGCCATTCCGCCTCAGACTGTGCAGCAGCAGCGCGGCCCCGTGCGTCTCGCCGGAGAGTACGTCGACCATCTCTTCCCGAAAGCTGCCGCCGGAGATCCGCACCAACCTGCCGGCCAGGTCCACGAAGCCGGCTCTGGTATGGTCGCCGGCCAGCGGGCTCGTGCCGGGGACATGGAAGATCATGTCGTCGCTGCACGGGCTGAGCACGCCCGCCACGTTGCCCTGCGCAAAGGCCGCGTAGACGGTTCGCAACTGCTCCTCGACGTAGCCGCGCATGGGTGGTGATGGCATATCGCTTCCTCCTCGTATTGCTGCTGCGCAGGCTATCCGGGAGGCGGCGAACCGCCATCGGGGCAACCATGCAATTCGGCCCGCGCCATGGCGTGGGCCAGGGTGAGGGGAACCATGCAGGTGCAATGCATCAGTGGCTGGAGCAAGCAGACACGGAGCGCACCGCGGCGATCGGCGGGCCGTGTTCGGTTCAGGCGATGCCGTGCCGCAGCGCGTAGGCAGTGGCCTCCACGCGGCCGCGCAGACCAAGCCTGGCGTAGATGTTGGCCAAATGTCGTTCCACGGTCTTCACACTGAGCACCAGCGTGTTCGCGATCTCCTGGTTGCTGCTGCCGGCCGCGACGTGCCGCAGGATCTGGACCTCCCGCTCGGTGAGGCCGCCGGGCCGCGGCGCCCGCATGGCCCGGTTTGGGGCGGGAAGATCGAGTGCGTAGGCGATCAGCGCTTCGTCGGACAGTGCCCGCCCGGACGACCGCGCGGCGGCGTAGGCGGCGTCTGTCAGCAGGGTGCGATCCCGCAGCCCGCTGCGTTCGTCGAGCCGCGCATCCGCGAGCGGCAGGGCGTGAATCGCCTCGCGGAGCGCATCGGCCGCGCCGAGCAGACGGGCGGCGCGCTCGGCATCACCCTGCTCCTCTGCCAGCATGCCCAGGCTGCGGCAGGCGATCGCCATCGCCTCGCGATCGCCCAGCTCGCGGAAGAGCGCGAGACCTTCACTGAGCAGCGCCGTCGCCCGCGCCGTCTCCTGCCGCCGCTGTGCGATCGTGGCCAGCCCCAGCAACGTCAGCCCCGTGCCACGGCGGTCGCCCGACGTCCGCCACAGGGGCAACGACTCGTCGAACGCGGCTGCGGCGCGCGCCTCATCGCCGGAGACCTGAGCGCGAAAGCCCGATGTGTACAGGGCGAAGGCCATCCCCCATGGGTCGCCGACTTTGCGAAAGAGCGCCAGTCCCTCCGCCGCGAGCGCCATCGCCTGCTCATGCACCACGGCAACGCGGGCGAGGCCGGTGAGTGCCCACGCGGCGGACCAGCGTTCGCCGCATTGCTGAAAGAGGGAAGCGCTCTCATGGAAGGCCGCGCCGGCTGGCTCCACGTCGCCCTGGCGGAAGGCGAGCCAACCGAGGGTCAAGAGGCCGCGCGCCCGCAGGTCTGGCGACGCCTGCGGGGCCGCGGCCAGCGCGCGCTCGGCCCAGCCGCGGCCCTCTTCCAGGCTCCCGCTCATCCACCAGAAGACGAGCAAGGCTCCGACGAGGCGCAGACCGAGTGCGGCGTCGCCGTCGGACGACAGGCACCAGGCGAGCGCGGCGCGCAGGTTGTCGCGTTCACGTTCGAGCCGCCGAAGCCACGCAACCTGTTCGGCGCGCAGAAGGCGCCAAAACGCTTCCTCTGCAAGGCAGCAGTAGGAGGCGGCATGCCGCGCGAGAATCGCTGTTTCCTCTCCCGCTGCTCGCAGGCGGTCGAGCGCGTACTCCCGCACTGTCTCCAGCAGCCAGAAGGTCGGTTCTCCGTCGGCATCCTCGCCGTGGGCGAGCAGACTGTGATCGACCAGCGTCATCAAGCCCGTGAACGGGTCAAGATCCAGATCGGGCGCGATGCAGATCGCGTCCGCCGCATCGATCGTGCAGCCGCCGGCGAAGACGCCGAGGCGGCGAAACAGCGCTTGCTCGGCGGCGGAGAGCAGATCGTAACTCCAGCCGATCGTATCCCGCAGTGTGCGCTGGCGCGCGGGCAGGTCGCGGGCGCCGCCGGTCAGGAGGTCCAGGCGACGGTCGAGCCGTGCCAGCAGAGCCCGTGGAGCGAAGACCTTACCTCGCGCGGCCGCCAGCTCGAGCGCCAGCGGCAGCCCATCCAGCCGGGCGCAGATCGCCGCCACGTCGCCGGCGTTCGCGGGCGTCAAGTCGAAGCTCGGCCGCACCGCGGCGGTGCGCGCGACGAAGAGCTGCACCGCGGGCGATTCTGCCAACGCCGGCAGGGTGGTCGCCGCCCGATCCGGCAGTGCGAGCGGCGGCACGACCTGTTCGTGCTCGCCGGAGATGCGCAGTGCGACGCGGCTGGTGGCCAGAACCTTCAGCCCACGGCAGCGTGTGAGCAGATCGGCGATGAGCGGCGAGGCGGCGAGCAGGTGCTCGAAGTTGTCCAGCAGTAAGAGCAGGTTCGATGCGCTCAGCGCCCGTGCCAGGCGCACCGGCAGATCGCTGCCGCCGGCGGGCTGGATCTGCAGCGTCCGCGCGATGGCCGGCCCAACATGCTGCGGCTCGGCGATAGCCCCAAGAAGAACCCTCACCGCGCCGTCCGCGAACTCGCCGGCGATCTCTGCTGCCACGGCGAGCGCGAGCCGCGTCTTTCCCGAGCCACCAGTCCCGGTCAGCGTCAGCAGGCCAACGTCCGGGCGCCGCAGCAGGCGGCAGGCGGCGGCCAGATCTGCTTCCCGCCCAAGCAGCAGCGTGCGCGGCACGGGCGGTGCGCCCGTGGCGTGAGGCTCCGCTCCAGGCCAGGGACGTCGCTGCCGATCCAGCCGATCCAAAGGAGCCGGCACGTTCGCGCCTCATCCGTATCGCGTCTCGGGCGCCTCAGGCGTCTCAGGGGAAAGCAGGCTCCCCGCTGGTCGTAGTATAGGGCCGCACTGCGGCAGACGGACGCGGTGCCGGCCGGCCAGAGCTGACACCAGCTCCCGCTGCGCCATCGGTTGCCTGGCCAGGCGGTGCCTGCTCCGCGCGGCGCCGTTGGGCGCGTGCAATGCGCCTGGCGGCGCGCCGGCTAACCAGTCACCAGCCTGGATCGCTGCAAGCCAGTTCGCCCCGTGCCCCTATTATTGGGGACCCAGCATCGCAGATGTCACACAGCCGGGGGATAGGGGCCGCGCACACTCACATGCCCAGCGTCGTGGGCAGAGCCGCGGGCCAGATGATCACGGCGGCGCCCAGGACGATCAGCGCCACGGCCGCCGCCTGCGCGATCACGCGCCCGAAGGGCAATGCCTTCTCCGCGAAGACGAGCGCGGTGAGCACCGCCATCGCTCCTACGTTCATCACGCCGAGCGGGAAGAGCAGCGCGAACAGCAGCCAGCAGCAACCCAGGCAATAGACGCCATGCTCCACACCCATGCGCACGGCGCCGCCGCGGCCGTCGCGCCACGACGTGGCGATGAAGGAGAGCGGCGTACGGCACTGCGACAGGCAGCGATCCTTGAGCGGCGAAAGCTGGTACAACCCCGCGGCGATCAGCACGCCGCCGCCGATCCGCGCGGCATGGTCGAGCAGAAAGGGCGAACGCTCCGCCAGCCCGTCGGCGCCGGCGGCGAGCAGAAAGGCGGCGATGCCGGCGCCCGCCCAGACCAGCAGATAGGCGCCGGCGAAAACCCAGACGGGTACGAACGGCCGGCCGCGCTCGCGACGCGAGGCATAGACACGGGCGAAGGCCAGGATCATCGGCGCCGCGGCGGGAAACATCATCGCCGCCATCATCGCTACCCAGGTCGCCAGAAACAGCGGCGCGGCCATGCCCATGGTCAGGCTGGCGCCCATGCTGCTCGTGGCGGCGGACTGCCAGATGACGATGGCCCAGCAGGACGCGGCCAGCGCCAGCAGCGATCCGAGGATCAGCGCCCGCTGGCGAGCGAGCAGCGGCGGGGCGGAGGCGCTCGCCGCCATGCCGGCTACGCTTTCCAGTTGAAGGCGGCGAAGTGGCCGTTCTTGCCGGCGTTGTCGAAGTCGAAAGCGGCGTCTTTGAAGCGCGCGGTCTCGCCGGCGCGGGCGAGCGCAAGGTTCGAATTTGCGGGGTGGCCGGCGTTCGTCAGCACCATCGTGCTGCCCGCGAAGCCCGGCAGCCCCGACACCGACTGCTCGCCGATGCCATCAATCCTGAGTGTGCGCGTCTCGCCATCGACGCCGAAGTCGATGCGGGCGCTGTGCACGCCGAGCAGCTCTGGCGCCAGGCCGCCCAGCGCCTCCGGCGGGCCGCCGGCGTTGCCGCCGAAGATCGCTGCCAACGCGTCGCGCTGCTGCCCGCTGGCGGCGGCGTCGAGATACAGCTCGCGTCGGCCCTTGCCGTCGGCCATCGGACCGTCTGCCTGCAGCGCGATCACCGCCGTCAGGCCGGCGAGGTCGACGCCGTCGGCGGCGCCGCGCTCGATGTGGAAGGCGAGCACCGCGTCGCAGCGGCCCTGCGTGGGCCGGGCCGTCGCCTGCGAGGTGATGCATGGGCAGAGCACGTCGCAGCTACACGTCTCAAAGTATTGGCCGGAGAGTTGCCATGCCATCGTCTGTGCCTTCCCAACGCCGTCGCCAACGGACAACGCATCCGCCAGCAGATCACATCCAGGCGATTATATCCACGCTGTCAAACGCGGGCAGCGGGCCGGCCGCTCGCAGTCGCGCGGGGCACCTAACCCTGACCTCGCAGGCGAGGTCTGTCATTGGAAGTCTCCGACGGTTGCGCTGCGCTATGGCCCGAGGCGGGAAAGGGACTTCTGAAGCGTTCCCAACAACGCCGGACGGCGGCGGGGCTCAGGTGTCATTGCAGGATCAGCGGAGGGATCGTCTCCCACCGGCCCTGTTTGTCCTTGAACCAACCCTTCCTGTGTCGGGAAGGGACAGACTTCGCTGAAGCGAAGTCAGGGTTAGGTGTCCCGCGCGGGCGCGGGCAGCGGCGCTTGAACAGGCTCCCCCGAATGCTGCGAAAACGCGGTAGGCTGAAGAAGACTCGCTTGTCTGCACATCCGGGGGAACGGCTATTCGTTACGCCGCCATCGCCGCCGCGCTGCTTTCTCTCTTCGTTGCGTTTCACCTGGCGCCCGCGCGGGCGC
>CALFMN010000196.1 GCA_937879875.1 uncultured Chloroflexota bacterium | reverse complement strand
CGCATGAACGTGCCCGACTCTGGCGGACACAATGCTCAGCGACCACGAACGAGCCATCGGCCCAGGCAAGACGCCAGATTTCCGTGCCGGTCGGACAGCAAGCCGCGTCACTCGGTAGGTATCCAGGCAGCGAAACGAACACACTATCGTCCAGTCGATCTAGCTGATCGATCGTGACCCACCCGCCGACAGCACCGATATACCCGTACGCGAATCCGCTCGCCGTTGGGATGAGCAAGACCAGCGTCGGTTGTGGATGCAAGATCGATTCCGGACCGAACAGGTACGACATCTCCAGCACCAGCACGTCAGGCATAGAGCCGGATTCGAACGGTGTGCGGGGTAAGGGAGTCACTTTCGCGGTGACAAACGCGGTCGCTGCAACTGGACCATCGGAACCGAGCGGCCCCAGCGCATCGGGGCCAAAGGCATCGAGCGCGATGCTGTAACTGTCGGCAACGATGTCCCAGTTCGTACCGTCGAAGAGCAGCAGCACCACATACTGGCGATCCGTCGGTGGTGGTTGGAGAAAGGGAGCTTCGACGTTCTCTTGCCTCGTGTACGTCACCGCGGCATAGGCCTGCCCGGACAACGAAAAGCGACTCACGGTGGATGAGGTGGCATCTGAAGGAATGACGGCCTCGGGACTCGATACCGCCGGAGTGGTTTGCGCATGAATCTGCTCAGCATTCGGCGCCCCGAAGCAGGCCAGCGACACCAGAATGAGGACGGCGAGCCACCATCCATATCGCGGCGCGGCACACACTCTTCGACGGCGCATAAGTTAGCAGCTTCACCACCGAATAGATGGTTCTTACTCCCAGAGCCTCACTGCGGCCGATGGCAATAATCTGCCAATGTCAGCCATCGCGCAAGCTCGCCCCGTCATTTCCTTATGTGGGGGTATCGGCTCCGGACACGAACGGCAGTGCTGAACTGGGATCAGGTTATCGCAGTGCCGAACACCCCGAAGGATGCCTGACTCATGCTGCACCGTTCCGAGCGAGCTGGTTTAGTAGGCGTACTCGCAGGCGCTCGTACTCGCGGTGCAACCGGCCGCGCTCGCGCTCACCCGTGCATCTGAACCCATCCGCGGCAAGGAATGCCAGCCGGTCGAGCAGCCCGGCAATAGGCTTGAGCCGGCCCGCGGCGTGGGCCAGCGTCTCCGGTTCCGCGGGCACGCCGACCCGTTGCCAATTCGAGACGGTCTTCTGCGTACGGGTAAGCATTCGCGCCACATCCCGTTGCGACAGCGGCTTCGACCAACCGGCCGGTACCAGCGTGCCGGTGAGCGAGCGTAGCTGCACCGTCAGCCGTTCGCGCTCCGCGGCCAACCGCTCAGCATAGGTCGCGGCCAGCGCGTCGAAGTCGCGCGGAATGTCACCGGGCGTTGTGCCAAGTTGCTTGAAGCTATCGCGCATCAACGTAGCGGCAGCAGATACGAGCTTCGCGCGGGTTTCGGCTCCAGGCGCCACGTCGCCGGTGAGTATGTAGCGCAGTTCTCGTTCGGAAATACCTACCAGCTTCGCAAACGGGCGACGTGGCAGGTGTACCAGCATGTCGCGCAGACAATCATCGTGGGTGTCGAGATAGATGTTCTGAACCTCATCGATGTCAGTAATCTCGCCCGACTCCCGCGCCTCAAGCTCGTTGGACTCCTTGCCGATGTGCGTGATGCGTCCCACCCGTACGCGGCGTGGTGAGAGCAGCCCAACGGTCTCCCGCGTACATGGCCTACCATCCGGCCCCAGTCGTTTCGCCTCGGGATGCGTGCGGTAGTCCCTGAGGAGTTCTCGATAGGTGACGACTTCGGCGGTGCGTTCCCGCTCGGGAGAAAACGCCATCGCTTCGTAATCAAGGTTCGGCGTGATGCGGTACGTGCTGCCGGAATAGCGATCGATGTACGTACGCTCGCCCCAGCGCTCGGGGTCCGTCTCATACGGCCCCACCAAACTGAAGCGGTTCCGATCTACACCCGGCGGGTATCCGGTCTTCGAGATTTGCGGAGAGATGAGGAAGTTCGCCGGTTTCACGTGATCGGCGTACGCTTTCTCGGCGTTCAGGTCTGCGAAGAGGCGATGTGTGCTGGGCTTGCTTAGCGTCAGGCGACGCATCGCAATGCGGTCAAGCCACGCCGGTTCTTCCGTCGGCAGCACCAGCGCCTCGCGGATGAACAAGAGCCACGCCGTCCTGTGCCAGGGCTTGACCTTCTGCGCCTCATCGGCGCCGTCCGTTGCAGGGGAAGCTGTCGCCGTATCAGGCGGAAGGTACGCCCCGAGCCCATGTGCCGAGACGCCGGCAAGCACGGGTTCACCGTTCCCGTCAATCGTGTACAGCGCATAGCGCTTGCTGCTGATGCTGAACGCCCACACCTCGCGCTGCACCTTCGTGCAGATGCAGCGCTTCGGCTGCCCGCGTTCGTCCCGGTCGTGGCCGGGCAGCCCGCAATCGGTGTAGCTCATATCTTCGACCTTGAGCACGCTACCGGGCACCGCTTCGGGGTCGTAGGGATTGAGCGCCGCGAAGCGCTGTCGAATCGCATCGACCTGTTCCCACGACAGCGCCCGGATGGCCGGTGTGCCGTCTGGCATCTGTTCAGGCCCGCCCTCGCAGGGGATAAGCCCGCCGTGTTCGCTGGCGACGATCGCCATCGAGTCGGTATCACAGAAGGCATAGCTACCGCCGGATTCAGTCACCAGAGCTTCGAGCAACGCCAGCATCAGCCGCGCCGCGCCGGTGATCAGGGCACCCAGCGGTGGGAAGCACCACTCGCCCGGTTTCTCCGGGTGCACCACGCGCGTGGAAAACGCGTGCGTCCCGTACACCGCGACGGCTGCCCGCTCTCCCGCGCCAAGCCGCTCCGGGTTCCGCTCGACGTAAATCCCGTAGCTGCTACTGTTCGCCAGTACCTTGAGAAATGTTCCCGTGGGCGACTTCTTGTCGGGCAGCCGATTCCGCGCCTCGATCACGAAGCGAAAGAAGTCGTCCGTTCTCGGAGCGACCGCGATTTCTCCGGCAAGCTGCACCGGCCGGAGCCCCTCCTGTACTCCGGCTGGAACGAGACGCCACGCCCGCAGCACGTGCGGCGCCTTGCCGGTGCGCAGTGTCGAGGCGATGCAATCCGCGAGCGTGTAGACGAGCGGCCGGCTGCTCTCGACTTCCTGCAGGCCAATGCCGTAGCTGCCACCGGACTCGTATTGGGCACGTAGCGGCAGCACATCGCCACCGGGCAACACTTCAACGAATACGGTCAGCTGCTTCCACGTGTCCCGGTCGAACATCGCATCCCGTGTGACGCGTTCAAGGAACGCGCGAGTCTCCTCCGTTGCATCCACTATGTCCAGCCGCTTCGCGATGAAGTACCGCCACAAGCCCATGAGGCTATTCACCGTCGGGTACATGCTGGTGAAATCGAGATAGACCACGGGCACCGGTGTGCGGCGGATCGTGCATTCGACGCGTCCACCGAAGTAGGCCACCATCGCATCACCGAGCGCGTGCTTGTCGAAGCCCGGCTGCAGCGCGAGCCGCGGTGCGAGCCCCATCGCCCGGAGATACGCCTTGCCGATGCTCGCGGCCGACTTCGCTGACCACGGTGCCAGGGCGATCGGGTGAAGAGCAAACCGTTTCAGCAATTCCCGTGCGAGTTCCCACGTGGCGAGCACGTCGCGGCGGCAGTAGTCGATATACTCCGCTGTGATAACGCCATACTGCTCAGTGCTCAGCTTCCTATGTTCCACACCGAATGCTTCACACACCGATGCGAGCGAATAGCCCTTGTCAGTGAGCGCAAAGGCGAGCGTTTTGCAGTCGAGAAAGTAGCCACGAAACGATGCATCACGCTCATCGTCTTTGTTGAACGGCTGCCGCTTGGTGAACTGTATCCGCGCTCGTTTACTATCGTCGATCCAGATCTGCAAGCGCGGGCGGTTCGGATTCTCCCTCAGATCGAGTGAAAAGCCGTCTCCGTCTTGCGTATAGTGTACGTCTCGCACGATACGTGTCAGGTCGAATGGGAGATTGAAGCCGATGACCAGCGCGTGCCCGCGATAGGCGATTTTCCAGAATACTTCTTCGACAAATTCGGTACGGCTGATGAGTCTGAGCGGCTTGCGGCCCGTGCCGGGCGCGGTCGGTGCTTCGCTCGGCGTCGTCTCCGCGTACTGCTGCAGCACGCGGTGGCCGTCGGGGTCGTGCTCGGGCAGGTCATCGCCGTAGATGAGATATTCCGTCTGGAGCTGGCCGCGTTCGTAGATCCGGCAGGTGCCAAACTGCAAGCGCTGGCTGGTATCGGTCGCGGTCTCGGTGTCGAACACGAGCGCGACATCAGGGATGCGCGGTCGCTCTCCAGCCAATGCCCCTGACTCGTCCGCGTGTTCGGAGCGCATGATCACGTCCATCACGTTCGGCCGGTTCTCAGTGCCCAGCGCGGCGCGACGTTCGTGCCGCCGTAGCTTTCTGCGCTGGGATTTGGTCAGTGTGGTCTGCTCCGCCCAGGCGCCAACGGCGATGTCGAGACTCGTGATCTCCGCGGGCGCCAATGCAGAGGAAGATGATCGTGTCGTCGGTGCCATCAATGATTTCCTCAGTTTCAACACAATCGGAGTTGCGGAAAGTCGGGCTGCTGCCAGTACCGCGGGCCGAGCCGAGCCACGAGCCAGGTTTCGAAGGCGAGCAGCCATGTGATGAGCGGGTCGAAGAGGCGTTCGACCAGCACGGCCAGTGCGTCACGCACGCCTGCGAGATGCGCGGCTGCCCTGAGCACCGGGCTGCCGTCGGGGTTGCGCCGTAGCCGTGGATCGTGTTCTCGCTGCATCTCTGAGAGAATGCGGTGCTCATTCGCGCCGATGACGATCGTCAGATCGCCATTCGCCCGGCTGCCGATGTGATGGTACTCAACCACTGATCGGCCGGCGGCCGCGGCGTGGCAGGCGTAACACAAGATCGGCTTTGTGCCGGCGTCCAGCACTCGTGCGTCCGATTCGCCGCACCGAATGCAGGTGGCACCGAGAGGAAATCGTTCGCGGCGCCGGGCGTTGCGCATGATGCGCTGGGTCTCATCGGTACTCATGCCGCGACATCTCCTGATGCATACTCGATGAGCAATTCACCGTGGTCGAACATCTCTCGGAGGAGATCAGGGTCATCGATCAGCCGGTAGCGCACCCCGTCTACGGTAACGCTCTTGCCGCGGAACGCTGTAAGCGGCTGGTCATCGCCGCCTAACGCGTCCGAGACCGCATTGAGGTAGCGGCCGAGTGTGGATGCTGTGCGCCGATTCTTGACGGTGAGCGTCAGCACGCCAGGTCGATTGATGTCCGCCGGGTCCACGCCCGCGTTCTGGACGGGGACATCCCAGCGGGCGTAGCCTGAAGGCCACGCCGCGCCGACGTAGCGATGAATCGCGTTGGGCGTGGTGCCGGCGCGGCGGGCGGCTTCCTCAACCGACAGGTGCCGGTCTTCGCGCTTGAACTCCACGGCCTTCCACGCGCGTTCGTAGGCGCGGCGCTCGGCGGGCGAGAGCCGGCCAACGTGCTCGCGCAGTACCCGCGCGGGCCGGCGTTGCCGCGCGGCCAGCGTCGTACCGCCGCGGTACTCTTCCAGCGCGTTGCGATACTGCCGGTACGAACGGAACGGGACGCCCTTGAAGATGCCTTTGGTTGGACGAAAGATCCCACCCTTTGCACCGCGAGCCATCAGCGCACCCCCGGCTCAGCAATGCGGGTGAAGGTCACCCCGTACATCCGGCCCTGAATCACCATGCAGTTAGCACAGAGATAGACCGGGAGATCAGGCGCATGCTCCGGTCGGTAGAGCGTCGCCGGCACGTCACCGCAGATCGTGCAGCACCGCTTGCCGGCGTAGGGGCTGCTGAGTTCGGCCTGACGCGAATTGATGCCGCTGAGCCGCACGTACCATGCCGGCGTGTGCGGAGTAAGGAGTCGTCGCCGGGCGCGGATGCAGCGCCGCCGTTCGGCACGATTCATCGCGCACCGCCCTTCCCGGCGGCACGCTCCCGCCGTCGCGCAGCGCGGCGAAGCGGCCCCTCATGTCTCACCAAATCGGCTGTCGCCCGGTGGCCGCGTTTGCCGAGCGCTAATCTCTCGCGCACGAGTATGTCAGGCAGAGTGCCGTCGGTGCGGGAGGCCTGGACGGGGGAAGCAAAGGAGATACGCTGCAGTCCCGCAGGCTTGCAGGCGACAGCAAATAGTTGTACAGTCAACGTGATCGGTCCTTTCGGTGTGGCCCGCTGGCGGACGCCAACCGCCAACGGGCCGTTTTCTGTTCACGATTTCACAGCCGATGGCTTCCGGTGACGCAGCCGCCAGCGCCACGCCGGATCGAGCACGGAGACGTAGCGGTGCTTGCCGGCGACCGGCACCGGCTCGACGGCGATACCTGTGGCGCGAAGCTGCCGCACGCCGCTGCTGCCATAGGCACTGCCGACACTGCGCGGGTGCTGGATGCGGCCGTCCGGCAGACGCAGGTACGCGCGGGATCGCGCCTGACCGAGCGCGGTCCAGCCGGCGGCTCGGTAGATCGTGCCGGTATGCCCGGCGGCCGGGTCAGCGTAGGAGATCACCAGCTTGTAGGGTGATGTGCGGCGTAAGAGGCGCAGCACGATCGCCAGCACCCTGCTCTCGCTGTTCTTGGGCAAGGCATCTGCCAGCCACAGCCGCGCGAGCGTCACGACATCGCCGGGCCGGCCGGCCGCGAGCAGACAATGGCTCTGGCGGGCGCCGTTGCTGAACACCACCGCGCCGCAGAGATCGCCATTCAGATAGACGCCGAAGCAACGCGCGACGCCGGCCGGCATCCGGTGCAGGTAGTGGAACTGCTCGATGAGCGGCTGCGCGACTTCAGCCGGTACGTCCGTGACCACCAGCGACTTCGGGATGGAGCGCGAGGATCGGCCTTGCACCGTCGCTTCCGCGGTGGCATCCGCGGCGTCCTCCTCGTTAAACGACTCGCGCGTAGAAGACGGGGTAGGCGGGGCGATCGGGCTCATGCAGCACCCTCCGAGAGGGCTACGCCGTGAGCCACGCCCGCGGCCACCGGCTGGGATGTGTCTGGATAGCCGAGGGCACAGGCGACGGCGAGCACGTCACGAGCGGCATCGCCAAGCCGGCCGGCCAGGGCCGCAGCCTGCTCGCTGCCGAGCACTACGCGGCAAGCCGTGGCTGTCTCATCGGCGCCACCGAACGCGGGCATCTCATCAAGTGAGACCGCGAGCCGTTTGAAGTAGCCTGCGATCTGGCGCTGCTGGCGCCGTTCGGCGGAACTGATCGAATAGTCTTCGCCCGTGATCACGTTGGGTGGCGGCAACTCGCCCGGCCCGTGGTGGTGTTCGATCGTCTCCTGGGTAGGGCTACGCGAAGACCGGGCACCGCTGGCTGGCCGGTCGAGCTGTCCATTTTGGACAGCAACCTGCTCACGTCGCAGCGTGCCGATCGTGGTGGGTGCCAGAACGCAGCGCCGAGCGATCTCGCGGTCGGACAGGTCCGGCATGCGTCCGAGCAGCCGCCGGGCTTCGGTGCGGCGATCGGTCAGTGTCAGCGGCCGGCCGTGCCCGACGTTCAGGCGGAAGGCCAGCCCGCGCAGATCGCCGTCTTCCGGCGGTGGCACGATTTCGACTTCGATCATGTCGCGGTCGAGATTCTGCGCCGCGGCGAAGCGATGGAATCCGTCCACCAGCACCAGCGCCGCGCCGTCCCTGACCACGCGGAGCGGCGGCCAGCTATCGGGTGTGTCCGCAAGCGCGTGCACGTGATCGTTATCAAGCCCGGCTGTGCGGGGCTGTAGCTCCGGGCGAACGGTGATCGCGGCGAGCGCGGTGGTCTGCACGTCATCCATCACTTACACTCGCTCGCTGTCACCGGCCGGCAGCAGCACTGCCCACCAGCGCCAACCGTTGCCGTCCGGTACGACGTGCCAGACCAGCCGCGCCCGTGGGCGCAAGGCCGCAACCGCCGCTTCGTACGCAGCGGCCGCCTGCATGGCGCTCGTCTGGCGCCGGTAGAGCACGCCATCAGAGCCACATTGTGTGGGTAGAAGCATGAGTAATCCCGCGGTGACGAACGGATTTGGACGTTCGTGGTCAGCTTGCGACCGGATCATGTTGGCGAGCGCCGGTACATGATCGATCTCGGTAACGGTTGCCTCGTGCACCATTTGGTTCTCCTGACTACCCCTGTTCAGAACGGTGGTTACGTTCATCATAGTTGGCGAATGATGTCTGTGCGACTGAATACTCCATCTTCTCGGCATGATGCTTGCAAAACACGTCACATGGCTGTAGACTGCCCGTATGGCAGACGCAACGCGCGACCCGCACCCCGAACGCGGCATCACCACGGTTGAGCTTGTGGCGGCACTTGCCCGCCGTGGCATCGCCGCGACTGCGATAGGTTTGCGGCAGGACATTCATCGCGGGCTCGTGTCTCCCGAGCAACCCGAAGCGCACCGGCCACGGCCGGGCTACGTCGTGCGCTGGACGCCGGCTGCGGTACGCCGCGTGATCTATATGAGCCGGCTGCGGCAGCGTGCCGTGAACGGGCATGTGCTGCCGCTGCTGCTCTGGCTGCGCGACGGCTGGGGCTGGGAGCGGATCCGGCCGGCAGTGGCAGCGGCCGCGCGACGGGCGATGGATGAGGACTTCCGGCACGTGAAAGGGCCGCGGAAGCTGCTGACCGAACCGGCAGTGCTCCACAGTATCGAGGCGCAGACGCGCTACCGCTTCGCAGCACAGTCCGATATCGACCTCGACGCGGCGATCGCCTTCCGCCAGAAGCAAGCGACGGAGACCCTGTTCGGCATACCCAGTACGAGTGTGACGGACTACGACCTGCCGCGGAGTGTGCTGCTGCTGCAGGCGCTCGGGGCTGACACCGTGTCCTCGTGGTTCGGCGCTGATGATCCGGCCGCCGCCGTGGCCGGTGGGCACGGCAACGAGCTATCGCTCGTCCTTGAGCTGTTCGAAGAGTCGCTTGCCGGGCTGGCACCCACACGCCGAACGATCGAGTCGTGGCTGAGTTCGCTCGACGCCGTGATGGTTGAGCGCGGGCGGCACTTCCTCATCAGGCACTTCGCTGAGCTACGCTGCGCGTTGTGGCGGATCGAGCCAGCGGACATGCGCCGGCAACAACGTGCGGTGGGAGCGTGGGCACGGCGCGGCGGGCCGCTCACTCTGTTTGGGGAGACGCATCCGGCGATCGATCGCTTCTTTTATACGAATGGCCGCTGGAGCGCCGCGGGATTCTTGGCAAGTGGCATCGCTTGCACGATGATCGCCGCACACGCGATGGATGCCGCGGGGATCAGCGTCATGGAGGATGGTTCGCTGACAGTCTGACCACGCAAGAAGTGCCGCCGCGGCTGCGCCGACAGCCCGGCGGCTTGGCACAAGGAAAGGAGCTTCCCTATGCGGTCCAAGTCTAGCATCCGCGCGGAGCAGACCGCGCGACCAACGCCAGAGCCGGCTGGAAGACGCGGCAAGGGAAGGGCAGGCGTCTCAGCAGCACGCACACCGCGTCCCACGGATCAGGCACCAACCGTTGCAGCAGCCGGCCAGCCCGCGGAGCGCGGCACTCAGCTCGTGCTAGCGAGTGGGGAAGAGAAATCGACACCGTCGGAGTGGCACAAGCGCTTCGGCTGGGTGCCGGCGGTGCAGATCGAGCCGATCGCGGTCAACGATGGCGTCATCAGCCTCAACGGCTACGGTGTACGCGTCGCTGTTCGTAACGGTCAGCTTGAGCTTGCCGATGGGCTGGGCAGTAGCCGCCGAGCAGCCCGCTTTTCTCGTGCCACGTGTGGTATCAAACGGCTGGTCGTGCGTGGGTCCGCCTACTTCATCACCGGCGACGCACTGGCATGGCTCACCGAGATCGGTGCCTCTTTCCTCAACGTCGGCTTCGACGGCGAGATCCTTGCTGCGTGGTCACCCCCCAAACACGACGATGCCCGCCTCAGACGGGCACAGGCGCTTGCTCCGTGGACTGACACCGGACTGTCGCTGACCAAGTACCTCTTGCGTGAGAAGCTGCTTGGTCAGACGCATGTGTTAGAGCGCCGCTTCCCCGAGCAGCGCGACGCGCTCGCTACCGTGCGGCAGTATATGGAGACGCTAGAGGCCACGACCGACCCGCTGGACCTCCGCCGGTTGGAGGGTGCAGCGGCATCGGCCTATTGGTCCGCTTGGGAGACACTCCCACTGACGTTTGCCAAACGCGATCTTCCCCGCATCCCCGATCACTGGCGGACGTTTGGTAGTCGCATGTCGGCGGTGAGCGGTGTCGAGCGGAGCGCCTCGAACCCGGCCAACGCCTTGCTGAACTACCTGTACGCCATCCTCGAAGCGGAGACACGAACCGCCTGCGTCGTGGCCGGTCTTGATCCGGGACTTGGCTTGTTTCACACCGACCTCCGCAAACGGCAATCGCTTGCGTTGGATGTGATGGAGCCGATGCGCCCACAGGTAGACCTCTGGCTCTACGACACCCTGCAACACCGCGCCTGGACGTGGGATGACTTTGGTGAGTTGCAAAGCGGCGTCTGTCGGGTGCTCCCGCCACTTACGCATGCACTGAGCGAGACGGCGCTCACGTGGTACAAAGCCATCGGTCCGTACGTCGAGCACGTCGCACGGACGCTCTTTGCGAGCGCTGATACGCTGACGCTCCCAAGCGGCCTCATCGCGCGTGCGAATGCACCGCGGTCCGACGTACGCTATCCGGCACGACTCACCCACGCCAATCACCGCGCCGCACGAGAGCCGTTCCGCACTGGTAGCCGAGCGAGCCGTGAGCCGGTGCCGCCAAAGGTTCCTGCGGCCTGTCACAGCTGCGGGGTGGTGCTCGCTGACGCTGACCGCAAGTACTGTGCCGACTGCTTGCCGCAATTCGTTGCAGAGCGGCGAACTCAGATGCGAGCCGTTGGGCAAGCGAAACTGCAGGCGCTCAGCGAGGCGGGAACCGACCCACGGAGCACGGAAGCGGCTCGCAAGAAGCACAGCGAGCGGTCTACCGCCATGCACCAAGCCATCGCGGCGTGGGAAGCGATGCACGGACGGGCGCAGAACTTCGACCCGGCGATCTTCATCGAGCGGATTTACCCACGGCTCGGTGGTGTGAAGCCGATGGAGATCGTACGCGCGACGGGGCTATCGGCCCCATACTGCCTGCGCATCCGCACCGGCGGCCGAATCCCCCACCCCATGCATTGGGAGACGCTGGCGAAGCTCGTCGGTGTGGACGGGACGGCCGGAAATCTGGGCGGCGCAGAGCACTCGAACGCTGGCGAGCCGGGTGAGGACGATCATAGCGGGTGAGCCGTCGCACTCCGGCTACCCACTGCGGAAGCATGAGCGAGGATCTGCGTACGCTGCCCGTGTCGCCATGCCGCGTTGAAACGCCCGGCTTCATGGCGCTACGATGCGGCTTGCAAGGTTTTCGCAGCGGATCGCCACCGGCCGACCCGTACAGAGGTGGGCGACGTGAACGCCGATGAGGCGCGTAACCAAGACGCTCTCTCGCCTGCCCCGCGGGATTGGGCGCCGTCCGCATCGGACACGGACGCCACGACCATCGCGATGGGGCCACACGGCCTCAGCCGCATCGGCCGCTTCACCGTGCTGCGGCTCTTGGGCAGCGGTGGCTTTGCTTCCGTCTACGCCGCCGAAGACCCGGACCTGGGCCGGCAGGTCGCGATCAAGCTCCTGCACGAGCATCTCGCGCGTGATAGCAGCTTCATGGCTCGCTTTCACGCCGAGGCGCAGATCTCGGCCCGGCTGCGCCACCCCAACATCGTGACCATCTACGAGGTCGGCCACACCACGACCGGCCAGCCGTATCTGGTCATGGAGCTGCTCGACGGGCGCACGCTCGCCGCGCTCATCGCCGAGCGCGGCCCGCTCCCGCTTGCCGAGGTTGCGCCGTTGGTCACCCAATTGGCTTCAGCACTCGACTATCTTCACGCCCAGCAGCTCGTCCATCGCGACCTGAAGCTGTCCAACATCATCGTCAACGCAGCCGGACAGCTCACGCTGATGGACTTCGGGATTGCCCGGCCGCTGGCAGATGCCGCTGGGCTGACGACCGGTGGACAGGCGCTCGGAACCCCCAGCTACATGGCCCCGGAGCAGTTTCAGGGTGTTACGACGGCGGCCAGCGATCTCTATGCGATGGGCGTGCTGCTCTATGAGCTGCTGGCCGGGCGCCCACCCTTCCGCGGCCCAACCGGCGCCGTCATGCACGCGCAACTCTATGAAGCGCCGCCACCGCTGGACCAGTTGCGGCCCGATCTCCCGGCCGCAGTCGTGCAGGCCGTTCACCGGGCGTTGGACAAGGACCCTACGGCGCGGCCCGCTCAGGCGACGACGCTGGCGCACGCTCTGCAATCCGTGGAATCCGTACCGACCACCGCTGTCGTCACCGTGGCAGACGAGCCAACGCAACCGGTCACGCGAAGCGGCGCCATCCTCGGCTTCGCCGTTCCGCAGCCCACGATCGCAACATCACAAACGCCGTCGCACAGCATGCGATGGCTCGCGGGCGCAGTCGTCGGGACCATCGCCGTCTTGCTGGTTACCATCTTGGTGGTCGCGGCGCAGCGCGGTGGTGCGAACAACACCCCTGCCGGCAGACGCACGACCATCGTGGCCAGCGGAACGGTCCCGGCGAGTAATCCGGTGGTGGTCGTTGCCTCAGCTGCACCTGTTCTCACCCCCAGTCTCAAGAACCTGCCATCCCCGGTATCCACATCCACAGCCATCGCCAACCCGGTTCCGCTGATGGTGAGCACCGTCCAGCTTCCCAATAGCGAGGCGTGGGCACAGGGCCAAGCTGACCTACAGGCGTGCTACCCCTACGCGAACGCTCCGAGTGGGACGGCGCTGCGGGTGCGCATTGCTCCGGCCAGCGACCCACAAAGCCCGGTGGCGGATGGTCCCCTGACGCCGCTGCCGGCGGCCGGTGGCGACTTCTGCAACTCGGTGCCCACCTACGGGGCGATCCCGGCGGGCAACTATCTGGCCCTGCTCTATGACAGTCAGTGGCACGAGCTGGCACGCGTGGCCTTCGCGGTGCGGCGTGCCGCAACCCCTGAACCCACATTGGTACCCATGCCCATCGTCGCCGGTTCATGGTTCATTGTGGATACTGTGCAGGTTGGTGCGTATCGCGGGGCACAACTCGCCTTTCATATCGTGCTGCTGCAGGACGGGAACCGGATTACCGGGGGAGGGGACGGGCTGAGTCTGCAGGGGACGATCGACGGGTCCGTACTGAGCGCGTCGTATCAGCAGGACAATGGCAGCGCCGGGAGCTTCCGCTGGATGCTCGATACGCCGGTCGTGTCGCTCGACGGCACGTTCGCCAACTCGTTCGACGGGACCTTCGACAATTCCAGTGGAAATGGCGGTCGGAGCAGCGGACAGCGCACGGCGAGCCCAACCGTGACCGTGGCCCTGTTCTATACCTACATTGGTGCCCAGCGGTATGCGGACGCCTATGCGCTGCTGAGCAGCCGCTACCGCGCCCAGCAGCCGTACGATTCGTGGAGAGCCGGCTACACCACGACGCGGGGCGCCTACGACGAAGCGGTTTCCGAGGCATCACAGATGCCGGAGCAAGTGAATGTGACCATCGTTGCGACCGATCTCATCAATGGCCAGACCGTCGTGCGGCGGTTCGCTGGAACCTGGACCCTCGTCCAAGAGCCAGGTGGCTGGCGACTCGACTCGGCGCGGATTCAACAGGTGCCGTGACTTCTACCCGAAGCTCTTCGGTCGTGTTATCGCCTTACCGCGCCGCTTGTTTGGTGAGGTCGGCGCAGAGTAGATTCCCCACCAGCTTCACCACGCCTTCGTCGCGGACTGTGGCGCGTATGCCATGAATCGTGTACTGGCAGATGACCGGCTCGTTCGGTAGCGGCCCGTTGTAGCGATAGGCGCCGGCTGTGTGCAGCTGATTATCGCACGAGCCGGATGCTCCCCAGCCCTCGAAAGTCAACTTCGCGGCCGTGCCGGTCACGCCTACTGTACAGCTCGGACCGAAATGCCGGCCGATGGCCTGCCAGTTAGTAGCGATGGCAACACCCGCAAGAATGACCCCGCCAACAAGGCAGCCAACAAGTACCGCTGGTAGCTGTGCCATCGATCATCCTTTGCGGGCGAGGAGATGGTGGACGCGCCTACGGTTCGTACATGGTGCGGAGAGTATCGATACCTCGCCC
>CALFMN010000195.1 GCA_937879875.1 uncultured Chloroflexota bacterium | reverse complement strand
CACCGCGCGGCGGCCGGTCCCGCGGCGGGCGCCCGTGTCCCCGGCCAGGCGCTGCCGGCGGCGCCGGGCGCTCCCCGCCGGGCAGGACGCCGCCGTGCGGCGTGCCGCCGCGCGCGGCGCGGCCGGGGAGCGTGGTGCGGACGCCGCCGCGCCGCCCAGCGCGGGCGCGGGCAGGCCCGCGGGTGGGGCGCCCGCCGCCGGCTGGGGGGCGCGGAGCAGGCGGCCAGCCCCACCGGGCAGCGACCACGCGCGCTCCAGCGGCCGCCGGGGCGCCGCGGCCCGCGCCGGCCGGCGCGGCGGTGCCCGCTACGCGGGTGGGCCGGCGGCAGCAGGGGCGCCCGCTGCGCCCACGGGCCGTCCGTGCGGGCCTGGCGCTGCAGACCCGCAGCGTATCACGCCGTTGCAAACACGCCCTAGCGCGTAACGCTGAACGACTCGAAGAACGCCTCGAAGCGGGCGCTGTCGGCGGCGCTCGGCTGGCCCGCGGACAGCGCCTCCAATTGGTACTGACGTAGGTCGGCCTGGCTGACGCGTGCGACGATGACGATGCCCTGCGGCACGTCCTGCGACTTCGCCTTGATCGTGATCTCCCGCGCCGGGAAGCCGGCCATCGTCACGTCTTTTTCGCTCAGCAGCGTGCCGCCCACGTTGGCGACGGCGCCGTCGCGGGCGCCATCCAGCAGGCGCTGCACATCGGCGTTCGCGATCACCGAGGCCGGGTAATCGGCGTAGCCGGCGTAGTAGGCGCTCGTCGTGCCCTCGTACAGATACGTATGCAGCACGAGCGGACCGGCCAGCGTTTGCACCGTCTGCGAGTTGGCTTTCGGTGTGCCGGGCATCCAGACGCTGAAACCGCCGTCATCCGAGGTGAACTGCTTCCAACCAGTGGGTACGGCCGCGGGGGCGGCGTCTGCCACGGCGGCAGGGCTGGGAAAGATCGACGCCGGGGTCGCGCCGCGCAGCCAGCTCGCGGTGAAGGTCGGCGGCGGCGTGCGCGATGCAACCTGCGCGGCGGTGGCTGCTGTGGCCGTGGCCACACCGATCTCGCTCGTCACCGTGCTGAAGCCGCTCCCACTTCTCGTGCTGCCACACGCCGCCAACACAAGGCAGGCAGCACCGCTGACCGCCAGTGCAGCGAAGCGATGATAGAGATCGGGCGTTCTTTGCAGCATCGTATCCACACCTCGCGAGTGCGCTTGCCCTCTAGCTTTCGTCAGATTCGCGGCTGTTCTGAAGTGCCCGCCGGCAACAAGACGGCAACCTGCTACCGATTTGGCGGCGCTCGGCGTAGGATGCGGTGCAGAAGCGCAGCCGGCGGCAGACGTCGGGTCGCGGCAGGAGGACGGGGTGAACGAGATCTTTCCCGTGGTGGCGGGTGCGGCGGTGGGCGCGGGCGTGCTGCGGCTGACGGCAGGCCGGCTGCGCATCGCGGCGCTGATCGCATTCTGCGTGCTGGTGGGGCTTGCGGCCAGCGCGATCAGCGGCGAACTGGCGCTGAGCTGGGGCTTCGTGCCGGTGGACGTGGTCGAGGCGCTGGTGGCCGGCAGCCTGACGCTCGGCCTGCTCACTGCCTGGCAGCGCGGCACGGCGCGCACGCGCTGAGGCAGACCGCGCCAGGCGGATGCGCAGATCTCGCGGGCAGCGCTGGTTTGCGCGCGCCATTCTCATTGCTGCCCTCATCATCGGAGGGTGGCTGCTCTACCAGCGCACCTGCGCAGCGAGCACGTGCAGCGTCAGACTTACCGGAGTCTCTACGGTCGTTGCCGTTCGTGGACACGGGGCTGATGCCGCGTGCGATCGCCAGGTCAACGGGATCAGCAACCTCTTTCACCTGCACGACGAGCCGCGCGATCGGCCGGCCGTGTGCGAGTGCGCGGCGAAGGGCGTTCGAGCCACGGTGCGTGACGCCGGCGTTCTGAAGATCGTCGGAAACATCGCCTGCGTCGAACCGCGCGGCTGGGCCAGGCAGAACGGCGGAAGCTGATCGGCCCGGCGGTCGGTCCTCCTCGTCCCTATCGCCAGTGCGTCGTGGCTTGTTGGCCGCCAGGTATCGGCGACGGGCTCCCTCTGCGTCGACTGTTTGGCGGCGAACCGGCCGATACTCGGCCCTGTCCCCGCGCTGCGCGGCCCTGGCTCGCGGCGAACCAGCGCTGGCCAATGAAACCTGAAACGTCTGGAGGTCGTGGATCTAGCAAGTTGGGCATGCCGGATATTGTGAACGCGCACTGTTTGGCTGCGCCCGTGTGGAGGTTCGCGATGGCGCTGTCTGCCGGACGTTCGCTCAAGCTCGCGCTGATCACCGCCGTCTCGGCCCTGCTCGCGGCCGGCGGCGCCCGCGCCGGCTCCGTCCACCCGGCGGCCGCGCAGGCGTCCCCGATCCAGCATGTGATCGTGATCATGCAGGAGAACCGCTCGTTCGACTCCTATTTCGGCACCTATCCCGGCGCCGACGGCATTCCCATGCAAAACGGCGTACCCAGCGTCTGCGTCCCCGATCCCGCGAGCGGCGCCTGCGTGGCGCCCTATCACGATCCGAACGACCAGAACGCCGGCGGGCCGCACGGCGCCGCGAGCGCTCAGGCCGACATCGACGGCGGTAAGCTGGACGGCTTCATCGCTCAGCAGCAGGCCGGCCGCCGGCAGTCGTGCCACGCCACCAACAACCCGGCCTGCACCGAGGGCGGCTCGATGCCCGACGTGATGGGCTACCACGACGCCCGCGAGATCCCCAACTACTGGGCCTACGCGCAGAACTTCGTCTTGCAGGACCGCATGTTCGAGCCGAACGCCAGTTGGAGCCTGCCGGCGCACCTCTTCACCGTCTCAGCCTGGTCGGCGCGCTGTGCCAGCGGCGACCCGATGAGCTGCACCAACCAACTGCAAACGCCCGGCGGCGCCGCGTTCTTGCAGGCGCGTGCGAACCAACGCACCGGCCTGCAGCAGCCGCGCTACTCCTGGACCGACATCACCTACCTGCTGCACAACGCCGGCGTGAGCTGGGACTACTACCTGGACGAAGGCAACGAGCCAGACTGCGCCAACGACGCGATGGCCTGCCCGGCGCGCCAGCAGCGAGTGAGCGTGCCGGGCATCTGGAACCCGCTGCCCTGGTTCGAGACGGTGCAGCAGGATAATGAAGTGGGTAATGTGCAGCCGGTGGGCAACTTTTACACTGCTGCCGCCAACGGCACCTTGCCCGCCGTCTCGTGGGTTGTGCCGAACGGCGCCGACAGCGAGCATCCGCCCTCGCTGGTCAGCACCGGCCAGGCGTACGTCACCAGCCTGATCAACGCGGTGATGCAGGGGCCGGACTGGAACAGCACCGCCATCTTCCTGACCTGGGACGACTGGGGCGGCTTCTACGACCATGTGACGCCGCCGGTCGTGGACCAAAACGGCTACGGCCTGCGCGTGCCCGCCCTCGTGATCAGCCCCTATGCGCGGCAGGGCTACATCGACCACCAGACGTTGAGCTTCGACGCCTACCTGAAGTTCATTGAGGATACCTTCCTCGGCAGCCAGCGGCTTGATCCGGCGAACGACGGGCGCCCGGACCCGCGGCCCTCGGTGCGCGAGAACGAGCCGATCCTCGGCGATCTGATGGCGGACTTCGACTTCACCCAGCCGCCGCAGCCGCCGCTGCTGCTGCCCACCAACCGCAGCGGCCCGCCGCCGCCTTCAACGACCCGCCAGCCGGCCGACGACGATGACTGAGGCCGCGCTGCTGAGCACAAGGCTCTGGATCTGCCCGGCGAAGCCGCATCTCCCTTCCCGACACGGGAAGGGTTCGGGTGGAGGACACGCGAGCGGGTGGGAGACCAACCCACCGCCTGATTCCCACAAGGACACCACGACCCCGCCGCCGTCGCACGACGCTGGGAGCGCTCCAGAAGTCCCTTCCCGTCTCGGGAAGGGACAGCTTTGCCGTCAGGCAAAGCAGGGTTAGGCGCCCCGCCAGCCCTTTGCCGCTCGCAACGCTCTCCACACAACCACGCCGCTGCCAGTCGAGGATTGTCGGTCGCCTGACGCGCCTTCAGCGCGTGTGCTCCGCCTGACGCGCCCGCGGCGCGTGTGCTATTGTTCGGCACACGCTGCGCGGGAGGGGCGCGATGCTGGGACCGTACCGGGTGCTGGACCTTACCGACGAGCGCGGGATTTTGTGCGGCCAGGTGCTCGCCGACCTCGGCGCCGACGTGATCGCGATCGAGCCGCCCGGCGGCTCTCCGGCGCGGCGCGTCGGCCCGTTTGCCGGCGACAGCGACGATCCCGAAGACAGCCTCTTCTGGCGCGCCTACGCCCGCAACAAGCGCGGCATCACGCTCGACATTGAGAGTTCGGCGGGCCAGCAGCGGCTGCGCGAACTGGTGCGCGGCGCCGGCTTTCTGATCGAGTCGTTCGCTCCCGGCTATCTCGATGGGCTCGGACTTGGCTACGCGGCGCTGGCGGAGATCAACCCGCGGCTGGTGATGGTCTCGATCACGCCGTTCGGGCAGACGGGACCGAAGGCCGGCTGGGCGGCGACGGACCTGACCGCCTATGCCGCCTCGGGCGCCCTGTTGCTGACCGGCGACGATGACCGCGCGCCGGTGCGCTGCACCGTGCCGCAGGCCTTCCTGCACGCCGGCGCCGAGGCCGCGGTCAACGCGCTGATCGCGCATGCTGCCCGCGAGCGCGACGGCGTCGGCCAGCACGTGGACGTCTCCGCGCAGACGGCCGCAGCGATGGCGACGATGTCGATGATCCTGCAAGACGGCTGGGGCGAACACCCGGTGCTGCGCGTCGGCGGCGGCGTCAAGCTCGGCCCGGTGCTGCTGCGCTTCATCTTCCCCTGCAAGGACGGCCACGTCTCGATCACCTTTCTGTTCGGTACGGCCTTCGGCGGCTTCACGCGGCGGCTGATGGAATGGGTCTACGAGGAAGGCTTTATCGACGCGGCCACGCGCGACAAGGATTGGTGGAACTACGCCGTACAGCTTATGTCGGGCGAGGAGCCGATGAGCGAGCTGGAGCGCTGCCAGCAGGCACTGGGCCGCTTCGCCCTGGCGCACACGAAAGCCGAGCTGTTCGCGGAAGGTATGCGACGCAAGCTCCTGATCGTGCCCGTCAGCACCATGGCGGATGTGCTCCATTCGGAGCAGCTCACCGCGCGTCACTACTGGCAGCCAGCGGCCGGGGCGATAGGAATCAGGGAACAGGGAACAGGGATTAGAAGCGAGATCTCCCTGCCCCATCGCGATGGGGCAGGGGAGGGGGCCGCGACTGCCCTCTATCCCGGCCCGTTTGCCCGCTTCAGCGCCACGCCGATCCGGTACCAGCGGCCCGCGCCGCGCCGCGGCGAGCACAACGCCGAAGTGCTTGCCGCGGCCGGCCCCCATCCCCCTGTCTCTTATACACATCTGACGCTGCCGACGATCTTACG
>CALFMN010000194.1 GCA_937879875.1 uncultured Chloroflexota bacterium | reverse complement strand
GGGGGCCACGCCCTAATCCCTAACGAGGCCAGCGCCGCGGCGATCACGCGGGCGTGGTTGCGGTTGAGATAGCGGGCGGTGCGCTCGATCGTGGCAAACTGGCGGTCCGTGAGCAGGCCGCGCTCGCGGCAGGCGCGCACCTCGTCCTCGTCCTCGAAGCGCGTTTCGCCCAGCGGGCTGACCCAGAGATCGAGCAAGAGGTCGGTGAAGACGAGGCCGTCGCGCCGGATCTGCACGCCCTCGACCACGTCGAAACGGTCGGCGATGGTCGAGCCGTCAGCGTGGGTGATGTGGTAGAGATTGTAGGTCCGGCCGCGCCAGAAGAAGCCGGTGGTGTAGCTCCCGGCCGGAATCTCGAAGGCCCCGGCGCGGGCGTAGGTCGTACCGGTGAAGTCAAAGCGCACCGCGGCCCAGCGCGGCGTAGCAAGGATCAGCCGCGTCTCGAAGCGCTGTTCGCGGCCGTCGAGCGTGCGCTTCGTCTCGATGAAGGGCGGCGCGGCCATCTCGCTCATGCCGCCATTCTGCGCCGCGTGGCCGAACGGTGCCACGCCGCGCCCATAGTGATCTTCGTCCCTCGCCCTTCGCCCTATGTCGTACACTGCACCCCGAAGCGGCAGCGAGACGCCGCGTGGAGATGAGCTCATGCGCTTCGGCCTGTTCTTTCTGATGCAGCGCGATCCCGAGTGGGCCGAGCAGGCCGTCTACGAGGCTGAGCTTGAGCAGATGGTCGCGGCCGAGGCGCTCGGCTTCGAGTCGGTCTGGGTGGCCGAGCATCACTTCAGCGACTACGGCCTCTGTCCGGCGCCGCCGGTGCTGGCCGCGCACGTGGCGGCGCGCACGCGGGCGCTGCGCCTGGGCATGGGCGTCTCGCTGCTGCCGCTGCACGATCCGCTGAAGCTGGCCGAAGAGCTGGCCGTGCTCGACCAGGTGAGCGGCGGCCGGCTGGACGTGGGCATCGGGCGCGGCGGCGCTGGCCCGGACTACGCGGCCTTCGGCGCCAGCTACGACGAGAGCCGCGCCAGGCAGGAGGAAGGCATCGCGCTGCTGCGCGCCTGCTGGAGCGGCGAGCCGCTGCAGTTCGCCGGCCGCTTCCGCTCGGTCGGGGGTGTGCGCGTGACGCCGCGGCCGCGCCAGCAGCCGCATCCGCCGCTGTTTATCGCCGCGAACAGCAGCGACAGCAACCTCTCGGCCGCGCGGCTCGGCCTGCCGACGCTCTCCTCGTTCTTCGTGCCCGCCGCCGAGCTGCGCCGTCGTCGCGAGGCTTTCCGCACGGAGGCGCTGGCGGCGGGGCACGACCAGGCCACCGTCCAGGCGCTGCATGAGCGAAGTTGCGGCATGCGCTGCATCTTTGTCGCTCGCGATCGTGCCGAGGCGATCGCCACGGTGCGCGGGCCGTTCATGGCGTATCAGGAGCGGCTTTCGTCGCGGCGCAACGTGCGTGAGCGGCTGGGCTTCGGCTACCTGCGCCCGTTCGAGGAGTATCTGGAGGAAGGCCTGGCCAGCTTCGGCGGCCCGGACGAGGTCGTTGAAAGTCTGCAACGCTACGCCGCCGAAACCGGCTACGAGCGTGTGCTGATCCTGATGGCGCTGGCCGGCGTGCCCGGCGTGGCGACGCTGCGCTCGATGGAGCTGTTCGCGTCTCAGGTGATGCCACGGCTCGCTGGCGTGGCGACGGGGGCGGGACAGCCCTCATAACCGCTCCATGCCGGCACAGCATGAGCAGGTTATCAGAGCCGGCCGCGCATCAGCCGCCGGCCGCGGGCTCCAGCACCATCTGCGTTTGCGTCACCAGCGCGAGCAGGCGCCCGTCCGCATTGGTGAGGCGGGTCTGCCAGACCATCGTGCGGCGGCCGCGGTGCAGCGGTGTGCATTCGCCCTGCACCACGCTGCCGACGGGCGCCGGCGCGAAGAAGTTGGTCTTCGACTCAATCGTCGTGGTGCCTGCCCCGCCGCGCAGGTTCAGCGACGTCGCGACCGCGCCGAGTGTGTCGGCGAACGCCATCAAGGCGCCGCCGTGGCAGATCTCCGGCGAGGTGCAAAGATCGGCGCGGACCGCCATGCGCGCCAGCACGCAAGCAGGCTCGGCGCTGGTGATTTCGATGCCCAGCAGCCGGGCGAACGGCAGGCGGTCGATCAATTCGTGGGTTGAAGCGGTCACGGAGCACTCTCCTTGATGGCGCGGATGGCGCGGATGGCGCCTGTGAGCGCCACGGGCGGTTCACGAACCGCTCTTGCACGATGCTGGCGGTACCGTTAGCCGTTCACCTCGTTGCGCAGCCGCTTGAGGATCTCGATGTTTTCGCGGTCGGGGCCTTTGCCGGTGAAACCCGGCACTTCGAGCAGGAAGGGGACGTCGCGGAAGGCCGGATGGCCCATGATCGTGCGGAAGCCGCCGATGCCGATATAGCCTTCGCCGATGTTCTCATGGCGATCCTTGCCGCTCAGCAACGGTCCTTTGGAGTCGTTGGCGTGTACGGCCACGAGGCGGTCGAGGCCGATCTCGCGGTCGAACTCGTTCATCGCGGCTTCGACACCAGCCGCTTCGGCGATGTCGTAGCCGGATGCGAAGGCGTGGCAGGTATCGATGCAGACTTTGACGCGGTCGCTGCCGGTCGCGCGGATCAGTTCGCCGATCTCCGCGAACTTCGCCGCGATCGTATTGCCGGCGCCGGCGCTGTTTTCGATCACCAGCCAGCTCTCGCCATCCGCGCGCGCGAGCGCCTCCTGCATCGCGGCAACGATGCGCGGCTTGACCGTCTCAAAGCCCGCGCCCTTGTGGCTGCCGACGTGGAAGATCGTGCCCAGCGCACCGGCGCCCTCGCAGAAGCGCAGCGCCGCCGCGAGCGAGCTTACCGACTTCTCGACGTGCTCCGCGCTTTCCGCCGCGAGATTGATCAGGTAGATCCCGTGTACGAAGATCGGCGCGACCTGGGACTCGACGGCGTGCGTTTTGAGCTGCGCGATCGCCTCGTCGGTGTGTGCGAGCGGCCGCCAGCTCTGCGGCGCCGAGGCGAAGATCTGGACTGCCTCGGCGCCGATGTCGCAGCAACGGTCAACGCAACGCTGCAGCGCCTCTGCGGTCGAGACGTGGGCACCGATTTTCATGGCATTCTGCTCCCGGTCAGAGTCTCGGCCGCGAACGAGTGTTCGGGCTGGTCCCATAAAGGCTAACGTGGCGTGATTGACAGCGCCAGAACGGCATCGATACGATCGCTGTGCCCGGCGCACGGAGTTTCCGCATCCGCTCCGCCCGCGGCCGGCCCCCATCCGCATACACCCTGCCCGGATGTGTCCGCAGCCCGCGCCGAAAGCTCTGCTTCGGCGCCTCGCCGCCAGCCTGACGTCGCGGAGCCGACGATGCTCGGTACGGTTGCCCTCTCGCCCCGCCGACTGGACGAATACGAGCCGCTGATCGGCCCGGAGCGCGTCATCGAGTTGCGCCGCCTGGCCGAGCCGCTGCGCGGCATGCACCTGATCGCGCTCTCGCTCAACGCCTTCGGCTCCTGGACGACCGATCTGCTCGCCTGCTCGATCCCGCTGCTGCGCGATCTCGGCATCGATGCGTCGTGGCAGGTGGTGCAAACCGATCACGAGTCTCAGGCGGCCTCGGTCGCGCTGTACGAGGCGCTGAACGGCGACGCCGGGGCCTGGACGCCGGAAGCCCGCCGCACCTGGCTGCGCCACGCGGCGGACGCGGCCCGCTCGCTCGGCAGCGGCTGGGATACGGTCATCATCCATGACCCGCAGCTCGTCGCGATCATCGGGGAGGGGGCGGCGCAGACGAGCGGCGGGCGCTGGATCTGGAACTGCCATACCGATCTTTCGGGTGCGATGCCCGTGGCGTGGAACGATCTCGCCCCGTACGCCGCTGGCTTCGATGCCACGATTCTCGAAGACTCGTCGTTCTCGCCGCCGGGCTGGCAGCCGCGGTTGGTGCAGGTCATTCCGCCCGGCATCGACCCGCTCGGCCCGCGCAACGTCCCCATGGACGCGGAGACGGCGGAACTGCTCGTGGGCAAGCTTGGCATCGATGCCCGCCGGCCGCTGATCGCCCAAATCGCGCCGTTTGATGCGGGTGCGGACGCGCTCGGCTTGATCGAGGTCTACGACGAATTGCTGCGGCGCTTCCCGGCGTTGCAGCTCGCGATCATCCCCACGTCGTTGCGCGACGACCAGGAGACGCGCGGCTACTTCAACGCCGTGGCGCGGCTGGCGAACGACCGCCCGGCCTGCGTGCTGCTCTCGCTCGCCTCGGAGATCGGCAACGCGGAGATCAACGCCTTTCGCCAGGCGGCGAGCATCGTCGTGCAGAAGTCGTTGCGCAAAGGCTTCGCCCTCTGGCTCTCCGAAGCGATGTGGCAGCGTCGTCCGGTCGTCGCGGGCCGCACCGTGGGCACGACGGCGCAGGTGGTGGACGGCGTCACCGGCTATCTGGTGCCGACGACGCCGGACTGTGCCAGCCGCCTCGCCGACCTGCTTATGGACGACTCGCTGCGCGAGCGGATGGGCGAAAACGGTCGCCGCCATGTGGCAAACCACTTCCTGATCACGCGCTACCTTGCCGACGCGCTGCAACTGCTGCGTCGCGTCGCGGCCGTCGGGGTCGGAGCGTGATCGTGTGCCAGTCAGCGAAGCAACGTTGCTGCTCGTAGTTGGAGCGGCGCGGGTGGAAAGCGGGCAATGTTCGGATCAGTGCCGACGACCCCCAAGAGCATCGAGGCGTACCGGCCGATCATCGGCGACGCGCGCGTCGAGGAGATTCTCAAACTCGCCGGGCGCCTGCGCGGGGCGCGCGTGCTGCATGTGAACGCTACGGCGTTCGGCGGGGGCGTCGCCGAGATCCTGGCCACGCTCGTACCGCTGATGAGCGATCTTGGCCTCGAAGCCGACTGGCAGGTGATCCGTGGCTCCGACGAGTTCTTCAACATCACCAAGGCGATGCACAACAGTTTGCAAGGCATGCTGCTGGAGTGGACGCCGCAGATGCGCGAGATCTGGACGCGTTACAACCAGCAAAACGCGGACATGTTCGATGAGGACTATGACTTCGTCGTGATCCACGATCCGCAGCCCGCGGGCATCCTGGCGATGACCGCCGGCCGCCTCGGCCGCCGGCCGGCGGGCAAGTGGGTGTGGCGCTGCCACATCGACCTGACCGACAGCCAGGTCGATGTCTGGGATCTGCTGCACCCGTATCTGGAGGCGTATGACGCGGCCATTTTTACGATGGCGGAGTACGTCAAGGACGATCTCGAACAGCCGCTGCTGTTCACGATCCCGCCCGCCATCGACCCGCTCAGCCCCAAGAACGTGCCGCTGCCCGAAAACGTTGGCCGCGATATCCTTCAGCGCTACGGCGTCGACGCGGATCGGCCGCTGATCTCCCAGATCTCGCGCTTCGACCCCTGGAAAGACCCGCTGGGCGTGATCGACGTCTACCGGGCGCTGAAGCAGGACCAGCCGGATTTGCAGCTGGTGCTGATCGCCAGCATGGCCTCGGACGATCCGGAAGGCTGGGCCTGGTACGAACGCACCGTGCGCCGCGCCGGCGAGGACTACGACATTCACATCCTTTCCAACCTCAACGGCGTCGGCAACGTCGAAGTGAACGCGTTTCAGTCGCTCGCCAAGGTCGTGATTCAGAAGTCGGTGCGCGAGGGCTTCGGGCTGGTGGTCTCGGAGGCGCTGTGGAAGGGCCGGCCGGTCGTTGCCGGCAACGTCGGCGGCATTCCGCTGCAGATTCTGTACGGGCGCACCGGCTATCTGGTGAATACGACCGCCGAATGCGTCAACCGCACCGGCTACCTGCTGCAGCATCCGGACCTTGCCGACCGCATGGGCGCCGAGGGCCGCGAGCATGTACGCGAGCACTTCCTGATTACCCGTTATCTGCGTGACTACCTCGCGATCTTCAATACGCTCGCGGGTCACGTCGAAGCGAACAAGTCGCCGGCGCGGCTGCTGACCCGCGCGGGCCGCTAGCCCGCAGGAGGACTCCCCGCGTGAGAGATGTGCTCGCGCTCGTGCTCGCCGGCGGACAGGGCGATCGCCTCAGTATTTTGTCGGAAGAGCGCGCCAAGCCGGCGGTGATCTTCGCCGGCAAGTACCGAATCATCGATTTCGTGCTCAGCAACTGCATGAACTCGGACATCGCCCGTGTGGGCGTGCTGACGCAGTACCGGCCGCGCTCGCTGAACGACCATATCGGCATCGGCCGGCCCTGGGGCATGGACCGCGAGGGCAGCGGCATCGCGCTGATGCAGCCGTATCTGGGTCGAGAAAGCTCCGATTGGTACCGCGGCACCGCCGACGCCGTCTACCAGAACCTGTATTTCGTGGAAGAGTCCAAGGCCGATACGGTGCTGCTCCTCTCCGCCGACCATGTCTATACGATGGCCTACGATCAGCTCCTCGCGTATCACCATGCCAGAGATGCGGACGTGACCGTTCCGGTCTACGACGTGCCGCTGCAGGAGGCCAGCCGCTACGGCCTGATTACCATGGACGGCGACGGCCGCGTGATCGGCTTTGACGAGAAGCCGCCCGAACCGCGCACGACGACGGCCAGCACCGGCATCTATGTCTTCAAGAAGGACGTGTTGATCGAGCGGCTGGTCGAGGATGCAAAGCGCAGCACCACGCACGATTTCGGCCGCGACATCCTGCCGGAGATGATCGAGGACTGCCGCGTGTACGGCTACCGGCTGCATGGCTACTGGCGCGATGTGGGTACGATCGATGCCTACTGGCAGGCGAATATGGATCTGCTCGTGGACCTGCCCGAGCTCGATCTCTACAACCCGAACACCGCGCTGCACACGCGCCACACGATGCTGCCGCCGGCCAAGATGGGACCACGCGCCTACGTGACGCGCAGCCTGCTCAATGCCGGCGACATCATCAACGGCCAGGTCGAGCACTCGGTGCTCTCGCCGGGTGTGTACGTCGAGGACGGCGCCGTGGTGCGCGACTCGATCCTGTTCGACGACTGCTTCATCGCCCGCGGCGCCGTGATCGAGCGGGCGATCCTGGACAAGGGCGTGCACGTGGCCGAGGGCTGCCGCATCGGCGCCGGCGACGACTTCACGCCCAACAAGGCGCGTCCGGATCTGCTCTGGAGCGGCATCACGCTGGTGGGCAAGCGGGCCCGCCTGCCCGCCGGGCTCGGTATCGGCAGGAACTGCATCATCCCGCCAAACGCACGCGGAGAGGACTTTTCCGGCCCCTGGGTGGAAAGCGGCGAGACCGTACGATCGCTGCGATCCTCGCCCGTCCAGGGCGTCTGACGACTGGACGGGAGCAGCATGACTGCAGAACCGATCGGCGCCTTCTCCTTCGTCCTGCACAGCCATCTGCCCTACTGCCGCCGCGCTGGCCGCTGGCCGCACGGCGAGGAGTGGTTGCACGAGGCGGCATCGGAAACCTATCTGCCGCTGCTCGACGTGCTGCGCGGCCTGCAACGGCGCGGCGTGCGCTTCAACCTCACGATCGGCATTACGCCCATCCTTGCCGAGCAGCTTGCAGACGGCACGGTGCGCGCCAATCTGCGCGACTTCATGGAAGAGAAGCGCGCGCGCGCGACTGCCGACGTGGCCCGCTTCGAGCGGGCCGGCGAGGACCGGCGCCTCGCGGCGGCGCGGTGGTATCGCGGCCAGTACGAGCGCCTGCTTGCGCTGTATGAGGAGCTGGGCGGCAACGTGCTCACCGGCTTCAAAGAGCTGCAGGACGCCGGGTTGCTCGAAATTGCCACCAGCGCCGCCACGCACGGCTACCTGCCGTTGATGGAGCGCGACTCCACGATCAGCGCCCAGTTCGCCGTCGGAGCGCAGTCGTATCGCCGCCATTTCGGCCGCGAGGCGCGCACCTGCTGGCTGCCCGAATGCGCCTACCGCCCCTCGTTCATGGCCGAGCTTGGCGGGCAGCGGTACGTGAAACCCGGCATCCAGGCCTTCATGGCGGAGAGCGGCCTCAAGCTGTTTTTCGTCGAGACGCACACGCTCGAAGGCGGCGCACCGGTGGGCAAGGCGCAGGGCGACGCGGTCGGCCCCTACGGCAGCGTGCCACGGCGCTACGTGGTGCCGGTGCCCGACTATCTGCCGGCGCGCGCCCGCACCACGTTCCTGCCCTACTGGGTTGAGACACCAGATGTGGCCGTGCTCGGCCGCAACAGCCGCACGGGCTTGCAGGTCTGGTCGGCAGCGCATGGCTATCCCGGCGACTTCGACTACCGCGAGTTCCACAAGCGCGACGGCGTCTCCGGCCTGCACTACTGGCGCGTCACCGGCCCCGATGTCGATCTCGGCGAGAAGGATCTGTGGAACCCTGCCGTCGCCTTCGAGCGCACGGGCTCGCACGCCGACCACTTCGCGCAGTTGGTCGAGTCTGAACTGGACGGCTACGCGGCGCGGTCCGGCGGGCGCGGCATCATCGCCTCGGCGTATGATACAGAGCTGTTCGGCCACTGGTGGTTCGAGGGCGTGCAGTGGCTGGGGGGCGTACTCGAACGGCTCAGCCAGCGCAGCCGCGTTGCGGTTTCCGCGGCCGGCGATTGGGTTGGCGCGCACCCGCCGGAAGATGTGCTGGCACTGCCGGAAAGCTCCTGGGGCCAAGCGGGCAACCACTTCACCTGGCTGAACGCCGACACGGAGTGGATGTGGCCGATCATCCACGCGGGCGAGCGGCGCATGGAGCGGCTGGTAGAGCAGCATCCGGCGGCCGACGGCGCGCTCGCGATCGTGCTCAATCAGTGCGCCCGCGAGCTGCTGCTGCTGGAATCGAGCGACTGGCCGTTCCTCGTCACCACGGGCCAGGCGCGCGAGTACGCGATCGAGCGCTTTGAGAGCCATGTCGACCGCTTCAATCGGCTGGCGCTGGCCGCCGAGAGCGGTGAGCCGGGCCCGGCGGGGTGTACGCTGGCTGAAGAGCTGTGGGAGCTGGACAAGGTCTTTCCCACGATCGACTACCGGCTCTTCCGCAGCCGCGAGCCGGCCGCGAGCTGAAGCGCTGAGACGAGGAACGCATGCCGCGCTACTGGACCGTCGACGAGGCGCGGGCTGCGCTGCCGGAGGTGATCGCGCTGCTGGAGGAGCTGCAGCAGGCGTTGGCGCGCCAGGCGCAGACCGGCGCCGTGGCGGGCGTTGCGGCTCCAGGAACGCGTTCCTCGGCGAACGGTCACGGCGCCTCGCGGCCGGACGACCCGGTGCGCCAGGCGGCGCGCCTGCTGGAGCGCATCAACGATCTGGGAGTGCAGATCAAGGATGTGGCCACCGGGCTGATCGATTTCCCCTGCCTGCGGCGCGGCGAGGAGGTCTTGCTCTGCTACCGGCTCGGCGAGCCAGAGATCGCCTTCTGGCACGATCTGGAGAGCGGTTTCGCCGGCCGCCGCCCGTTGAGCGAACTTTGATGCCTCGCACCCGCGGCCGTTGGGCGCTGTGTGTCTGTACGACGCTTGGTGCGCTCGCCGGCACGCTTCTGCTCGGAGCCTGCAAGTCCAGCAACAATCATGCGGCCGCGCCGAGTACGATCGCCCACCCGCCCACGGCGGTCTCTCGCCCCGCAACCGCGCTCCCGCCGCGCGCTGCCGCGGCCTCGCCTTCGACCACCGTCGTCGCCCGGCCGGGCACGCCGGGGCAGATCGTGCTCTCCGCGCGCGGCGCGACACCAGATACCGTGACCGTGCAGGCGGGCCGCTCCGTCAGCTTCGTCAACGCGGACACGGCGCCGCACCATCCGGTATCGGTCGAAGCGGGGTTGTTCGACGCGGGCGTGATCGCGCCGGGCGCGTCGGCGGCGGTGACCGTCACCGCGGCCGGCCTGCACGACTGGCACGACGCGGCCAACCCTCAACTCAGCGGCACGATTCGCGTCGTTCCGTAGTCGGCGCCCTGCGTGCGCCACAGCATCGGCCGCCGCCAGCAGTTACCCCGCGGCCGCGGGAGGCGCCGGCTGGCGCGTTGCCCCTGAGCCCCGGCGTTGCTAGCATCTGCCTGTTGTGGCGTTCCTGCTCAAATCTGGGTATGCGGAGGCGAGACCATGGCCGAAGACGCGGGCAACGATCTATCCAGGGGCGAGCGCTGGGTCGCGCGCCGGCTGAATCGGCGTGACTTCATGCGCGGCGCGGGCGGGGCCGCGGCGTTTGCCGGGCTGGTGCTGGCCGGCTGCAGCAGCAACAACAACAGCTCGAACAAGAACACGGCATCGAACAGCGCCGGTTCCGCCACGAAGCCGCCGGCGGCCGCATCGGCCCCGGCAGCGAGCGGCGCCACCAGCGCCGCGGCCGGCGCGAGCCCGGCGGCCGCGGCCGCGACCTCGGCGCCCGTGGTGCTCAAGGGCAGCAAGGTTTCCTTCCTCGGCGGCACGTACTTTGTGCCGGCGGGCGAAGACTTTTTCAAGCAGACGCTGAGCGACTGGGGCAAGCAGAACGGCGTCGAGACCAGCTACGACGCGACCAATTGGCCCGACCTGCAGCCGAAGATCGCCGCCAACATCCAGTCGGGCAGCGGCCCGGATGTGATGCAGTTCTTCTGGTTCTGGCCGGCGCTGTATGCGGACAACCTCGTCGATGTCACCGACATCGCGTCGGAGCTGGAGCAGCGCTGGGGCGGCTTCACCGACGCGGCCAAGACGCTGGCCTTCGTGAACGGCAAGTACATGGGCGTGCCGGAAGGGACGGCGACCAACGCCTTCGCGTACCGCATCTCGTATTTGAAGAAGGCGGGCTTCGACACCTTCCCCGACACCTGGGACGATCTGTTCAAGGCGGGCAAGGAGCTGAAAAAGCAGGGCAAGCCGATCGGCCAGGCGCTCGGCCACAGCCTCGGCGACCCGATCTCCTTCGTCTATCCCTACATGTACAGCAACGGCGGCCAGGAGATCTCAACCGATCTGAAGTCGCCCGGCTTCAACAACCAGCAGTTCATCGATGCGCTACAGAAATTCGTGCAGGCCTGGAAGGATGGCTTCGACGAGACCGGCCTGTCGTGGGACGACAGCAGCAACAACAAGGCGTTTTTGGCCGACCAGATCGCGGTGACGAACAACGGTTCCTCCATCTACCTCGCGGCGCTGAAGGACAACCCCGATCTGGCCAAAGACATGAACCACGCGATCAACCCGCAGGGACCGACCGGCCGCTGGGGCAACTACGGCGGCAACAACATCGCGATCATGAAGTATTCGAAGAACCAGGCCGCGGCGAAGGAGTTCGTCAAATACTTCTACTCCGATGCGGTCTTTCTGAAGTGGCTGCAGGCGCAGCAGGGCTACCAGGTCGCGCCGACCAAGACCAAATTCCTGGACGACCCGATGTATACCTCCGACCCGAAGCTGAAGGCGTATCTGGACAACGCGAAGTTCGGCCGCTTCCCCGGCTTCGCGGCGCCGCCCGGCCCGGCTCCCGCCCGCTCAATGTCCGACTACATCATCGTGGATATGTACGCCAAGGCCGTCCAGAACGGCAACGCGAAGCAAGCCGTGCAGGACGCTGCGGATCAGATCAAGAAGACGTACAGCCTGTAGGGTGTGGGGCGTGGGGCGGAGGGCGCAGGGTGGAGTTGCGCGGACGGCGCATGGTGTGCCGCCCGATGGCCGCGGCGCATGGTGTGGCACCCACCTCCGGGACTCCGATTCTACGCCCTACGCCCTCCGCCCTTCGCCCGCAAAGGATGCCAGCGTGAGCACAGCGCAACAACCGATTGAGCGAGCCGTGCCGCTGCCGGGCGCGCGACGGCCGGGCGGGTTGTTGAAGGCGTGGCTGCAGGGCGAGGCGGCGTTCGGCTGGCTGCTGCTGCTGCCGACGCTCGCCATCCTCGCCGTCTTCATGGTGTATCCCTTCATCCAGGGCGTCTACCTGGCGTTCTCGAACGCCTCGGTCGGCCACCTGGGGCACTGGGTCGGCCTGGACAACTACCGCCGGCTGCTCGACGACGCGATCTTCCGCATGACCGTGCGCAACACGTTCATCTATACCTTCGTCACGCTCATCTTCAAGCTGGCGCTCGGTATGGCGCTGGCGCTGGTGATGAATCAGCAGTTCCGCTTCCGCAAAGGGTTTCGCGCCATCTTTCTGCTGCCGTGGATCGTGCCGACGGCGCTCAGCGCCATCGCCTGGCTGATGCTGTTCGATTCGACCCTCAGCCCGCTGACCTGGGCGGCGCAGCACCTGCATCTGGTGCAGCAACGGATCAGCTGGCTGGGCACGCCGCGCCTGGCGATGACGAGCCTCGTCATCGCCAATACCTGGCGGGGCGTGCCGTTCTTCGCGATCTCGATTCTCGCCGGCCTGCAAACAGTGTCGGCCGACCTCTACGAGGCCGCGTCGATCGACGGCGCCGGGCCGCTGCAGCGCTTCCGCTTCGTCACGCTGCCGAGCATCCGCGTCGTCACGCTGATCGTGATCCTCTTCTCGGTGATCTCGACGTTCTCCGATTTCCAACTGATCTACGTGCTGACCAAGGGCGGACCGTTTAACAGCACGCAGGTATTCGGCACGCTTGCCTATCAGCGCGGTCTCTCCTCGAACGCGATCGGCGAGGGCGCGGCGATCGCGCTGTTCATGCTGCCGGTGCTGGCGATCATGGCCGGCGTCCTGCTCTGGTACATCCGGCGCGGCGACTGACGGCGATGCGAGCTAAGCCCATCCCCGCGCCGCGCGACGGGGCGCCGGCCATCGTCCAGCCGCGCAAAGAGAGTTGAATTCGATGGCAACAGTCACCGTGAAGGCCGAGCCCCGGGCCAGCGGGCCGCAAATCGTGCAGACGCGCCGCGCCCGCATCAGTTCGCACGTGCTGATCTACGCCTGCCTGATCCTGTTCGCCCTGGTGCTGCTCTTCCCGTTCTACTGGATGGCGATCGTCTCGATTCGCCCGGACAAGGACCTGCTCAATACAAAGCTCAATCCGTTCTATCCGCATCACCTGACGCTGAAGAACTACACGCATCTGATCGAGGACACGCAGTTCCTGCGCTGGACCTGGAACACGACCTTCGTGGCCGTCTGCTCCACGGCGCTGTCGCTGTCCGCCAGCATCTGTGCCGGCTATGCGCTGGCGCGGTTGCGCTTCCGCGGCGCGAGCAGCATGGGCCTCGGCCTGTTTCTGGCCTATCTCGTGCCGCCCACGCTGCTCTTCCTGCCGCTTTCGCAGGTGGTGAACAACCTGCACCTGGGCAACAGCTACTGGGCGCTGATTTTGACCTATCCCACGTTCCTCATCCCCTTCGGCTCCTGGCTGCTGATGGGCTATTTCCGCTCGATTCCGCGCGAGCTGGAAGAGTCGGCGATGATCGACGGCGCCAGCCGCTGGCAGGCGATGACGCGCATCGTGCTGCCGCTGGCGATGCCCGGCATCCTCTCGGCGGGCATCTTCTCCTTCACGCTCTCGTGGAACGAGTTCCTCTACTCACTGATCTTCATGTCGACGACGAAGATGAAGACGCTGCCGGTCGGCGCGGTCAGCGAGCTGATCAGGGGCGACGTCTTCTTCTGGGGCTCGCTGATGGCCGCGGCCCTGATCGGCTCGGTGCCGGTGGCGATCGCCTACTCGTTCTTCGTGGAGAACTACGTCGCCGGCCTCACCGCCGGATCCGTGAAGGGCTGACCAGAGAACCGCGCGAGCGGCAGCGGTGCAACCGCGGAGCGATGCAAAAGCGGCGCGGCGCCGGGCGCGGACAACATACCCCTGGGCACCCGACCGATCGCGCCCGCCCTGCTTGACCCGCCCCCGGCCAGCCCCGATGATCGGCGTGCGCATTCGCTTCGGGGGCGGCCATGTCGGGCGCACGCGCGCCGTTTCGGCAACGGTTGAAGGAAGCGCTCGCCTCCGAGACGCTGCCCGTGGCGCTTGACCGCTCGCTGCGCGTGTTCCGCGAGCGCCGCGCCGCCGCCTTCCGCGAGGCCGACTGGCAGACGCTGCGCGCCAGCGCCACACGCGTGCGCCAGGACGCCATCGATCGGCTGCCCGAGCTGGTCGAGCAGTTCACCTACGAAGCTGAGCGGGCTGGCGCCGTCGTGCATCTTGCTGCCGACGCGGCCGAGGCGCGGCGCATCATCGGCGAGATCGCGCAGCAGCACGGCGTGCGGCTTGCCGTCAAGGGCAAGTCGATGGCGACCGAGGAGATCGAGCTCAACGCCTACCTCGAAGGGCTCGGCATCGAGGCGGTCGAAACCGATTTGGGCGAGTGGATCATCCAGCTCGCGCACGAAACGCCCTCGCACCTGCTGGCGCCGGCCATCCACAAACGGCGCGAAGACGTGGCTGCGCTGTTTACACGCGTCACGGGCCGGTTCGTACCGCCGGACGACATCCCCGCGATGGTGCGGGTCGCGCGCGAAGAGTTGCGGCAGCAGTTCATCGACGCTGACATGGGCATCTCCGGCTGCAACGTCGCCATCGCCGAAAGCGGCACGCTGGTGCTGGTCAGCAACGAGGGCAACCACCAGCTCAGTACCACGCTGCCGCCGGTGCACGTCGCGGTGCTTGGCATCGAGAAGATCGTCGGCACGCTCGAAGACGCCACGGCCGTGCTCAAAATCCTGTCCAAAGCGGCGAGCGGCCAGAAGCAGTCGAGCTACGTCAACTTCATCACCGGCCCCAGCCGCACCGGCGACATCGAACTCTCGCTCACCGTCGGCGTGCACGGACCGAAAGAGGTGCACATCGTGCTGCTGGACAACGGCCGCACACGGATGCGCGCCGATCCGGCCTTTCGCGAGGCGCTGCGCTGTATCCGCTGCGCGGCCTGCTCGAACGTCTGCCCGCCGTTCAGCGTCGTCGGCGGCCACGCCTTCGGCCACATCTACAACGGACCGATCGGCCTCGTGCTGACGCCCTGGCATCACGGCGTCGAAGCCGCGTCCGGGCCGCAGAGCCTCTGCTTCTCCTGCAACGCCTGCGAGACGGTCTGCCCCGTCAGCATCCCGCTGCCGCGCCTGATTATCGGCGTACGCGAGCAGGCGGCGAAGCGCGGGAAGCCGCCGCTGGCGAAGCGGCTCGGCGCCAGTATGCTCGAAAATCCTGGCGGGCACGGCGCGCTGACCGCGCTGGGCAGCGTCTTGCAAAAGCCGCTGAGCAAGGGCGGCGGCTTCATCGCCGGGCCGGGGCTGCCGGGGTCGAGCTGGCGGCATCTGCCGGCGCTGCCAGCGAAGCCGTTCCGGGCGCGCCTTACGCGGCGCGAGCGCGAAGGCGGGGTGCTGGCGCCGCGGCAGGCGCCGATCGCCGGCTCGGCCGCGTCCGGGCTGCGCGTGGGCTACTTCCCCGGCTGCATCACCGACCGCTTCTATCCGGCGATGGGCGAGGCCGTGGTGCGGCTGTTGCAGGCCTGCGGCTGCGAGGTTGTCTTCCCGCCGGCGCAAGGCTGCTGCGGCCTGCCCGCGGCGAACGCCGGCGAACGCGAGCGCGCCGCGACGATGGCGCAGGACACCGTCCGCGCCCTCGGCGGGACGCGCGTGGATTGGATCGTCAGTTCCTCGACAAGCTGCGCCGTGGCGATCACGCAGGACTACACACACCTGCTGGGCGATCAGCCCGAGGCCGCAACGCAAGCCGCGGCGCTGGCCGGCCGCGTGCTCGACCTCACGCATTTCCTGCACGATATCGCGCAGTTGCCGGCCGGCGCCCTCGCCGCCGCGCCGCGACGGGCGACCTATCACGACTCGTGCCAGTCCTTCAACTGCCTTGGGCTGAGCGCCGAGGGCCGGCGGCTGCTCTGCGGGGTCGCGGGCGCGGAGTTGGTCGAGATGGAGGAACCGAGCGTCTGCTGCGGCTTCGGCGGCAGCGCCTCGTTCGAGCATCCCGAAGCGGCACGGCGGATCGCGGCGCGTAAGCTGACGCACATCGAGGCGACGGGGGCGCCGATCGTGGTGGCCGACAACCCTGGCTGCATTTTGCACCTGCGCGGCGTCCTGCACGCCCGCAAGAGCCGCGTGCGCGTGCAGCACCTGGCCGAGTTCCTGGCCGAGGGTCTGCCGGGCGGAGGGGAGCCCGTGCGTGCGCGCTGAGGACGGCCTGCGCCTCGACCTTGACGGCGCCCGCGATGCGATCGCCCGCTGCGATGTGCTGGTGCTCGGTTTTAAGCATCTGGCGCCGCGCGTGCTGTTCGACACACGCGAGGGTACGGGCAGCGGGCCGCTGTTTCGCGTCGTGCCCCCGGTGCGTACGCCGAAGGAACGCTTCGCGCAGCTACGCCGGCTGCGGCCGGATCTGGGCGAGCCGGAACGTTTCCTCTTCATCCAGTGGCCGCTGGGCCTCGACAGCCTGGTCGAGTCCGGCGTCTGGAGCCGCATTGTTGAGCGTTGCCGCGCCGCCGCCCAGGAGCGCGGCCGTGAGGAGTGCGAGGGGCTGTTGCAGCGGCTGACGCAGCTGGACACGAAGGAAGTACGCGACGCGATCGCCGGCGAGTCATACCGCACGCTCTGGCCGCCGCGCGAGCGCCGGCGCCGGGGAGAGCGTCGGGAGTAGAGACCCGCGTCACCTGCGGCACGTTACCATGCGCGTGCGCGAACGTTCTCAGAGGCATGATGTGTGAAGACCGAGATCTACGAAGCCGACCCCTTCACCAATCAGAAGATGGCCCACTTCTTCACCCTGGAGACCGACTACCGCTTCGAGCCGCGCGACGAGTTCTTCCTGACCACGGAAAAAGGCCAGAAGCTGAAAGTTCGCGTGACCTACGTGCGGGTCGAGGTGTCGGCGGCCGGGCTGCGGCGCGAGCTGATCGTGATGAAGCTGTGAGCGGCGCCGGTGAGGAGCCGCTGGCCTTTGGCGAGGTCAACACACCGCTCGGCACGATGCTCATCGCAAGCAGCGCCGCCGGCGTTGTGGCACTCTCGCTGCCCGGCCAGGAAGCCTTCTGGCGGCGACAGCATGCACCAGCGAACGCTCACGGCAGTCCCTCCGCGCGCGCCACGACATGCACTCTGCAAACGGCCGAGGAGTTGGCAGCATACTTCGCCGGCGGGCTGCGCGT
The DNA here is from genome assembly GCA_937879875.1 of uncultured Chloroflexota bacterium. Classification (GTDB taxonomy): domain Bacteria; phylum Chloroflexota; class Dehalococcoidia; order CAUJGQ01; family CAUJGQ01; genus CALFMN01. Next base: position 20,739 of record CALFMN010000194.1, on the reverse strand, counting down.
GTTCACCGTGCCGCTGGCGCCGCGCGGCACCGCCTTTCAACGCCGCGTGTGGCAGGCGGTGTTCGCCGTGCCGTACGGAGAGACGCGCGCGTACGGCGCCGTGGCAGCCGCGATCGGCCGGCCCGCGGCGGCGCGGGCGGTCGGCCACGCCAACGGCTCGAATCCGCTGCCCGTAATCGTGCCCTGTCACCGGCTGATCGGCAGCGACGGCTCACTCACGGGGTATGGGGGCGGGCTTGCGATGAAGCGCTGGCTGATCGAGTTCGAACGGCGAAACGCAGCCGAAGCGACGGGCGACATAACCGTTTGACAGCACAGATGTTCTACTGAGACGATCGCTTCATCTCTCGCGGAGGGAGGCCGGCGATTGGCTCGCGTCTCAGTGCAGGAAATTGCCTGCCGCTCGGCGCTGAACCGGGTGCAGGGCATGCCGTTCAAGTGGAGCCTGAACCCGTATCGCGGCTGCGCCCACGGCTGCCATTACTGCTACGCCCGCGCCACGCACCGCTATCTGAGCGTGAACAGCGATGCCGGCTTCAGTTCAGCGCTGTTTGCCAAGACCAACATCGCCGCGGTGCTGCGCCGCGAGCTGTCGGCGCGGTCCTGGCGGCGCGAGTCGATCTCGCTGGGCACGGCCACCGACCCGTATCAACCGATCGAGGGCCGCTACCGGCTCTCTCGCGGCTGTCTTGAGGCCGCCCACGCCTTCCGCACGCCGGTCGCGATCGTGACGAAGGGGACGCTCGTGCTGCGCGACGCCGACGTGCTGGAGGCGCTGGCGGCGCGGGGCCACGCCACGGTCTGTATCAGTGTGCCGACCGTGGACGTCGAGGCCGCGAGGCTGACCGAGCCGGGCACGCCGCCGCCCGCTCAGCGGCTGAAGGTTGTGGAGCGACTTGCGGCAAGGGGCATCCGCGCGGGTGTAATGATGGCGCCGCTGCTGCCCGGCATCACGGCCGACGAAGCGCACGTCAGCGCGACGGTCCAGGCCGCGGTCGAGCACGGCGCCTGCTTTCTCTGGACGGGCCTGCTGCATTTAGACGCGGGTGTGCGAACGCACTACCTCGACTTCCTGAGGGCCAGCTTTCCTGATCTGCTGGACGGCTACGCCCGCCTCTATCGCGGCAAATACGCGACCGAGGCCTATACACGGCGCGTGGCCGAGCGGGCGAGCCGGTACAAGGACGCGCACGGACTGGGTGAGCGCTACGCAGCGCCGCGCGAGGAGCCGCGCCAGCTCGCGCTGCTCTGATCCTCGCCGCGGCGCTGTTGCACGCTCGCCACTCAGGGGCCGGCCTGCGCCACGGCCGCACGCAGCAGGTTCTCCGCCCGCTCAAGCTGGCTGTCGCGGCCGGTCGTCACATCGTCGGGGTTGGCGGCCAGTGCCGAGTCCGGCGTCACGCCCTGGCCGTCGAGGGGCCGGCGCTTCACGCCGGTGAGCGACTGCACCGCCGTGACGGAGAGGCCGCCGCCGTCGGGCAAGGCGTCGAGATTGGCGGCGTTTGCCACGCCTGCGCTCTTCTCCCCCACCACGACCGCGCGGCCGCTCTCCTGCAAGGCGGAGGTCAGGATCTCTGACGCAGAGGCCGAGCCGGCGTTGATCAGCACCGCGAGCGGCCGTGTCGGCGTGTGCTGGCCGCTGCCCGCCCGTGTCACCGAGTCGCCGCCCTGGGTGTGGCTCACCAGCAGGGGCGAGCCAGATGGCAGAAAGCGGCTGGCGATCTCGTTCATGCCGTCCAGGTAGCCGCCGCCGTTGCCGCGCAGGTCCAGCACCCACGAGGTCACGCCGGCGCGATCGAAGCCGTCCAGCGCCAGATCGAGCGCTTGTGCGACCGTGCGGCCGTCGGGCAGCTTCGAGCCGGCCGGCGGGAAGCTGCGCAGCCGCAGATAGCCCACGCCGCCGTCGAGGATGCGGCTTTCAAAGGCGATGATGCTGATCGTGGCGCGCGTGATCGCCACCTGCACGCTGCCGGCGCCGCGCTGCACCGTCACGCTGACCCCCGTGCCGGCCGGACCGCGCAGCCGGTTCACGAGCTGGTCGAGTTTCAGATCGGCCACTGCCGCATCGTCCACCTTGAGGAAGCGGTCGCCGGGATGAATGCCGGCGTGCGCCGCGGGCGAGTCCTCGAACACCTCACCGACGTAGATGCCGTCGGGCCGTTCGTTGACGGTGACGCCGATGCCAGCGTAGGAACTGACCGTGTCGCCGCGATGCTGCCAGCGGTCCGGGTCGATGAAATACGTATGGTTCTCATGCACCGACGATGCCAGCGCGGCGATCGCCGCATGCCCGAGCGTCGGCGCGCTCACGCTGCCGGCCGTCGCCGCGTTCAGCGCGCGAAAGGCGGCGTCGAAGGCTGTTCGGGCCGTCGCAGAGTCGCCGGTCAGTTGCGGCCGCGCCACGGCAGACACGCGCGTTCCGGCCGGCTTTGCCGCCGCGATGGCGCCGTCCCAGGCGCCGCTCAAGGCAGCATCGGCGTCGATCGGCCGGAAATACTCGTGCTGAAGGTCGGCCAGCGCCGCGTGGATCGCCGTCAGTTCCGTATCGGCGGCGTTCGGCGCCAACGCGGCGTGGCGGAGAAAGCCCGTAGCCTCGCCCGCGCCCGCCATCAGCGCGACGATCAGGATCGCAAGCAGCAGCGGCCGCAGCAGCGAGCGCACGGACACCGTCGCCGCCCGGCACCCGCCGCGGGCACTCCAACGTCGCGGGAAACGTGGCACCGTCAACCTCGCGGCAATGCGGCTACGCGGGCGCGGCCGCCGGCACCGAATCCAGGAAGGCGAGCGTGTCTGACGCCGACCGGGCCGCAAATTCCACATGGAAGCCGTGCCGGGCGCCGGAGTAGAGCACAAGCCGCGCGCCCGGAATCCCCTCGGCCAGCAGGCGGCCGTTGACCGTCGGCACCAGCTCATCCGCGTCGCCGTGCAGCACCAGCGCTGGCTTGGCGATCTCAGAAAGCCGTGCGAACGTATCGTGGCCGACGATCGCCGCCATCTGGCCCTTGATCCCCGCTTCGCTCGCGCGCAACGGCGCGTTGCGCAGCGCTCGCTCCCATAGCTCCGCACGGTGCGCGGCAGCGAACGCGTCGCTGTACATGATCGGTACGGTCAGGTCGAACGCCTCCTCGATCGGGGCCGTCGAGGCCTTGAGCAGCGCGGCGACGATCGGGTCGGGTGCGGGCGTCGCCTGCGGACCGCCCGGCGTCGTGCAGCCGAGGATGACCGAGAGCACTCGCCGCGGTGCGCGCAGGGCCACGTGCTGCGCGATCATGCCGCCCATGCTGATGCCGTAGACGTGCGCCCGCTCGATGCCCAGATGCGCCAGCAGGCCGAGCGCGTCGTCGGCCAATTCCGCCATCGTGTAGGCGGCTTCCGGCGCAGCACTGCGGCCTGCCCCGCGGTTGTCGAAAGCGATCACGCGGCAGCGGCTGCTGAGCGCCGGCAGCAGCGGCTCCCACGCGGTCGTGTTGGCGGCGAAGCCCATGATCAGCAGCAGCGGCGTGCCGGCGCCGTGTTCTTCGTAATACAACGAGATACCGTTCACTGGTGCAGTGGGCATGGCGGGACGTTCTCCGGCGCGAAGGGCGCCCGTACAAGGTACTACACCGGCGGCGTCTCGTGAGATCGCGCGGATCGATCAGCGCTCCGCGTCATCGCCTGCCTCCTGCCGGGCGCACCAGGCGAGCAGGGCGTCGTACAGGGGCCACTGCAGGTGCTGGCGTTCCACATCGCTCTCCACGTCGAGCGCGAAGCCCTCCGCGATCGCCCTCAGTCCGGCGCCTTCCGGCACGCTGCCGAGGTCCTCGGCAATGTCCGCGGCGTGCACGATCTGCGTCAGCCGGTCGAGGCCCGGCGCGACCAGGCTGAACTCCTCGATCAGAACCTCGAAACTGCACTTGCCGTCGCGGTGCGTATAGCGGGCGCCTGGCGCGTCGAACGACTGCGCCTGCTCGCGCTCGGCAATCGCGAGCACCTGCTCCGCCGGGACAAAGCCGAACTCGGCGTCGCCGTCGATGAAGCGGGCGATCAGCCAGGGACAGGCGACGCGGTCAACCTTGACGTTCTGACGCGTTACCCATTTCATGCGGCAACCTTCGCAGTTCTCAGCGAAATCATCGGCCCGCGCGGCGCACGGCGCGTCTATTATGGGCGCAGGGCGCGGCCGCCGACACCCGGCGGGCAGCCGGTCAGTGCCCGGACAGTACCCGGTCAATACCTATGTCCGCGTTCGGTCGATACCTGGGTACGCACCGTTGCGGCGCGCGGGCCGATAGCCTTGGTTTGTACGGAATTTGTACACCTGGCAGGGCGCCGCTGCGCCCCGGCGTGGCATTCATGGGCGTCCGTTGGTTGTTGGTCATTCCTCTGCTCGGGCTGCTGACCGCGTGCGGCGGCTCGCAGCCGCGTGCCGTCCCGCTGGCGGCCTCACCCACTCCCGCCGGCGTGACGACCATCAGTTGGTCGTTCTGGGGCGATCCGCAGGAGCGTTCGATCAATGAGCGCATTGTCGAGCTGTTCCAGGCGGAGCATCCTGAAATCCACGTCGAGACGCGTTGGGCGGCGTACGGCGACTACGTTGCGCGCATCAAGCAGTGGGACGCTGAAGGCGATCCGCCTGACGTCGCCTTTCTCTCCGATGTCCCACCGTACGCCGAGTCGGGCTACGCCGCCGACCTGGCGCCGTTCATCAACGCCGAGCGCTACGATCTGAGCGACTTCTACCCGCAGATCGTGGATGGCTTCCGCTATCAGGGCGATCTCTACGGACTGCCGCGCGACAACGACACCAAAGTCATTTTCTACAACAAGGACCTGTTCGACGCGGCGCACCTGCCCTATCCGCAGGATGGCTGGACGTGGGACGATCTGCGCCGCGACGCACTGGCGCTCAGCAGCAGCGACGCCGGCGGGCGCTACGGCTTCGCCTTCGAGCCGGACACCTGGTGGAAGCTCTGGGTCTGGCAGAACGGCGGCGATCTCTACGATGACCCCGTGACGCCGACGCGGCTCACGCTCGACAGCCAGGCCGCGCTTGGTGCGTTGCAGTATCTGCACGACCTGATCTACGTGGATCACGTCACGCCGCCGTACGGCGATCTGACGTCTTCCGAGCAGATCGGCCGGCTGTTCGTCTCGGGCAAGCTGGCGATGGCCTTCGGCAATCATGCGCTGGTGCCGCTGTTCGCCGGTTCGGCGGGGCTGCACTGGGCCGCGGCGCCGCTGCCGCGCTCCGTCGAAGCGGTGAACTACGCCGGTGGCGCCGGTTACGTGATCGCCGCCCGTTCCCGCCATCCGCAGCAAGCGTGGACCTTCCTCAAGTGGCTGCTGAGCACCAAGGGCGAGGCGATCTTCACCGAGTCCGGCCTGGTCGTGCCGAGCCGGCGCTCCGTCGGCAACAGCAATCTCTTCCTGCACGAGGGCGTGCCGGCCGCGGTGCGCGCCGCCTCGCCCGGTACGTCCGACGGCCCTGGCAACCTCTCGCCCGCGGTTGGACGGGTGTTCCTGAGCGAAACGGAGCGCGGGCGCAAAGACGCGCAGTTCCACGGCTATCTGGCGATCTTCGACGCGGTCAACGCCGGCGTGAAGCCGATCTTTGCCGATGGGGCCGATCCGCGTACGGTCATCAACGCCCTGACGCCGCAGATCAACGCCATGCTGGGAGGGCGCTGATGCGCGGCGGCGGCCACGACGACGCACATACCCTGCGCTGGCCGTTTGTGCCGAAGTGGATTCACCGGCTGACGCTGGCGCAGCGCGTGCGCCTGATGTTCGGCGTCGGCGCCGCCGTGGTGATCATCGTCGGTCTCGCTGCGAGCGTCATCATTCGGCTGACCACCGACGCGCTCAGCCAGGCGGTGGTGGTAGTGCGCGCCGACCAGCAGACGGTGGGCGCGATGAAGGACGCGCTCAGCACCGAGAACGCGGGCGTGCAGGGTTACCTGATCACCGGTGATGCAACCTATCTGCAAAAGTTCACCAGCGGCCACGACAGCTTTGCTGCCGCCGCGGCGCAGCTTGCCGCCGGCCAGAGCTCCGGCGCCGATCGCGATGCCGCCGCGTCGGTCAGCGGCCTTGAAAACCAGTTCCGCACGCTCGCCCAGCAGGAGATCGACCTCAGCCGCGAAGGCTTTCCCAGCACCGCCGCGTTCCACTGGCAAACCGAGGGCCAGCAGGCGGAAGAGGCATTGCGCATCCGCCTCGACGACATCGTCGCGGCAAAGCAGCAGCAGTTGCAGCGTCTGCTGAACGGCGCCAACCGCCACGAGTTGAGCACACGCTTCATCTTTGCGCCGATCGTCGGCCTGACGGCAGCGATCGGTATCCTCTTCGCCTTTCTTGCCAGCCGCAGCATCACCGTGCGCATCGAACGGCTGGATGAAGCGCTCGAGCGCATCGAGCGCGGCGACTTCAACGTCCAACTGGCCGAGCACGGGCACGATGAGCTAGGCCGGCTGGCGCACTCGATTCGCAACATGGCGCGGGCGCTGGAGACCGAGACGCGCGAGCGCGACCAGCTCCTCGCCGAACGCGTGCGCGCCAACGAGCGGATCAGCGCCCTCTACGACGTGGCCCGCACCGTGAATCAGTCGCTGGACCCGGATGAAGTGCTGCGGCTGGCGCTGGCACGTTTGCAGGCGCACACACAGATGCGCGCCTGCATAGCGCTGTTGCGCGACGAGGACACCGGCCGCTTCAACGTCGTGCTCGTGGACGGCCTGAACGAAGAGACGGCGGCCGAGATTTCGGGGCTGCTCCAGGAGGAGGAGGCGCAGGAGTTCGTCGCCAGCGTGTTGCAGCGCGATGGCCTGACGCGGATCGACCTTGAGGCGCTGCCGATCGAAACGCAGCCGTTCCGCATCGCCGTCGCCATCCCCTTGCGCGCCAAGGGCAATGACCTGGGCGTGCTCATCCTCGCCACGCCGGAGGCGTCCTCCGTCACAGAAGACGAAGAGCAACTGATCGAGGGGCTGTCGAAGCAGGTCGGCACGGCGCTGGAACACGCGCGGCTCTACAGCCAGAGCCGGCGGCTGGCCGTGACCGAGGAGCGCAACCGGCTGGCGCGCGATCTGCACGATTCGGTTACGCAGTCGCTGTTCAGCATGTCGATGATGGCGCAGGCGCTGCCCAGCCTGATCGAGCGCAACGCCGGCCGTGCTGCGGAACGCGCTGTGCGGCTCAGCGAGCTGGCGCGTGGCGCGCTCGCCGAGATGCGCATGCTGATCCTGGAGCTGCGCCCCGCCGCGCTGCGCGAAATGGGGCTGGTAGACGCGCTGGAGCGCTACGTGCCTGGCTTCAGCAGCCGCGAGGACATGGACGCCAGCTTCTGCGTCGAAGGCCTGCAGCGGCGCCTGCCGCACGACCAGGAGGACGCCCTTTTCCGCGTGGTGCAGGAGGCGTTGAGCAATGTCGCGCGCCACGCGCAGGCCGGCCGCGTCACGGTCGTCCTGCAGTTCGAGCCGCAGACCGCCAGCCTGATCGTCACCGATGACGGCGTTGGCCTGCCGGAGCCGCTGCCGAGCGGCGGCTTCGGCATGATCTCGATGCGCGAGCGCGTGGAACGGCTGGGCGGCACGCTCGCGATCGAGCCGGCGGACGAGCACGGCTGCCGGCTGATCGCCCGCGTGCCGGTGCCAACGGCGACAACCTCGATCAGCGTATAGAGCCTGCAGCCGCCGCATACGCAGCGTGGGGCCGGTCACACATTGGTGCGGGTTGCAACCCCATGTGTGACGCCGGCCGGCACTTCTGCATGGCCAAAACGCTACACTGAGGCTGGCGGCGGTGCTATCGCGCGCCGACGCTGAGTACGCGGAGGACGATGGAATGAGGCGGGTGGCGGAGGGCGTGAAGCGGCTGATCTGGGGCAGGCCTGGCGCATCGCGAGCGGCGCGCGTGTATCGGGCAGCCGCTGCAATCTGTCTGGTGGCCGCGATCGCGTTACTGGCATTCGGCGCGTATACCGCGGCGAACCAGGGGCCGACGCAGAAGAAGCTGGCGCGCGGCGTCGTCTTCGATCAGCCGCTGGCAGCGGCGGCCACCGTGACCGCGCCGGCCGGCGCATCGCCAACCGAGCCGCCGGCCACGCCAGGCAGCACGCCCTCGCCCGCGCCGACCGATACGCCGTCTCCGCAGCCCGCCTGGGTTGTCGAGCCGGCCCTGCCTACGCCGGCGCCGAGCCAGGCGGGTGTCGCACGTCTGAAGATTCCTGGTATCAAGGTCGATGCGCCGATCAGCGTCAAGGGCGTCGACAGCCACGGCGTGATGGAAGACCCGACGAGCTGGAACGACGTGGTCTGGTACAACTTCAGCGGCCGGCCGGGCTTCGGCGGGGGCAACAACGCCGTCTTCGCCGGGCACGTCGATTACATCCGCCACGGACCGGCGGTCTTCTGGGATCTGAACAAGCTCAAGCCGGGCGATCCAGTGGATGTCGTGCTGGGCGACGGCACCGACTATACCTACCACGTGACCTCGATGGCGGTGTACGGTGCGAATGACGCCCCGGTCGATCAGATTATCGGGCCGACCTCTACGGAGTCGGTGACGCTGATTACCTGCAACGGCACGTTTGCGGCCGGGGAGTACAACAACCGGCTGGTCGTGCGCGCCGAGCGGCTGAACAACACGCCGCTCCCGCTCGACCGGCTGGCCCCGGGAGAGTAGCGCGTGGATATTGGGGGAACGGTCGCCGTCGTGACCGGCGCCGGCTCGGGCATCGGCCGGGCGATGGCGCTGGCGCTGGCGAATGAGGGCGCCAGGGCCGTAGTCATCGCCGATTTGGACGAGGCCGGCGGCGAAGAGACGGCGGCACAGGTGCGTTCGGCCGGATCGAAGGCGGCCTTCGTGCGCGTCGATGTCACCGACGCGGCGGCGGTGCGCGACCTGCTCGAAGAGGCGCAGATGCAGTTCACCCGCCTCGATGTGCTCTGCAACAACGCCGGCGTCGGCGAGCCGGCCGGCGGACTGTTCGATGAAGACGGCGATCTGGACGCGTTCGAGCGCGTGGTGGCGATCAACCTGACCGCGGTGATTCGCGGCACGCAGCTCGGCGTATTCAAGATGCGCGAGCTGGGCCGCGGCGGCGTTATCATCAACACCGCCTCGATGGGCGGACTGCGGCCGATGCCGACATCGCCCGTTTATGCCGCGACGAAGGCCGGCGTGGTCAACTTCTGCCGCTCGCTCAAGTATCTGTACGAAGAGGCCAACATCCGCGTGAACGCGATCTGCCCGAGCTTCGTCGACACACCGCTGGTGCGCCGCGACGGCCCGGAGCGCGTGGCTGCACTCGCCGGCGAGATGGGACTGCTCCAACCCGAGCTGGTGGCGCAAGGGCTGATTGATCTGGTAACTGACGACTCGCGCGCCGGCGCCGTAATGCGCGTCACCAGCCAGAAGGGCATCGACTACGCCCGCGAGATCGTTCCGTAAGGGATGGCGAGCGGGGCGCGTTTCTTTGCGTGCATGGCCGATCGCGGCAGCGCGGGGCGCCTAACCCTGCTTTGCCTGGCGGCAAAGCTGTCCCTTCCCGATACAGGAAGGGTGGGGTTTCGAGGAGATACGACCGGGCGGAAGACAACCCCATCGCGTGTCCCGCAAGGACACCCCAGCCACGCTGCCCTCGCATGGTGGTTGGAGCGCTCCAGAAGTCCCTTTCCCGGCTCGGGAAGGGACAGACTTCGCTTCAGCGAAGTCAGGGTTAGGTGCCCCGCACGGCCGCTCGGGCGCCGCGCACTCACACGACGTAACGATTGACGCGCCGCTCCGGCGCGTTCTCTACGATAGTGAGGAAATGAGACGCGCAAGCCTGTTCTCGGCCGCGCTTGTGCTGGCGCTGATCGGCGGAGCCGCGCAACCGGGGCGCCCGCTGGCCAGCGCCGTTACGGTGAACTATCCCGCCGGCTGGAACCTGATCGGCGGCCCGGCGGGCACGACACTTTCCGGAGCCTACGGCAAGCTCTATACCTTCGGCTTCAAGGACACGCAGTACGAATCGATCTCGTCCGAAACGGCGTTGACCGGCGGCCTGGGTTACTGGGCCTACTTCCCCAGCGGCGGCAGCGCCACGCTGGGAGCGAGCGGTCCGTGCGTGATCGCCGTGCCGATCGGCGCCGGCGAATGGGTGATGGTCGGCCATCCCTGGGCAACGGGCACGGCGACCGTGCGCGGCGCCGAGCGGGTGCTGAAATATCAGCCGGGCAGCGGCTACGTCGCCGGCGTCACGCTGCGTCCGGGCGAGGCGGCCTGGGCCTACTCAACCGTGGCGACGAGCGCTGCCGTGGTCGTCGACGACTGCCCGACGATCAACTCCGTGCCGCCCTCGCCGCCGGTCGCGCCCTCATCCTCTCGTCTGCGTTGGAAGTCTCCGACGGTTGCGCTGCGCTCTGGCCCCCAATCCTGGGAGAAGGAGACGGTCCTGGGTCGTGCGTTCCGATCGATAATCGGTTAACCCGAAACCCTCTCGCCTGAGCAACGCCGGATCGCCCCTCGCCCAGAATTGGGAGAGGGGACGGGGGTGAGGGCCCGCGGGCCGCCGCCGCTCCGTTCGCGAAGAAACAGCGCCCCCGCTCTGCCGCAAGAGCGGAGGCGCTGCTCTGAGTTCGGAGTGCTGGCGCCGCGGTTACGTCGTCGGGTAGACGAACTCGCCGCCGGCCGCGCCCTGGTTGGACGCCTGGCGCCTGGTCTTCACGCCCTTGGTGTCCCAGAAGATCTCGGCGATCTGCTGGCAGGAGGCGAGCAGTTGCTGCGACGCGTCCATGCTGACTGCCTGCTTCACGGTTGAGGTCAGCCTGGTCGCCTTCCAGAAGACATCGTGCAGGTTGGCGTGCTTCTCCAGGTGCTCCGGCTTGAAGTAGTCGCTCCAGAGGATGACCAGCTCGTGCTCGCAGATCTTCGCGTGCTCCTCTTTAACCGCCGTATAGCGAGAGACCTGCATGCCGTAGGTGTCCATCGCCGCCTTGTCGCCGCCGGCGGGGGCGGGCAGCGCTTCGATCAGTTGCACCATGCGCACGACGGTGAGCGCCGCGACCTGGGCCATGTGCGGATCGTAGATGCCGCAGGGGATGTCACAATGGGCGTGGGCCGCGCGCGGCGCCCGCACGCGGTCTGCCAACCGCAGGGCTCGATCCAGAACAGACATGGTTCGCTCCTTCTCTCCAGTGTGCCGGCGCTGCCGGCCAGCGCTGTCTCCGCTCTCATCCCAGGTCAGAGCGGTGGTAGCCATGAACAGCGGGTGGGACGGACTTGAAGGACAGCGAGGTGCGATTCAGCCAGCGCGTAGACGGGTTGCGCCGGGTCGTTCGCGTGGCTCTGCACCTCCTCGCGAGCATGCGTGTCGCCATCGTCGGCCAAAGTATGCAGCCCACGCTGCGCGACGGCGATCAGCTACTGGTGAGCCGGCTGGCCTACCGGCTGGGCCGGCCGCGGCGCGGGGAGATCGTGCTCGTGCGGGCCGGGGCGGGCGGCGCCCACAACCCCGAGTCTATCAAACGGATCGTTGGGCTGCCACACGAACATGTGCAGGTGATTGCGGGAGAAGTACGCCTCGACGGCCGTCCGCTCCCCGAGCCGTATCTGCCAACGCCGGCGAGCGAGGCCGAACGCGCGATGCTGGCCGCGGCCCTTGCCGTCACCCCGTCGTGCGACTGGCAACTCGGCGCCGACGAGTACATCGTGCTTGGCGACAACCGCGTCCGCAGCACCGACAGCCGAACGTATGGCCCTGTGGGACGCCGCAGTATTGTCGGCCGGGCGTGGTATCGCTACGCGCCGCGCGAGCGGACAGGGCGGCTCCAGTAGGACAGAGCCGAAACGGCGGTCACACTCGTTTGAGTGTGACCGCCGTTTCGGCTGTACCGATCTTGATCGGAGCTACCGCGCGGCAGCGGCCGCCCGCGCGCCGGTCTTGACGGCGTCCTCGTCGAGGATGAGCACGCTGCGCGAGACTTCGCCGGCCTTCATCGCCCGCATCGCCTCGTTCACGTCTTCCAGCTTGCCGCGGCGCGTGATCATCTCGTCCAGCTTCAGCCGCCCCTGGCGGTAGAACTCGATGTACTGCGGCATATGAATGCGGAACTTGTTCGAGCCCATGCTGCTGCCCTGGATCTTTTTCTCGCGCAGGAAGGCCGGGCCGTCCAACTCCACTTTCTGCCCCACCGGAATCATGCCGATGATCGTCGCCGTGCCGCCGGACTTGATGCAGTCGAAGCACTGCTCGGCGGCTTTCTTCAGGCCGATCGCCTCGAAGGCGTAGTCCACGCCGCCGCCCGTCATCTCGCGGATCGCCTTCACGGCGTCGGTGGATGACGCGTCGACGCTATGCGTCGCGCCCAGCTCCTTCGCCGTCGCCAGCTTGTGCTCGTGGACATCGACGGCGATGATCATCCGCGCCCCAGCGATGCGGGCGCCCTGAATCGCCGAGAGGCCGACGCCGCCGGTGCCGAACACGGCCACCGTCGAGCCCGGCGCCACCTGCGCCGTGTTCAGCGCGGCGCCCACGCCGGTGGTGACGCCGCAGCCGATCAGCGCCGCCGCGTCCAGCGGCATCTCGTTGTCGATCTTCACCACGGCGTTCTCATGCAGCAGCATCTTCTCGGCGTAGCTGCTCAGATTGGCGAACTGCATCACCGGGTTGCCGTTCCAGGTGTACTTCGGCGGGTCGTCGCGTTTGCGCATCACCGCGGTGCGCGTGCAGAGGTGCTGTTTGCCGGCGAGGCAGAAGTCGCACTGGCCGCAGAAGACCGAGAGGCAGGCGATCACGTGGTCGCCCGGCTTGACGTAGTCGACCAGTTCGCCGACCTCTTCGACAATGCCCGCCGCCTCGTGGCCGAGGATCGCCGGCGTCTGCATCGTGTAGTAGCCATCGACGAAGTGCAGGTCGCTGTGGCAGACGCCGCTTGCCGCGGTGCGCACCACGATCTCGTGCGCCATCGGCTTGTCGTACTGGATCTGCTCCATCGTCAGCGACTGCTGGGGACCGTGGAACACCGCGGCCTTCATTGTCCGCTCTGGCATGACGCTCTCCTCCTGCGTGGCTCGAAGTTTCCGCCCTACTTCTGACCGAGGAACGACAGGACCGTTTCGGCGAGTTGGTCCGGCTGCTCGACCTGCGGCAGGTGCCCGGCATCCTTGATCAGTTCGAGCCGGGCGCCCTTGATCCCCGCCTGGAAGTCCTGTCCGTACCGCGGCGGCACAAGCTTATCACTCTCGCCCCAGATGAGAAGGGTCGGCGCCGAGATTCGGTGCAGCCGCTTGTTCAGGCCGCGGTTCGGGATCGGCCAGAGATACTTCGCCGCCGTCGCCAGCGACTTCGCCCGCTCCAGCATGTAGGCGATGAACGCCTCGTTCTCTTCCGGCGGCTTCGAGGCGGCCTGCGCCGTCGGTGACTCCGGGTCGTGGTAGAGCGTGGCACCCAACTCACGTGGCATCATCGCGAAGAAGTCGGCCACCGGGTACTCGGGGTTCCACAGACCGAACGAGTCCATCAGCACGAGCTTCGAGAAGCGCTCCGGCTGCACCGCCGCCAGTTCGGCCGCGAACATGGCGCCGAGCGAGTGGCCGACGATCGGCAGATCGCGCAGCCCTTCGGCGTCAAGGAAGTCGAGGTAGTAGTAGATTAAATCGTTGATATCGAGCAGGCGCTCGGAGCCGGTCGAGCCGCTGTAGCCGGGGTGGCGCGGCGCGACCACGCGGTACTGATCGCCCAGTCGGTTGAGAAAGCGGTCGGCGTCGAGTCCGAAGGTGCCGTGCAGGAATAGCACGGGCTGGCCCTTGCCCTCTTCGATTACGTCCGTCTTGAACTGGCCGCCCGCCACCGAAACGCTGCGTTCCGTCATTGTGGTTGCTCCCTGTTTGCTGGCTGTCATGGAGGCGGCGGCCCTCATCCTCTCCTGTCTCCTTCTCCCAATCCTGGGAGAAGGAGACGATCCCGCGTCGGGCGTTCCATAGCCGGAACGGTTAACCCGACGCCCTCTCGATCCAGCAACCCACGATCGCCCCTCGCCCAGGATTGGGAGAGGGGACGGGGGTGAGGGCCGATGGCCGCCGCGCCTTAGTCGCCGGCCGGAGCGCCTGCCGGTTGGCGGCTGGGAGTGTGCTGGCCGCCGTTGACCGCGGCCGGCTGTTGATAGCGGAGCGGGCCGGGCATCTGCGGCGAGGACATTGGATGAATCCACCACTTGTCTTCCCACTGGCCGTCCCAGATGCCGCGCAGCTTCGGCAGCACTTGCGTCGCCGTGGTCTTGATGTTCTCCATCGCCAGGTCGTGCGGGATCGAGCCGAACTGGCTCAAGACCATCAGGTGGCCGATGTGCAGATCTTTGATCACCTGCTCAAGCTGCTCGGTGACCTGCTTCGGCGTGCCGGCGACGATGTTGCCGGCCTCCAGCAACTGCTTCCACGACATCTTGGGCGGCGCTTCGCCGAACTGGGTGGTCTGCGAGAGCAGGCCAGCCTTGATCGTGTCGATCGTGCGGTAGCCAGGCGCGTCGGCGAAGCCGGGATAGACGTGCAGCATCTTGTTGTAGAAATACTCGCCGTGCGGGCCGAACTTGTCCTGAACCTCGCTCTCCGTCTCGCCCACGGCCACGAGCTGCAAAAAGCCGCCCTGATACGGGTTCTTCTCGACGCCCAGCTCGTCGGCCTTCTTCCAGAAGCCATCCATCACCATCTTGCCGCGCTTGAAGCCGGCATACGACAGATAGGCGTAGAGATAACCCTTCTGCAGCGACCAGCCCCATGTCTCGATCGAGCCGCCGCCCGGAATCCAGATCGGCGGGTGCGGCTTCTGCAGCGGCCGCGGCCAGAGGTTGACGTAGCGCAACTGCGTGTACTTGCCGTCGTAGCTGAAGATCTCCGGGTTTGTCCACGCCTTGAGGATCAGGTCTTCCGCTTCGTAGTACTTGTCGCGGAAGGTCGCCGGGTTGGCGCCGTAGGCGAAGTTCACATCCATGCTGGAGCCGACCGGGAAGCCGGCCACCAGCCGCCCACCGCTGATGCAGTCGAGCATGGCGAACTCTTCGGCGACGCGGATCGGCGGGTTGTAGAGCGCGATCGAGTTGCCCAGCACGATGATCGCGGTGTCGCGCGTGCGGCGCGCCAGCGTCGCGGCCATGATGTTGGGCGAGGGCATGAAGCCGTAGGCGTTCTGGTGGTGTTCGTTCACGCAGACGCCGTCGAAGCCAGAGACCGCCGCCAGCTCCAGCTCGTCCAACGTATCGTTGTACATCTGGTGAACCTTGAGCGGGTCCATCAGCTGGCTGGGCACGTCCACCCAGACGCTGCGGTAGCGCTCGTCGAAGTCCTGCGGCAGCTCGCGGTAGGGCATGAGGTGGAACATCTCGAGCTTCATGGTGGTGTGTCCTCTCTCATTCCGTCAGGCAGCGCGGTCGGCGCCCGCGAACCAGGCGAGTTGCCGCCGCACCCGATACGCCGTCCACTCGGGGCGGCGCGGCCCGCTACCCCACATTGAGCACGAACGCCCGTCCGTGTCAACGTGCGATTGCGGTTTGCTTCCATCATGCCAGAATTTGTTGCGGATTCGGCCATGCATTGACGCGGGCGCACCGATTGCACAGAATGGCGCGCAACAGGGAGTGTGCGCCGGCGGTGCTGCGCTCTCTGCGACATGGCCGCGGAGCGGCCATCTTCGATGGAGGCGACGGTGACGACAACCGCTCCTGCCAACGCTGCTCATACAGAAGACTTCATCGAAGTCGCCGGGCTGAAGCTGCACGTGCTGCGCGGCGGCAACGGTAAGCCCGCGCTCGTGCTGCACCACGACCTCGGCAATACCGGCTGGACCGAGTTCTATCAGGCGCTGGCCGGTTCGAGCGCGATCGTGGTGCCCGAGCACCCGGGCTACGGTCAATCCGAGCGCCCGCAGTGGATGCGCAGCGTGCGCGACATCGCCGCCGTGCATCAGTGGGCGATCCAAGCGCTCGGCCTGAAGGACGTTGCGCTCGTCGGGCTTGGCTTCGGCGGCTGGATCGCAGCCGAAATGGCCTCGCTGGCGCCGGCCGACTTCCGCCGGTTGGTGCTGGTCGGCGCCATGGGCATCCAGCCGCGCGAGGGCGAGATTCTGGACCAGGCGCTGTACAACCACATCGCCTACGTGCGCGCCGGCCTGCACGATCAAGCGCTCTTCGACACGCTGTTCGGCGCGGACCCGGAGACGGACCAGCTTGAGGCGTGGGAGATCCACCGCGACATGACCTTCCGCATCGCCTGGAAGCCGTACATGTTCAACCCGACGCTGCCGCACCTGCTCGGCGGCGTGCAGGCGCCGGCGCTGCTGGTCTGGGGCGACGACGATCAGATCGTGCCGCGCGAGTGCGCCGATCTCTACGCGCAGGCGCTGCCGAACGCCCGCATCGAACTCGTGCGCGACTGCGGCCACCTGGTGGATCTGGAGAAGCCGCGGGAATTGGCGAAGCTGGTGAGCGAGTTCCTCGCCTGAGGCGAGTGCGAATACCAGTGAGAGCCCGCTGCGCCGTCAGGCGCGACCGGGCGCAGCCCGAGCGGGGTGGGCGGAGGGGCGGCAGCCCCGTCCGCAAGACCGCCGGAGGCGTCAAACGAAAGCGAGACAAACGCGATGCACCTGATGTATTTCACCGAGCAGCCGATGTCCACGTACTCGGAGGACGCGGGGCGCGAGTTCGGCGCCACGGCGCTGATGTTCTCCAACCGCCACTTCAACTCGGAGGACGGCAGCCGCCTCTACAACGAGCGCATCGAAGAGTACCAGTACGCCGAAGAGATGGGCGTCGACGGCATCATGCTGAACGAGCACCACAACGCGCCGTTCTGCATGCAGGCCAAGACCAACATCTTCTGCTCGATCCTTGCCGCGGTGACGAAGCGCGTGAAGATCGTGCCGCTCGGCAACCCGCTGCCGCTGGCCGAGAACCCGGTGCGCCTGGCCGAAGAGCTGGCGATGATCGATATGATCTCGAAGGGCCGGTTGGTGTCCGGCTTCGTGCGCGGCGGCGGCCAGGAGCAGCTCGCCACCGGCGTGAATCCGGCCTACAACCGCGAGCGCTTCGAGGAGGCGCACGACCTGATCGTGAAGGCCTGGACCACGCCCGGCCCCTTCCGCTGGGAGGGCAATCATTACCATAACCGTGTCGTCAATCCCTGGGCCGTGCCGCTGCAGAGGCCGCACCCGCGCATCTGGATTCCTGGCGTGATCAGCAAGGAGACGGTGATCTGGGCGGCGGAGCACCGCTATCCCTACGTCTGCCTCAACACCACGGTCGAGGGTACGCAGAAGATCTGGGCGCTCTACGACGACGCGGCGCGGCGTGTGGGCTACCAGCCCGGCCCGGAAAACCGCGGCTACCTGCTGCGCGTGCACGTCGCCGACTCGCACGAGAAGGCTGAGCGCAACGCCCGCGAGTTTCTCTGGATGTCCGGCGAGTTCACCGGCCTCGCGCACCCGGTCTGGAGTAATCCGGCTGGCTACGGCTCGCCCAACAACCGCCGCGCCTTCGTAGAAGTGGCCGCGGGTCGCAAGCTGAACCCGCGCGCCGCACCGTACGAGGTCCAGCGCCAAAACCTCTCGATCATCGCTGGCACGCCGGACGAGGTGATCAAGGATCTGCGCGTGATCATGGAGGCGACGCGGCCGGGCATCTTCGCCTTCTGGGGCAACGACGGCCACGTCAGCCACGAAGACTCGATGTCCTGCATCCGCCTGATCGGGCAGGAAGTGATGCCGGCCGTGCGCGAGATCGGCAAGGAGCTGGGCCTCAACAGCCCGTGGGAGGCGGACGCGCCCGTCTCGATCGCCTACTCGAACGACCTGCAGCCGATGGCCGCCGCGGACTGAATCGGCCCTCACCCCCGTCCCCTCTCCCAATCCTGGGCGAGGGGCGATCCCGCGGTGCTCGATCGTTGCGGCGTCGGGTTAACCGATTGCCGGTCGGAACGCTCAGTGCAGGATCGTCTCCTTCCCTCCAGGATTGGGGGAAGGAGACAGGAGAGGATGAGGGCCGATAGCCGCGCCGCTACTCGATCTTGACGTCGAAGGCGCGCAGCAGCGAGACAGCCTCCGGCAGCGAAAAGCGCGCGCCTTTGATGGTGTTCGCCATCGGATCGATCGCATAGTTGCGGGCGCCGCGCAGGTCGGCCCTCGCCAGCTTCGTGTGCAGGAACTTTGCCCCGCGGAAGTCCGTCTCACCGAGATCGGCGCTCGTCAGGTCGGCTTCTGCGAGGTCGACCTCATGCGCGACGCAGCGGCGCATGCTGATTCCGCTGAGCACAATGCCGAAGAACGAGCCGTAGCTGAGCACGCAGTCCTCGAACTGCACGGCCAGCGGCAGGCGGGCTGCTTGCGCCTCGGCGGGCAGCGTCCAGTCGACGCCGCTGAGCTTCGAGTTCGTGAACGCCAGCTCGCTCAGCCGCGTGTTGGGAAAGCGCGCGAGGCTGAAGTCACAGGCATCGAAGCGACACTCGGCAAAGCGGCAGTGCGAGAACACGGTTTCGTTGAAGGCGCAGCGCTCGAACGTGCAGCCTTCGAACTCGATCCCGGTAAATGCCTGCGAGACGGCAACGAGGCCGGCGAAGCCGCGATCTTGATAGAGCTGACCGTCCTCGAGCTCAGCGATCATCAGTCCCGCGCTCCGCATCTGACATACGCCGGCGCAGGCTAGCGCGCGCCGCTGCCGATCGGCTCGATGTAGAGGCGGATCACGCCCTCATCCGGCCTGCCAAGCTCGGCGAAGGCGGCGCGGCTCAAGTCGAGCGCGTGCGTGAAGTGGCCGCGGTCGCGCACGGTGACGACGATCGTTGCGCCGAAGTAGCGCTTGCGTTCGTTGGTGGTCAGCGACGCGTCCCAGGGGCTGCCCGGTGCGCGCCGGATCAGCAGACGCGTGCCCAGCGGCCAGGCATTCGCGGCCGTGATCGTCGGGTCGTCCATCTCGAACGCGTGGCCATCGGCCATGATACGGCCTTCGAAGGCGTCGGCGTAAAAGGTGGCCAGGCCGGTGATCGTTCCGCTCGGGAGGCCGGCCGCGAGGGAGGACGCCGCGGCCGCCGGCGGGCCGGCAAGCAGCCGGTTGAGCGCCGTCGCTGCCACGACGCCGACGCCGAGCACGGCCAGAACGATCAGCCCAGCCGCGGACTCCGGCGCGCGGCGGCGCGGCTTTCTCTGCGATCGCATCGCTCCGTATTGTCAGCGCGTGTCAGCAAATGGGCAATAGCCGCGGGGCGCAGGAAGCGGCGGCGCCCGATTTGCGGCCAGCAGGAGCAGCCGACATCGCTGCCGGCCGTTGTGGCGAAATCTGCTGCGACTGCTGCGAGCGGTGTCAGCGCTGGCGGGCGGCGCGCTCGGCAGCCTTGCGCGCGGCGCGGGCGCGCTTGCGCGCGGCCTTCTGCTTCACCAGACGCTCGGCCTCGTGATTGGAGATGAAGTGCCGGCGGCGCTTCACCTCCCGCAAAATGCCGTCGCGCTGAACCAGCTTGGTGAACCTGGCGAGAAGCTGCTCTCCGGACTCGCCGTCCTTGGGTGTCACAATCAGCATGTGAGCGGTTTGTGCTCCTTCGTTGCGGACGTTGCGGACCTTGCCGACACGATACAGAATAGCCCCTGCGAAGGGGCTTCGCAATCTCGCGACCCCCGCGCTGTCCCGTGCCGCGCACCTTCGGCAGCCGCGATCCATCGCTGTACGTACTGTCCTTCTATCACTGTTTTGTCAGCGAGCACCTGTACGCTGTGCCCGATGATGAGGCGGAGTTGGAGAGGGCGGGCCGGTCATGGTCGCAGGCGGCGCGGGTTCCCCGCTCCGGGTGCTCATCATCGACCGCGACGAGGTGGCGCGGGCCGGTATGCACACCCTGCTGCAGGGTGATGCTCGCTTCACCGTCGTTGGCGAACTGAGCCGCCTCCAGACCGAGCCGGCCGTGCGTTCCCGGCCGCAGGTGATCGTGTTGGATCCGGTTGACCGCCGCGGCGTGAATGCAGCATTCATAGGCGCTCTGGCGCAGGCCCTCCCCGAGAGCCGCGTCTGCGTCTATACGGAGCTCATCGACCCGGCGTCGTTTCTATTGGCGATGGAACATGGCGCTCGCGCCTACCTCGGCAAAGGCACTGCGCGTGCTGACTTTCTCCTCGACAGCCTGTATATGCTTGGTCGCCACGATGCCGTGGTGATCGACCCCGCGATCGCCATAGAACTGCCCGGCCAGATCCGGGTGCGGCTGATTCTGCCGGCGGGGCCGTCAGAATCTCCCAGCGCGAGCGGCAGGTGCTCGCGCTGATTGCACAGGGAGAAACCGATGAGGGGATCTCGGAGCGACTCAGCATGCAGCCGGGCACGGTTGACAGCAACGCAGCACGGCTCCGCGAGAAGCTTGGGGCCAAGAACCGGGCGCACCTCGTGGACATCGCGTGGCGCCAGGGCCTGCTGAACAGCTAAGCGGACCGGCATGCCCCTGGCACGATGAGTAATCCGAAGGGGCTATGCATAGGGAATTCTTTACAGCCGCTGTACGAGATCCTGTACAGACCGATCGGGAAATCAGTACAGACATGGGCGACGTTGACCCAAACAATGGCTTGGACACCGCGACCGGCTCCGCACCAACCGGCCGGCCTCGGGCGTTGGAGCGACCAAGGGCGGCGGTGCAAGCCGAGCGGCCGCAGGGCAATACAGGGGATGTTCCTTGAGGTGGCAAAGCATTTCACCACTTAGAGCCTATACAATAATCTAGTGTCAAGTCATTATGATGAGATGCGCGGAG
>CALFMN010000193.1 GCA_937879875.1 uncultured Chloroflexota bacterium | reverse complement strand
CAGATTGGCTTAGCTGCCTGAGCCGGTGACCCACAACTGTTGGTCACACCCCCGCAGCCAGGCGCCGAGCCGACGAAAATCCTCGTCCTGCTGCGCGTAGGGCCGGCTTAGTCCGGCGCGCGGCGATGGATGGTAGAGCGGATAGAGCCAGCGGCCATCCCACTGCAGCGCCTGCCCGACGGCATGGCGTAGCGTTAGCCCGTGTGGCTGCAACCGGCCGAGCGCAGCCAGCGCCGTCGCGCCGAGCGTGACAACGACCGCGGGGTTGATTGCGGAGAGCGTCGCGGCCAGCCAGCCTGCGCAGTTCGCCAATTCGCGGCGGGAAGGCGTCCGGTTGCGGCCCTGCGCGTCCCGCGGGTTGCAGAGCGCGGCATTCGTGATGAAGATCTCCTCGCGCGTCAGGCCGGCCAGGCCGAGCAGGCGCTCGAAGCGGCGCCCCGACTGGTCGGCCGAGAGCGGCACGCCCGTTAGCTCGCCGCCAAGGCGGCCGGGCGCTTCCGCGAGAAAGAGCACGCGGGCCGCCGGGTCGCCATTGGCGTGGCTGAGCACGCGCCGGCGGCCTTCCATTGCCAGGCAGGCGCGGCAGGACCGCGCCGCCTCCACCAACGCGTCGAAGCCGGAGATGGCAGCAGCGGCGGATGGACACACGCGATCATCCTCGCTCGGCGCGGGCGTGTGCGGGTTGCCGGGGAACGGGGCTGCTGCTAACATAGGCTTCTGGCCGCACACAGGAGTGTAGCTCAGCCGGTAGAGCAGCGGTCTCCAAAACCGCCGGTCGGGGGTTCGAGTCCCTCCACTCCTGCCGAACCGGCGCTGTGCGCGGGCCGCCTGCCGAGGTGGTGGAATAGGCAGACACGCCATCTTGAGGGGGTGGTGCCCTTACGGGCGTAGGAGTTCAAATCTCCTCCTCGGCACCGACTCTGCCGGCTCGCGTGAGCCGGCGCTTTGCGGAAGTGGCTCAGTGGTAGAGCACCTCCTTGCCAAGGAGGGGGTCGCGAGTTCGAATCTCGTCTTCCGCTCCCGATCATCCGCCCGGCAAGCTCTGCCCGGCGCCGTCGCCAAGTGGTAAGGCAGGGGTCTGCAAAACCCCCACCACCGGTTCGAATCCGGTCGGCGCCTCCCGCCCCACCGTGTCCGAGGCGCTCCACGCGGGGCGCCTCGCCTGCTCGCTGTGCGCCCGGGTGGCGGAACGGCAGACGCAGCGGACTTAAAATCCGTCGCCGCAAGGCATGCGGGTTCGACTCCCGCCCCGGGTACCTGCCCCTTGCCTACCCTCCCCACAGGGGAGGGGTTATCTGACGGCTATCGATGGTCCTCGAACCAACCCTTCCCCTGTGGGAAAGGGAGCTTTGGCTGAAGCCAAAGCGGGGTTAAGCGAGCGCAACGAGCCAGCAACGTAGCGGTTTACAATGGTGCGCGGGATGGCAGCGTGCCGAAAGCCCGTGGAGGCGCATCGTGACCGAAGCCGCGCCGCTCGTGTTGCTCTGCTCGCCCGACCTGCTGCTCGCCGTGCGTGTCGAAGCGTCGGCCGTGGCCCTCGGCTATCGGCTGCGCTCGGCAGCTTCGCCGGCAGAGGCGGTCGCCGTGGTTGCCGCCGAAACGCCTGCCGCCGCCGTGGTCGATCTGGCCGCGCCAGGTCTGCAGCCGAGCAAGATGATCGCCGCTCTGCGCAATCGGGACACAACGCTGTATGTGCTCGGCTTTTTCCCGCACGTGCGGCGAGAGCTTGGCGCCGCGGCACGGCAGGCCGGCTGCTCGCTCGTCGTGCCGCGCTCGCGCTTCATGGCCGAGCTGCCCACGTTGCTCTGGCAGGCCGTGGAGAGTGGGGCGGTGGCGACCGCCGAAAGTGGCGAGAGCTAATCCCAGGGCTGCAACACCGCGGCCATTTGGACGTTACTGGACACAGGAGTGAAGCGACGATGACGACGGCGACAGAAGTTGGTTACGAGGTCGTGATCGGCCTTGAGGTACACGCGCAGTTGCTCACGCACAGCAAGATGTTCTGCGGTTGCTCGGCCGAGTACGCGCACGCGGCCCCAAACAGCCATGTGTGCCCGATCTGCATGGGCATGCCCGGCGTGCTGCCCGTGATCAACCGCCAGGCGGTCGAGTTCACGATCATGACCGGGCTGGCGCTGCATTGCTCGATTCCCGAGCATTCGAAGTTCGACCGCAAAAACTATCCCTACCCCGACCTGATGAAGGGCTACCAGATTTCGCAGTACGACATGCCGCTCTGCGTCGGCGGCTATCTGACCATTACCACCGAGGGCGGCGAAAAGCGCGCCGGCATCACGCGGGTGCATCTCGAAGAGGACACGGCGACCTCGAAGCACCTCGACGCCGACGGCGAGAGCTACAGCCTGATCGACGTGAACCGCGCCGGCTGCGCCCTGATGGAGATCGTCGGCGATCCGGACCTGCGCTCGCCCGAAGAAGCGCGGCAGTATCTGATCAAGCTCCAGCAGATCCTGCGCTACATCGGCGTCAGCAAGGCGAACATGGAGGAAGGCAACTTCCGCTGCGACGCCAACGTCAGCCTGCGCCGCTTCGGCGACCCGCAGCTCGGCGCCAAGGTCGAAGTCAAGAACATGAACAGCTTCCGCTCGGTGGCGCGGGCGCTGGAATACGAGATCAAGCGCCAGTCGCAGATGCTGGACCGCGGCGAGCGCATCGCCCAGGAAACGCGCGGCTGGGTGGACGACCAGGCCCGCACCGTCTCGCAGCGCAGCAAAGAGTTCGCGCACGACTACCGCTATTTCCCGGAGCCCGACCTGCCACCGCTCCAGATCACGTCCGCGGAGATCGAGGCGATCCGCGCGAAGCTGCCCGAACTGCCGGACGCGCGCAGCGCCCGCTTCGAGTCGCAGTTTGGCCTGCCTGCATACGACGCCGAGCTGCTGACCGAAACCCGCGCTCGCGCCGACTTCTTCGAAGCTGCAGTTCTCGCCGCGGGTGCGAACGGCGCCGCGCAGGCCCGCGCCATCGCGCACTGGATGAACGGAGACTTCGCCCGTCTGCTGCACGCGAGCAGCCAGGACACCACCGACGCGAAGCTGAAACCGGAGCACCTGGCCGAGCTGGTTGGCCTGGTCGAGTCCGGGACGATCACGGGCAAGGCGGCGAAGGACGTCTTCGAGGAAGCGTTCGCCGAGGGTCGCTCGCCCCGCGCGATCGTCGATGCGAAGGGGCTGACGCGTATCAGCGACGCCGGCGCCATCGAAGCGTCCGCCCGCCGCGTGATCGAGGCTAATCCAAAGGCCGTGGCCGACTACAAGAGCGGCAAGACTGCGGCGATGAATGCACTGAAGGGCCGGCTGATGGGCGAGACGAAGGGCCGAGCCGACCCGGCACTGGCGGAGGAGACACTAAAGCGGCTGCTGGACGAGGGCTAAGGCCGCGGCGCGACCTCCCGCCCCACCGAGTTACCCGGCGAGGACTGGACGGACGACGATGCGCTCTGTGCGCGGCAATGCTTACGTCAAACTGCTCAAGCCCGGCATGCACATCAAGCGCTGGCTGGCGCTGCAGGCCATCGGCGTGGCGATCCTGGGCCTCGGCATCGCCTACGTGCTGCGCGAGGCCTATCTCAGCTACCGCTTTCCCGGTGCCTTCTACTACCTGACCTTGCAGTTCATCCCGCGCTACTGGCGCGGCGCTCTGTTCATCGTGCTGGCCTTCGCCTGCCTCGGCGTCGGGCTCTGGCGCTGGAGCATGGCCTTGCTGGCGCCGTACCAGAACGAGGATTCGGGCTCCCTCGTCGATCGCATGCATGCCTTCCGCTTCCCGACCAAGGGGCCGCGCATCGCGGCGATCGGCGGCGGCACCGGCCTGTCGAACCTGCTGCGCGGGCTCAAAGAGGTCTCGCCGCACCTGACGGCGATCGTTACGGTCGCGGACGACGGCGGCAGCTCCGGCCGGCTGCGACGCGACTTCGGCGTGCTGCCGCCGGGAGACGTGCGCAACTGCATCGCCGCGCTCTCCGATACCGAGCCCTTGCTGCGCAGCC
Organism: uncultured Chloroflexota bacterium; assembly: GCA_937879875.1. GTDB lineage: Bacteria > Chloroflexota > Dehalococcoidia > CAUJGQ01 > CAUJGQ01 > CALFMN01. Next base: position 9,095 of record CALFMN010000193.1, on the reverse strand, counting down.
TGTTTCAGTACCGCTTCTCCGAGGGCAGCGACCTCGAAGGACACAGCTTCGGCAACCTCTTTATCGTGGCGATGAGCGCCGTCACGGGCAGCTTCGAAGAGGCGATCCGCGCCACCAGCCGCGTGCTCGCCACCCGCGGCCAGATCGTGCCCTCGACGCTGGCCGACGTGACCCTCTCCGCGATCACGAAGGGCGGCGACCGCATCTACGGCGAATCCACGATCGGCCACAGCGAGAAGCCGATCAGCGAGGTCTTCCTCGAGCCGCCGCACGCCGCCGGCCACCCCGACGCGATCGCGGCGATTCTGGACGCGGACCTGATCGTGTTCGGCCCCGGCAGCCTCTATACCAGCATCCTGCCCAACCTGCTGGTGCGCGACATTCAAGAGGCGATCAAGCGCTCGCCGGCCCTCAAGATCTACGTGGCGAACGTCGCGACGCAGCACGGCGAAACCGACCATTTCACCGTCTCGGATCACATCCGTGCGTTGGAGAGCCACGTCGGCCGCCATCTCTTCGACCTCGTGATCGCCAACAGCAACGTGCTCGACGACCTGCCGCCGGACTGGCACTCTGCGCCCGTGGCGCTGCGGCCGGACGAAGAGCGCGACCCGCGCATCGTCGAGATGGATGTCATAAGCGAGGAAAACCGCTACAAGCACGACCATACCAAGCTTGCCCACGCGATCCTGCAACTGTACCATTCCTCACGAGAGACCGGCGTTGAGGAGATCGGCAGCTCGGCGGCCGCGGGGTAACGGTCCGGCATGGCGGCTTCGGCGGCCCTCGTTCAAAGGAAACGTCCGCGCATGTTCCTTGCGCTCAGCCTGTTCCACACGCTCAACATCGCCCAGCTGATCGTGGCGATTGCGCTCTCGATCGTGCTGCTGCTGCAGGCGAAGGGCTCCGGCTTCGGCGCTGGGCTGGGCGGCTCGACCTCGGTTTTCCGCACCCGGCGCGGCGTGGAGAAGACGCTGTTTCAGCTCACGATCGTGCTGGTGCTCATCTTCGTCTTCGTCTCGATCCTCAGCGTACGCGCCGCGCTGTAGCGTCACGGCAGCCCGGCCGTCCGAGAGTAACCGCGTGAGCGCCAGCCGCCGGCAAGCAGCGATGACGAACTGGTCCGGTTGGAGCACACTGCGCCGGCCCGGTGTCTGGCCGCTGGTATCCCTGGTCGTGGGACTGCCCCTGCTGCTGGCCGGCTGGACCGCGGCTGGCGCCTCCCGTTCGGGCGCCTTCCCGGCGGAGGGTGGCACGCTCACCGAAGGCGTGGTCGGACCGGCGCCACGCACGATCAACCCGCTGTTCGCCGACAGCGCCGGCGAACGCGACCTGGTCTCGCTGGTCTTCTCCGGTCTCACGCGGCCGGGACCAGACGGCAATCCGCAGCCCGACCTCGCCGAAAGCTGGGTCGTCTCGACCGACGCAACCAGCTTTACGTTCGTGCTGCGCCGCAACGTGCTCTGGCAGGACGGCAAGCCGTTCACCGCCGAGGACGTGCTGTTCACGCAGCAGGCGTTCTCCGCGCCGGGCGTGAAGGGCGACCCTTCGACCGCCGAGGTCTGGCGCCGCGCCCGCGTGCAGATCCGCAACCTCTATACCGTCACCTTCCAGTTCGATGCATCGTTTGCGCCGTTCCTCGCCTACAGCTCCGCCGGCATCCTGCCGAGCCACATTCTCGGCGGCGATACCCCTGAACAACTCGTCAACGATCCGTTCAACCAGCACCCGATCGGCACCGGGCCGTTCAGGCTCTCCAGCCTTTCACAGACGGTCGCCAGGCTGCAGCGCAACGACGCCTACTATCTGTCCGCGCCCTATCTGCACGGCGTTTCACTGCGCTTTATCAGCGACGGTAACGCCCTGCTGCATGCGCTGGAGCAGAAGACCGTGGACAGCGGGCTGCTGCCGCCGCCGCTACAGCTGGCGGACCTCGACCGGCTGCGATCGTCCGGCAAGACGCTGATTGGCGGCCTGCGCTCCGCCTACAGCCTCGTCTATCTCAACCTCAACAGCGCACAGTTCCAGGATCCGGCCGTGCGCCGTGCCCTCAGCATGGCGACCGACCGCACGCGCCTCACGCAGGCGATCATGGACGGTCAGGCCACGCCCGCGGACGCACCGCTGCCGCCCGGCACCTGGGCCGGGGCCGATACCAGCGGCACACCAAATGTGAGCGGCGCGAAGGCGCTTTTGCAGCAGGCCGGCTGGCAGCCCGGCCCCGACGGCGTGCTGCAACAGAAGGGGATCTCGCTCAGCTTCGCGCTGGAAACGACCAGCGACCCGCAGCGCACGGCGCTCGCCAACGAGCTGGCGACGGAGTGGCGGGCGATCGGCGTCGAGGCACGCGTGCAAACGCTGAACGAGGCGGATCTGCTGCAGAACGTGCTCCTGCCGCACAAGTATGAGGCCGTGCTCTACGGCTGGGATCCCGGCCCCGATCCCGATCCGTTCCCCGCCTGGCACAGCTCGCAGCGCGGCGAGGAGGGCCGCAACCTCAGCAACTACGCCAGCCCCCGCGCGGACCAGCTACTCGAAGCCGCCCGCCTGACCGCCGACCCGAGCCAGCGCGCCGCGATCTACAGCGCCTTCATCGATCTCTTCCGGCAAGACGTACCGGCCGTCGTGCTCCTCTTCCCGCGCTATGTGTATGCCGTGCCGCAATCGCTTTCCGGCGTGCAGCTAAGCCTGCTGAGCAGCACCTCCGACCGCTTCGCCGATGTCGAAGAGTGGTCGCTCGCCTCGCGCCGCCGCTGATGGCCAGGAAGCGCCCTCTATGCAGCTTCACGAGCGATTTCGGCCTGCGCGATCCGTACGTCGGCGTGGTGAAGGCCGTCATGCTCGCCATCTGCCCGGACTGCGCGATCGTCGATGTGACGCACGACGTGGCGCCGCAGAACGTGGCGGAGGCCGCCTTCCTGACGCGGCAGGCGTGGCCGTACTTTCGGAAGGGCACGATCCACCTCGCGGTGGTCGATCCGGGCGTGGGCACGGAGCGGGAGGCCGTGGCCGTGCGCACGCCGCGCGGCTTCGCCGTGGGACCGGACAACGGTGTGCTCAGCGCGGCGCTGGACGAGGCGCTGGCTGCCGATCGCGGCGAGGTCGCCGCCTATTCCCAGGCGCTGCGCCAGATCCCGCTGCCCACCGGCTGTGATGCGCGGACGATTCGCTCCGAGCAGGTAGTCCGCCGCGAGCCGAGCGCGACGTTCCACGGCCGCGACATCTTCGGTCCGGCCGCCGCCTGGCTCGCTGCCGGCCTCCCCTTTGCGGAGCTCGGGCCGCGATTGGATCGGCTGTGGTATCTGCCCGCGGCGCAGGCGCAGCGCACCGCGGAGGGACTGCGCGGCGTGGTGCTGCACGTCGACCACTTCGGCAACCTGATCACGTCGATTCGCTCTGTCGACCTGCCTGCCTGCGCTGAGGCACTGGAAGCGGCGGGGCTGCGGCTGACGCTGGTACGGACCTACGTCGATCAGCCTGACCTCTGCGCGCTCGTCGGCAGCGGCGGCTATCTGGAGATCGCCCTGCCGAACGGCAGCGCCGCCGCCGCCCTTAACGCCGGCACGGGACTGGAAGTGAGCGTAACGCTGCGATGAACCCGCACGAGCTGCGCACGGTCTTCATGGGCTCACCGGCGTTCGCCGTGCCGACGCTGCGGTCGCTGGTCGAGGCCGGCTACGATCTCGTCGCGGTGTATTCGCAGCCGGATCGCCCCGCCGGGCGCGGCCGCGCGCTGGTGGCGCCGGACGTGAAGCGGGTGGCGCTGGAGTACGGCCTGCCGGTGCTGCAACCGGAGCGGCTGCGCACGGCCGAGGCGCGGGAGCAACTCCGCGAGCTGCGGCCGGACCTGATCGTCGTCGCGGCCTACGGCCAGATTCTCCGTCCGGCCGTGATCGATCTGCCCCGCCACGGCTGCCTCAACGTGCATGCATCGCTGCTGCCGCGGCATCGCGGCGCCTCGGCCGTAGCGGCGGCGATCCTGGCCGGCGATGCCGAGAGCGGCGTCTCGATCATGCAGATCGATCCGGGGATGGATACCGGCCCGGTGCTCAGCCAGCGCAGTACGCCCTTGCTCGACGACGACACCACCGGCACGCTCGCCGAGCGCCTGAGCCGCATCGGCGCGGAGCTATTGGTCGAGACATTGCCGGACTGGGTTGCCGGCCACGTCCGCGCGGCGCCGCAAGACGAGGCGCACGCCACACAGGCGCCGCCGATCGCCAAAGAAGACGGCGCGATCGACTGGACGAAGCCGGCGATGCGTCTCTGGCGCGAGGTGCGCGCCTACAATCCCTGGCCGCTGAGCAGCACGCGCTTCCGCGGCGAGCCGCTGCAGATGCTCGAGGCCTGGCCGCTCACCAACACGGCCGTGGCCGAGCCTGCGCCCGGGACGGTGATGGAGCTGCCCGCTGCCGCGGAGCTGAGCGCGGAGCGGCGGCAGCGGGCCGCGTTCGCGGTCGCTGCCGGCGCCGGGTTGCTCGTGCCGTTGAGCGTGCGCCGTGCAGGTCGCGGCGCCGTCTCGGCCGCGGAGTTCGCGCGCGGCGCCCGCGGGCTCAGCGGCAGCGTTCTTGGCTGACCCGGCCGGCCTCGTCTGCCGGATATGCGCGTTCTCGCTGCTACACTCTTCCTGATGACGATGCCTTCTTTCTGGGACTTCACGCCGACCGAGCTGTGCGAGCGCCTCGCGGAGTTCGGCGAGCCGGCATACCGCGCCGATCAGCTCTGCCGCTGGGCCTATCAGCGCTTTGCCCGCGGCTACGGCGAAATGACCGATCTGCCCGCCCGCCTGCGCGACCGGCTTGAAACCGAGCTGCCGCTGGCAACGGCGCCCGCGATCGCGGAGCAGCGGTCGCGGGACGGCAGCACGCGCAAAGCGTTGCTGAGGCTGGACGGCGGTACAACGGTCGAATCGGTACTGATGGAGTACGACCCGAGCGAGCAGAGCCGCGCCCGCGCGACCGTCTGCGTCTCGACGCAGGCCGGCTGCGCGATGGGCTGTGTCTTCTGCGCCACCGGCCAGCAAGGCTTCCTGCGCAACCTCTCGGCCGGCGAAATCACGCAGCAGGCGCTGCACTTCGCTCGCGAGCTGCAGACACGCGGCGAGCGCACCACCAACGTCGTCTTCATGGGCATGGGCGAGCCGCTGGCAAACTACGCCGCCACGCTGCGGGCCGTGCGCATCCTCAGCGATCCCCTGGCGTTCGCCCTCGGCCAGCGCCGCATCACCGTGAGCACGGTCGGACTCGTGCCGCAGATACACCGCCTCGCGACTGAAGGTCTGCAAATCGGGCTGGCCGTCTCGCTGCACAGCCCGGACGACGCGTTGCGGCACGAGCTGGTGCCTGCGGGGCACTTCTCTGTCGCCGAGATCGTGGCCGCGGCCGACCACTACGCCGCGGCCACGGGCCGGCGCTACACGGTCGAGTACGCGCTGATCGACCGCACCAACGACAGCCTGGCGCTCGCCCGCGATCTGGCGACGCTGCTGCACGGCCGGGCCTGCCACGTCAACCTGATTCCGTTGAACCCCACGGCGAACGGCCAGCTGCGGCGGCCGTCGCGCCAGCGCGTGCTCGCCTTTGAACGCGCGCTGCGCGAGGGCGGCGTCAACGTCACCGTGCGCGTGGAGAAGGGCGTCGAGATCGCCGCCGCCTGCGGGCAACTGCGTGGAGACGCCGAGGGACGCCGCGCCCCGGTCGTCGTCGCCGTGCCGGTAGCACCGTAGCAACCCCGCGCTCGCGGTTCGCGAGCATGGAAGAGCGGCGTTCCGAACGGAGCGCCGCTCTTCCGCCATAGCTTCTGTGACGATTAGCTTTCCGCTGGAGTACCCTCGGCGGCGGGCTCCTCGCCTCCGGCAGGCGCGGCCTCGGCGGGCTGCTCAGCGGCGGCTTCCTCTTCCTCGGCCACGGCCTGGCGGGTTACATAGGCCACGACCAGCGCGGGGTCGCTCAGCACCGTTACGCTCGCCGGCACCTTGATGTCACTGATGTGGAGCTGCGCGTCGAATGCAGCCATGCGTGAGATGTCGGCATCGAGATGTTGAGGGATGTCGCCGGGCAGACACTCGACGTCGACGTAGTCGAGCGCCTGCACGACCAGCCCGTCCTGATCGACGACCGGCGCTGCGCCGACCAGTTGGACCGGGATGCGCACGTTCATCTTCTCGGTCATCGAGACCTGCTGGAAGGCGACGTGCTTCAGCTCGCCCGTCATGGCGAAGCGCTGGATCTCGCGCACCACGGCCGTGCGCGGCGCGCTCTCGCCCTCCACCGAGATCGAGACCAGCCCGGTGTGGCCTGCCGACCGTACGACATGCTTCAGTTCGCGCTCGGGCGCCTGCAAGGGCGTGGACTGCTGGCTGCGCCCGTATACATTGCAGGGAACGAGACCGCGGCGGCGCAACTGGCTGACTTTCTTGCCGAGAACGGAGCGCGGATGCGCGGCGAGTTCGGTTGTGGCCATGGCGACGAAGACTCCTTCAGAGCCGGCGCGGCGTCGGGGCAACCGCGCGCAGCGGACGGAACCGGGTGGCGAGCGGGCGTATTCAACCAGGGGCGCGAAGCCCTGCACACTGCGCGGATCGTAGCAACGGCCCGTGGCTTGCGTCAATTTCGCGGTCTGCCGCACGCTCGACCTGTGCGGACCGCCGACTTCGACTACCACCTGCCGCCCGAGTTGATCGCCCAGACCGCCGTCGAGCCTCGCGACGCATCGCGGCTGCTGGTGCTCCACGCCGAAGGCACGGTCGAGCACCGGGGCTTTCGTGACCTGGCGGGCTACCTGCGCCCCGGCGACGCGCTGGTGCTCAACGACACGCGCGTGATCATGGCGCGGCTGCGCGGACGCCTGCTGCCCGGCGGCGGCGCCGTGGAGGCGCTGCTGCTGCGCGACCTCGGCCGTGGCCGCTGGGAGGCGATGGTGCGGCCGGGCCGTCGCCTGCGGCCCGGCCGCGAGGTCGGGTTCGACGGTCTTCCCGCTGTTGTCGACGAGGCGCGCGGCGACGGCTTCGTCGTGCTGCGCTTCCCAGCGGGCCGCGATCCAACGGCGCAGGGCGCCCTGCCGCTGCCGCACTACATTCACGAGCTGCCCGCCGATCCAGAGCGCTATCAGACGGTCTACGCCCGCGAGCCGGGCAGCGCCGCCGCGCCGACGGCCGGCCTGCACTTCACGCCAACGCTGTTGGACGAGCTGCGCGAGCGCGGCATCGGCGTCTACTTCATCACGCTGCACGTCGGGCCGGGCACGTTCCGGCCCGTGTCGGTTGAGGATCCATCCGAACACCCGATGCACGAGGAGTGGTTCACGATCTCCGACGAGACGGCGGCGGCACTGAACGCGGCGCGCGCGGCCGGCGGCCGGCTCGTGGCGGCGGGCACGACGGTCGTGCGCACGCTGGAGCAGGTGGCGGACACAGCGCCGGACGGCGCATTGCGCGGCGCGAGCGGCTGGACGCGGCTGCTGATCCTGCCAGGCTACCAGTTCAAGGCGATCGACGCGCTGATCACCAACTTCCACCTGCCGCGCTCGACGCTGCTGATGCTCGTCTCCGCCTTCGCCGGCCGCGAGCGCGTGCTGGCCGCCTACGCCGAAGCCGTGCGGCAGCGCTACCGGTTCTACTCCTTCGGCGACGCGATGCTGCTGCTGCCTGCCGAGCGCGGTGAACAGCCCTTGCCCGCTGACTGAGGGGCGATCCGGAGGTGCGAGCGCGCCCGCCTACAGCGGCGCGGGCACCGCCGGACCGAGCACGCCCTCGCACCACGCGGCCACGCGCAGCAATGCTTCGTCGGCGCGCGGCCGGCCCACAAGCTGCAGGCCCAGCGGCAGACCCTGCGCGTCGCGGCCACCCGGCAGGGTGATCGCCGGCAGGCCAAACATCGTCCAGGGTGCGTTGAAGGACGGATCACCCGTAAAATCCAAACCTTCCGGCGCCTGCCCCGCCGCGGCCGGCACCAGCAGCGCGTCGAAGCGCTGCCAGAGCGGCAGCGTACGCCGGAACAGATCGGCGCGCACGCGCTGCGCCTCAAGATAGGCCGTCGCCGGCAGCAGCAGTCCGGCTTCCACCAGCGTGCGCAGGCGCGGCGGATATTCGTGCAGGTGCTCGCCGTAGGTGCGGCTGTGAAAGGCCGCGCCTTCGACCGTCATGATGACGTGATGCGCCTCCAGCGCGACGTCGAACTCTGCCGGCAGGGCAACCTCGTCCACCCGCGCGCCGGCGCCGGCGAACCTCGAGGCAGCGCTGGCCAGCATTCTCTCCATCTCGCTGTGCAGCCGGCGGGGAAAGAGGCGCGGCACGAAGCCGAGGCGCGGCGCGGCCCCCGCTGCGCCGGCGTCCGGCTCGTACTGCCAGTCGGGACGCGTCATGACCCCAAGCAGCAGCGCCGCGTCGGCTACCGTGCGCGTCAGCGGTCCCAGCGTGTCGAGCGACCAGGCGAAGGGGATCACGCCGTCGCGGCTGACGCGGCCGAAGCTCGGCTTCAGCCCGACGATGCCGCAGAAGGAAGCGGGCCGCAGCACCGAGCCCGCCGTCTGCGTGCCGAGCGCTGCGGGCACCATCGCCGCCGCCACGGCGGCAGCAGAACCGCTGCTGGAGCCGGCAGGGGTATGCGCGGCGTTCCAGGGGTTCACCGTCTCGGCCGGGTCGCCCATGGCGAAGGTCGTGGTCGCGGTCTTGCCCAGGATCAGCGCCCCCGCCCGGCGCAGCGCCGCCACCGCCGCCGCGTCGCGCGCCGCGGGCGGAGCGTCAGCGAGAAACGACGCATTGGCGCGCGTCGGCAGTCCCGCAACGTCGTAGATGTCCTTGACGCCGATCGGCACGCCGTGCAGCGGACCGCGGAAGGCGCCGGCCCGTGCTTCGCGGTCGAGTAGCGCCGCCTCGACCTCGACGGCCACGCGATCGATCGTCGCCCACGCCTTCAGCCGGCCGTCGAGCGCATCGATCCGTTCCAACGCCGCGGCAGCGATCGCGCCAGGCGAGACGGCGCCCTCATGCACGAGTCGGGCAAGCTGCGCGGCGCTATGGGCGAGCAGACTCGACGCGGTAGTCATCGCTCGTTCCCCCTCCCCTGCCCCTCCCCCAATGCGTTAGGGGAGGGAGA
>CALFMN010000192.1 GCA_937879875.1 uncultured Chloroflexota bacterium | reverse complement strand
AGCGCCGTCACAGGTTTGTCCCTTCTGCACCCGCATCCCGCTCGGGACGGTGCCGTCCGGATGCGTTCAGCCCAGCGCGAGGTCGAACGTGAAGCAGCCTTGGACCGCATCGTGGGGTGGCGGTGACCGGCGGCGGCGCTTGGGGACGGCCAGGGCAAACAGCCGTTCCTGGGGGCTGAGCGGCCAGAGCCAGGGCTGCAACGAACGGTACGGCGTCGGCAAGAGTTGCGGCTCCGTCACCGCGGTCAGCTCGCCGCGCCGGTTCACCTTCACCGTGTGGTAGGCGAGCGGGTCTGCGCCGTACTGCACCGTCAGGGTTTCCTCTGAGAGCCGGACCAGCGACGGGCGTTTCGGCAGCGCCCGGTTGCCCGTTGATCGCAACGATGCCGGCGATGACGACGCCGGTCAGACCAACAAGCAGGGCCGAAGCCTGTCCAATGTAAGCGCGGCGAATCGCGCCGTACACGTTCAGCTCTTCGAGCCTTCGACCATGGCGAGAATACGCTCGGCAGTGCCAGGCAACAATTGCTCGTATCCGGCAAGGATCTCCGGAGGTGGGATCGGTGAACTGTAGCTGAGCTGGGAGGACTGCGCAGTAACCGTGACCCGCTGAAAGCCGCCGGGATCGACGGGCTGTGTCGATCCCGGCGGCTTGCGATCCGGAGGCTGAGCGCGCCTTCCTGATGTCACGGCTTAGTCGGTTGCCTTACGATCAGCCTCGACGGCAGCCATCGCCCTGCAAATATCTTGCCCTACGGTTAACCAGTCGGCTCGCAGCGCGAGGTAATCTGCCTGGTCCTCGCTCAGGGCGGTGTTGAACTCTGAAAGCGTTCCGCCGAGGTCGAGTGCACGCGCTGTTCCGTCCAGAAAGGAGGGCGGCGCATAGAGAAAGCCGGTGAGATCGTCGCCTGCATCGATGAGGAGCATGTTGTCATTCATCGCTCACAATCCTGAGACATTCACCCTCAGCTTACGGCCGCTCGACACCGGACGCCAATCCTGACACACCCGTCGGAATGCCTCTCACGCGCCGAAGTCCCAGCTCATACCGTCGTGATAACGCTTCAAGACGTTGCGGGCGATGACGATGCGGTGGACTTCGTCCGGACCGTCGGCGATGCGCAGCGTGCGGGCGCCGCGGTACATCGCCTCAAGCGGCGTGTCGCTGGAGACGCCCATCGCGCCGAAGACCTGGATCGCGCGGTCCACCACACGCTCAAGGCAGGCCGGCACGAAGACCTTGATCGCGGAGATGTCCGTGCGCACGTCCAGCCCGGCGTCGATCTTCTGCGCGGTGTGGATCGTCATCAGCCGCGCGGCCTGAATGTCGATGTAGCTGTCGGCCAAAAAACCCTGGATGAACTGCTTCGTCTCCAGCATGCCGCCGTGCACCTGGCGCGTGATGGCGCGGCGGGCCATCAGGTCGAACGCCCGCCACATCTGGCCCACGCAGGACATGCAGTGGAAGACGCGGCCGGCGCCGAGCCGGTCCTGCGCCGCCTGGTGGCCGCTGCCGCGCCGCCCGAGCTGGTTGGTGAGCGGCACGCGCACATTGTCATAGAGAATCTCGCAGTGGTCGCCGCCCTCATGGCCCCAAACGGGCACGCTGCGCGCGATGTTGAAGCCCGGCGTATCGGTCGGCACGATGATCTGCGTCATGCGCTCGCGGGCGCTGGCGCCGTCTTCGTCGTCTTCGGTACGGCAGACGACGATCGCGAAGGCGGCGCGGCGGGCGTTTGACGTGAACCACTTGTGGCCGTTGATCACCCAGTCGTCGCCGTCGCGCACGGCGCGCGTCTGAATGGCGTACGGGTCGGAGCCGGGCTGGTCGGGCTCGGTCATAGAGAAGCAGGACTCGATCTCGCCGCGGATCAGCGGCCAGAGCCAGCGTTGCTTCTGCTCGTCCGTGCCGTACTTGATCAGCACCGTCTCGTTGCCGGAGTTGGGTGCGACGACGCCGAAGATGCCGCCGGAGTACGGGCTCCAGGCCAACACCTCGTTCATGTAGGCGTGGCCAAGAAAGCCGATGCCCATGCCGCCGTAGTCGCTCGGCAGGTGCGGCGCCCACAGCGCTTCGTCTTTCACGCGCTGCTGCAGCTCACGGTAGAGCGACGCCCGTTCCGGCCCCGGCTCGCGCAGCCGCGGCTCGGCGGGAATGATCGCACCGTCCACGATCGCGGCGGTACGCCGGCGGATGTTGTTGATCTCGTCGGAGAGGCCGGGGATCTCGGCGACCTGCATGGCTTGCTCCATCGCGAGAGGGTAGGGTTTGGAACTGAGCGTACAGGACAAACGTAGCGAAGCTGACACCGGATGAGCATGTCCAGGCATCGCGCCCGGCGCTGTGCAACCGTCATTGCGAACAGCCGGCATGAACGAACAACACCGTAGTGTCCTGGCTCAGCCGATTGGTGGCGGGCTACGGGGTCCCGAATCGCGGCGCGAGGAGCAGCGGCGCCAGCCTGGCAGCGGCGCCGAGACCCCGGCGCCGCTGCCGCGGAGCAAAGGCAACGCGGCCCTCGCGGTCGGCATTCACTCTAGCAGCCGCGCGAGGTCCGCGGTACTCTGCACGATCGTCTCTGGCCCCGCCTCCTGCAGGCGACGGCGTCCGGCTGCCGTCATATGAGAGCCGCCGGCGAAGCCAATCACCCGTATGCCGGCCGCATGCGCGGCCTGCACGCCCAGCGGACTGTCTTCCACGACAACGCATTCCCCTGGCGCCACGCCCAGTTGCGTCGTCGCGTACTGGAAGAGGTCGGGATGCGGCTTGCCGCGCAGCACCTGCCGGCTGCTGAACACCCGATCGGGGAAGAAACGCAGCAGATCTGTAAGCCCAAGCGTGAAGTACAGCCGCTCGGGCGAACTGCTGGACGCAACACAGGCGGGCAACCGCAGGGCCGACAGCAACGGTTCGATACCTGGCATAGCACGAAGCTCGCGGGCGAACAGGCAGTAGCAGTGCGCCCGCACACGCTCCCAAAACAGCTCGGGCGGGGCCAGGCCGAACTCATCCGCCAGGAGCGCGCGCGACGCCGCGTCCGAGAGCCCCATGAAGCGGGCCATGTACGCCTCGCTCGTAAACGTTGCGCCGATCGCGCTCAGCGCCTCCACCTCTACCTGGTTGGCAAGCAACTCGCTATCGATCAGTACGCCATCGCAGTCGAAGATCACGGCACGCGCGGCCAAGTCAACCCTCCCAATACGCGGGCGCGCCGCGCGCACGGCTGTAACCGGCCGCGGGGGCCGCTGACGAAACGCTCCGATTCCAGGGGGCCAGATCGGTTCGTGGGCTGGGAGGGAAACGATGCGGCAGTTACCCACGACCCCCTTTGTGCGCCCGATCGCTCGGGGGTTTGAGGAATCGCTCAGGACCGGTAACAGGCCCGGGGGTTTCCGCAGATACTGGCCACCCGCAGGCAGCCGTCCGATCGACCGGCCGTGCCGGTCCCCCCGCCTCGTCTCCCCGGCGCTGCTGGCATACGCCGGGGCCTTGCGCTCGTGCTTCCTGGTTGCCGCCGTCCACTCAGCCCGTCAGATGGTGCGCAGGAAGACGCACACAGACGGTGAAGTTCCTCCTTTCTCGCTCTCTTTGCCGGGCGCGCCGGCTTGCGGTGAGTATCGCGGACCGTGGCGACAACCGTCAACACCGTGACTTCTGCGTCCAGTGCCGCAGGGCGCCGCGCTGGCGACGGCTACGGCCGGTATGGCCCGCCGGGCACGCCCCAGCCCCATTTCGGCATCGGCGTGTCGGGGCTCTCGTCGCCGCCCTGCTGCGAGGTGATCACGGCGATGCGCGTGCCCCACTCCAGATAGGCGACGAAGGCCGAGCGGAACTCGGGATCAGAGGGCAGTCCGGCCTCGTCGGCGCTTTCGCAGAGCAGATCGAAGAAGCGGTGACGCTGGGCCTCCGTCAGACGGCGATTCAGGTGCTCGTGGATCATCGTGGCATGGCCGCCGCGCTCCTGGGTGTAGAGCGGCGGCCCGCTGAAGACCTCGGCGATGAAGTGGCCCACGCGGTTTGCGTGTTCCGGCGAGATCTCGCCGAACAGCGGCGCCAGCAGCGGATCGCTCGGCACCTTCGCATAGAAGATCGCCGTCAGCTTCTCAAACGCGGCCAGACCGCCGGCCCATTCGAACAACGTTGGGACATTCGTGTGGGTGGTCATCGCGGCCTCCTGCGCACCGGGTTCGCGCACCTGCGTGATGCCCCGATCGTAGCGAAGCCGCACAGCCGCCGCCTACTGGACAAAGCGGTAGGCTCAGATGGGCAGGATGCCGTCCAGCCGAACGCGGATCGGCCCGCGGCCTCAGGCCGGTCGCCAGTCGCCCAGCCACAGCGCCTCCGGCAAATGGCGAATGCGCTCGTAGAGCTTGCGGTCCGCCATGATCAGCGGAATGCCGAGGCGCTGCGCGAGGGCGAGATTGAGACTGTCGTAGAAGGCGATGATGTAGGTTCGAGCGAGGGTAACTGCCTCCCGGATAAGATCGTCGTCGTTGTACGTATCCAAATGCACGCGCAGGAACGCGATCAGCGCCCTATCCGCTTGAGACTCGGTCAGGCGCTGTCGATTCTGTTTGGTGGCAACATGCAGGGCAGAGCCGATTTCGTACCGGATCTGATCGGGGGCGGCGAGCTGCACGCTGCCCGCATCGAGAGCATCGAGCAACGTGAGTGCCTTCGCGGCGTCTGCCTCGTCTTGCAAATACCACTTGACGGCAACAGAGGCGTCGATCACCAGACTATCCGACGCCTGGGTCATACGAACTCCCCTGCTCCTCCCGGCCCATACGCACGAGATCAGCCGCGGTCAATGGAGCGATCGATGGTAGCTCCTCACGCAGAGCGCGGATCGCAGCTATGGCAGCATGACGTTCCGCCAGTTGTTCAGGCGAAAGGTCACGAGGAACAAACCTGACGGATGCTCGTTGCACTGCGTGTTCCGGCGTCACCATTACACCCGCTCCGCTCTCCTCCACGTCCACGAGATCGCCGGGCTTGAGGCCGAGCTTGCGGCGCAGTGAGGCGGGCAGCGTGATCTGGCCGTGATGCTGAATGCGTACGCGATGGCGCATCCCGGACATGGCGTCTCCTCCGCGCTCGACAACATGGTAACAGGCACACGGCCAGCCATTCGCTGGTCAGACCACCGCCCGGCGTTATGGTAGGCTGAACGCAATCCCATCAAGCCGGCGGCGCCCTGCGCGCTGCCCGCGAAAGGCGTTTCGCCGCCATGACCAGCGCCACACAGGCCGATCTCAGCCGCTACCGGCTGCCTGACGACGTCGTGCCCAGCCGCTACGATCTCACCCTGCGGCCCGACATTGCCAACACCCGCTTCGCCGGCGAAGAAACCGTCACCGTCGAGGTGCGCCGGCCTACGCGTACCGTCGTGCTCAACGCCAAAGAGCTGCAGATCCAGTCCACTATTGCTATGCGCGACGGCCAGCCTTCGCTTTCTGCGACGGCCGCTATCGATGAAGAGCTGGAGCGCGCCACGCTCACGTTTCCACAGGAACTTGCGGCGGGCGCATGGAAGCTGAAGATCGCCTTCACCGGCATCCTCAACGACAAGCTCAAGGGCTTCTACCGCAGCACCTACACAGATGAGGCCGGCGTCGAGCAGGCGATCGCCACCACGCAGTTCGAGTCCACCGACGCGCGTCGCGCCTTCCCCTGCTGGGACGAGCCGGCGTTCAAGGCCGTGTTCGCCGTCACGCTCGTGATCGACAAAGACCATGCCGCCATCTCGAACGGCTCGGTCAAGAGCGAGACGATCGATGCGGCGGCGGGCACGAAGACGGTCGTCTTCAACGCCACACCGATCATGTCGACCTATCTGGTCGCCTTCGTCGTTGGCGCCTTCGAGGCGAGCGAGGCGCTGGACGTGGACGGCATCCCCCTGCGCGTCTGGTGCGCGCCCGGTAAGAAGGCGCTGACGCCTTTCGCCTTGAAGGCCGGCGCCCACGCGCTCTCCTTCTTCATCCGCTACTACGGCATCCCTTACCCCGGCGCCAAGCTCGACATGCTCGCCATCCCCGACTTCGCCTCGGGCGCGATGGAGAACCTCGGCGCGATCACCTACCGCGAGGCGCTGCTGCTGCTGGACGAGGGCAAGGCGACCTACAACGAGCTGGAGCGCGTGGCGACGGTCGAGGCGCACGAGATCGCGCACATGTGGTTCGGCGATCTCGTGACGATGCAGTGGTGGAACGGCCTCTGGCTCAAAGAGGCGTTTGCGACCTTCATGGAGCTGCTCGCCGTCGACGACTTCCGCCCCGACTGGGAGATCTGGACCAGCTTCGCCATCAGCCGCGCCGGCGCGATGCTGATCGACGGCCTGCGCAGCACGCGCTCGATCGAGTACCCCGTCGTCAGCCCCGACGACGCGCAGGGCATGTACGACGTGCTGACCTATGAGAAGGGCGCGGCCGTGCTGCGCATGTTGCAGCAGTATCTTGGCCCGGAGAACTTCCGCCGCGGCATCAACAACTATCTCAACCAGCACAAGTGGGCCAACGCCGAGACGACCGACCTCTGGGACGCGCTCGAAGAGAGCACGGAGGAGCCGGTGCGGGCGATCGCTGACTCGTGGATCTTCCAGCCCGGCTATCCGCTGGTCAGCGTTGAAGAGCGCGACGGACAGCTCGTGCTCTCGCAGCAGCGCTTCGTCTACCAGCGCGAGGGCGAGCCGCTCTCGCAGCAGTGGCAGGCGCCGGTCTCGCTGCGCATCGAGGCGGCGGGCGGGGCGCGTGAGGAGAAAGTGCTGCTCAAAGACGGCGAGGCGACGCTGGCGCTGCCGGCCGGCTACCGCGCCGTGGTCGCGAACGCGGGCGGCGACGGCGTCTACCGCGTGCGCTACGCGCCCGGCCTGCTGGCGAAGCTGACCGGCGACGTGCAGGGCACGCTCTCCGCGGTCGAGCGCTTCAACCTGGTCAACGACAGCTGGGCGAACGTGCAGGCCGGCTATACGCCGTTGGCCGAATATCTGGACCTCACCGGCCTGTTCAAGAGCGAGCCCGACCGCAACGTCTGGGCGATCGTAATCAGCTCGCTCGCCGGCGTGCGGCGCATCCTGCCCAACGCGTCAGACGAGGCGCTGCCCGGCTTCGAGCGCTTCGTGCGCAACCGTCTGGCCGAGGCCTACGCCACGCTCGGCTGGGAGCCGCGCGCCGGCGAGAGCGATCTGGCCCGCCAGTGGCGCGGCCAGATCCTTGGCGCGATGGGCACGCTTGGCAACGACCAGGCGGCGATCGACAAAGCCCGCGAGTTGCACCGCCGCTTCGTGGAAGACCCGGCCGCGGTCGACCCTGAAGTCGCGGCTGCTTGCGTGAGCATCGTTGCTACGGCGGGCGATGCCGTGGTCTACGACAGGTTCTTCGAGCGCTTCCGCACGGCGAAGAACCCGCAGGACGAGCGCCGCTACCTGTTCTCGCTCGCCGGCTTCCGCTTGCCGTCGTTGATCGAGCGTACGCTCGGCCACCTGCTCGACGGCAGCGTGCGCACGCAGGACGCGCCCTTCCTGCTCTACTCGCTGCTGCTGAACGTGGACGCGAGCGCCGCGGCCTGGGCGTGGATCGAGCAGCACTGGGACGAAATTCTGCGCCGCTTCCCGGACAACAGCATCATCCGCATCGTCGAGGGCATTCCGGCGCTGAGCACACCGGAGCTGGCGGCCCGGGTCGAGACGTTCCTCGCCTCGCACACGGTGCCCGGTGCCGGCAAGCGCCTCGATCAGAGCCTGGAGCGCATGCGCATCGCAGTCGCCTTCCGCCAGCGCGAGGCGGCCAACCTGCCGGCCTATCTGGCGCAGCAGTAGCGCGCTTCGGCCGCTGGGGCCGTGAGTTGCTTTCCGATACCTGGCACTGTTCAGCCAGCGGACCGCGGGCAGGCTCAAGCAGGAAACCGGCACCGATGCCGCCGGCCTCGACTCCTTGGCCCGTCTGGCACATGCACGTGTGGAGCGTGTACGCGAAGGCGTGCATCGCAAGCCATTGACCCGGGCAACTGGCTTTATGCAGCGGTCGGTGGCAGCCACCGCGAACGGACAACGGCGTTCACGGGCGATTCAGAGCGGCGTTGTGCGCTGCGTCAGGGCCGCGTGCGGTTGCCCGCGATAGCCGCTCCAGCACGAGCAGCCGGGCGCCCGCGCTGAGCCGCGTCGCGAGCCATACCAATTCCGGGCACACGCGCCGTTCACCTGAACAGAAGCTTCATCTGACCAAAAGATGTGAGTGTTTCGTGTGGATTCTGCATGGCCGGAATGTTTCGGCGAACGCAGACTAACGGCATGACCCGCAAGGGTACGCAAGACCAGGCCGGAGGATACGACCGTGACCGCTGACACGATCGCGCTCCCTGGATCGGCTTTCAGCCAGCCGTCGTTCCGCGGTGCCGCCGTCATTGTCGCGGGTCCGAGCCGCGAACCGGCGCCGCGCTGCCTCGGCGGAGAATCGCCCGTCGCGGCATGCGTCCTCCCGGACGAGGCGCACGCCAACTGCCAGAGGCGGGAGTCCGCTTCAGCCAACGCGGCGCCGGTCGCGGGCGCTGCCCCGCCCGCCGCCGGTGAGCCACCCGCGCCGCGCGTGGCCACGGGCGATGCCGCCTCACTGCACGAGGCGACGCTGGCGCTCTTCGCCTGTGATTCGACGCCTACGCTGGTCGAGATCGCCGCCGACCGTTCAGCGTCCCTGCTCGACGCCGTGGGCTGCTTCGTCGCGCTGCTCGACGCCGAGGGCACGACGATGAGCATCGCCGCCGGCACAGGGCCGTTCCACGCTTGCCGAAGCGTACGCGTAAATTACGGACTGGGCGTGGCCGGGCGCGCCTGGCAAACGCGGGGGCTTGTCCTCGCCGGCGCTCAGAGCGGAGACGTGCCGGGCGAGGACGAGCATGGCCCGCTGGCTGTCGAGATCGCCGCGCCGCTCGTCGCGCAGGCGCGCGTCCTGGGTGTGGTTGGCGTTCGCGTCGCTGCTGGCAGGGCGATCACACCGGCCGCAGCCACTCTGCTGACGCGCCTGGCGGCGGCGCTGGTGCTCGCGTTGGAGCATACCTGTCGCTTCGAGGCCGCGCGCCTTGAGGCGACGACCGCGCGCCGCGCCGAGGAAACGCTGCGCCACCTGGCGCTGCACGACGCGCTCACCGGGCTGCCCAACCGCACACTCTTCCAGGACCGGCTACGGCTGGCGATCCCCATGGCGGAACGCACCTGCCAGCCGTTTACGCTGCTCTTCATCGACCTCGACCGCTTCAAGGAGGTCAACGACACGCTCGGTCACCAGTTCGGCGACCGCCTGCTGGAGCGTGTCGGCGCTCGCCTGCGCGAGGCGTTGCGCGATTCGGACACGGTGGCGCGGCTAGGCGGCGACGAGTTCGCCGTGCTGCTGCCGGCCGCTGGTGCAGAGCCGGCGCACGCGCTGGCGCAGAAGGCGCTCGAACGCCTGGCAGATCCGTTTCTGCTGGACGGTCGGCGGATCGAGATCGGCGCCAGTGTCGGCATCGCGGTGTATCCGGAGCACGGCGCGGACCCGGAGACGCTGGTGCAGCGCGCCGACACGGCGATGTATGTTGCCAAGCACCGTGGCGGCGGCATCGCCATCTACGCCGCGGAGCGCGACGAGCGCAGCCCCAGCCGCATCGCCCTCGCCGCCGACCTGCGCCGTGGACTGGCCGCGGGCGAGATCCGCGTACGGCTGGTCGATGCGGGCGAGGCCGCACCTGGGCTGAGTGAGCGCCTGCGCCTGCTGCCGGAATGGCAGCACCCGCGGCTTGGGCCACTGGCGGCGGTGCGGTTCGTGCCGTTGGCCGAGCAATCTGGCCTGATCGGAGAGCTGACTCGCCTGGTGATCCGGGCGGCGCTGACCGACGTGCGGGGCCGGTCGCAGCCCACGCCGCACGAACTGTGTTTCGGCCTCTCTCCGCGTCTGCTGCACGACGCGGCCCTGCCGGCGCAGCTCGTGGGCGTACTGTTCGAGTGCAGCGCGGAGCCGGACAGCCTACGCCTCGAGCTTGCGGTGGAGGCGATCTGGCCCGTGAACGCGGCGAACGCCGCGGCGCTGGACCGGCTGCGGGCTGCCGGCATCCACCTGGCGCTCACGGGCTACGATCCCGGCCGCGTTTCGCCCGCCGCCTTTCGGGCGTTGCCCGTAGACGAATTGCACCTTGCGCCCGAGGCGCTCGAAGAGCTGATCCACGACGAGCATGGCCGGTTGGCGCTCTCGGGCGCGGCGACGCTGGCCGCCGGCCTGGGGCTGCGGCTGCTGGCGGAAACGGCGAGCATCGCCGCCGCGCGGCAACTGGCGGCGCTGGGCTGCACCGTGGCCCGCACCGGCCCGGCCCGGCTTGCCGGCAGTGCAGTACCCCCATTTGGCCGCCAGCAGGCGCCGACCTGAGCGAATCGCCCCGGCGCTGCGTTTATCAAGACAGCCCGGCCGAACCGCCGTTCAATAGCTTCTATATGCTGTACCCGGTTTGTGCGGAAGCTCGAACTCAGGCTTTGTGCGGTTCAGACCGCGGGCGTGCTGCCGGGAGTGCGCCCGCGGCCCTCACCCCCTTCCCCTCTCCCAATCCTGGGAGAGGGGCGATCGGGCGCAGCACGACTCGGACGGTGCCGGGTTAACCGTCTGGTGCTTAGAACGCTTCAGGCTGGATCGTCTCCTTCACGGCAGGATTGGGGGAAGGAGAGGGGACGGGGGTGAGGGCGAGGGCCGACCGCGGCCGGATGACGAGCTGCTACGCGGCGGGCGAGCGCTCGCCCAGCGAGGTGTAGGCCGCGGCCACGATGCCGGCGCCGCGGGTGTCGCCCAGCGTGCCCTCGCCCATGCGGTTCATGACATAGGCGACGGTCATGCGAGCATCGAGGTCGACAACGATCAGCGAGCCGCCCCAACCACCCCAGAAGCAGACCCGCTCGTTGGCGCCCATCCGCATTTCGGGACTGTTCAACCCGTAACCCATGCCGAAGCGGATCGGCACGCCCAGCACCAGATCGGTGCCGTGCGCCTGCTGCTCGAAGACCGCCTGGCAGCCCTTATCTGAGAGGAAGCGGCGACCGCCGACTTCACCGCCGCAGGCCAGCACCGACTGCGCCACGGCCACCGATCGAGCGTTGCCGTGCCCGTTCGCCGCGGGAATCTCTGCCCGCCGCCAGGGTTCGGTCCAGGACCAGGACGCATCGATCGGTGGATTCGCCAGCGTACGCATCGCCACGCCGTGCGGATCGACGTCGCCCACGGAGAGCGGCGGCGGCGGTATCACGTTGGCGACGCGGGCGAAGTTCGAGGGGTCGAGCCCGATGTGAAAGTCTGCATGCAGCGGACCGGCGAGTTCGGCGGCGAAGAACTGCCCCACCGTTTGGCCCGTGATCCTGCGGATCACCTCTCCCACCAGATAGCCCTGGCTGATCGCGTGGTAGCCGGAGGCGCTGCCGGGCTCCCACCAGGGCGTCTGCGCGGCCAGCAGCGCCGTGGCTTTCTCCCAGTCGTAGAGCGTCTCGACCGTAATCCGCTCCTGCCAGCCGGAGAGTCCCGATGTGTGGCCCAGCAGATGGCGCACCTCGATCTCGCCCTTGCCGGCGGCGCCGAACTCGGGCCAGTAGCGCACCACGGGCGCATGCAGATCGAGATCGCCGCGGTCGGCCAGGATCAGGGCGCAGAGCGCCGTCATCGTCTTCGTCGTGGACCAGACGTTCGTAATCGTGTCTCGTTCCCAGGCCGTCGTCTGCGCTTGATCCGCGTGGCCGGCCCACAGATCGGCCACCAGCTCGCCGCTGAGGGTGACGGCCACCGAGGCGCCGACATCCAACCCCTGCTCGAAGTTCCGCGCCATCGCCTCGCGCACGGCGGCAAACCGTTCGCTGCACACGCCGTGGATCTCGGTCATAGCTTTATCTCCCCAGCAACCCTGCGACACCGTGAAGCCCTCGGCGCCACGCCCGGCAGCCTTCGCCCTCAGGACCGATTCTAAGCCATCGTCAGCGAACAGCGCGATTGGCGCCCCGCCGCCGTCGAGCACCCCGCCCAGCCGCCTGCAGCGCGATCCCATCATCCTCTCGCCCTTCCTGCCAACGATCGCCCCCTTCTCTCCCATACACAGGCGGTGCGAGATCCACCACGTTCAACGAGCGTATGGGAGAGAAGGGGGACGGGGGGTTATGAGGGCCTCAGCCCGCCTACTTGTTGTTTACCGACATGTAGGCGATCATCTCCGTGCCGAAGTCGTAGTCGTCGACGTTGTAGAAGTTCTGCACCCAGCCCTGGGTGAAGTTGATGTAGTGCGTGTAGACCAGCGGCGCGTAATACATCTTGTCCGCCTGCGCCCGCTGCACGTCGTACACCAGTTGCACCCGCTTGCTCTCGTCGATCTCGACCTTCTGCTTCTGCACGAGGGCCACCATATCCGCATCGTCGAGCAGATCGTGGTTGCGGTTGCCGTCCTTGGTCAGCATGCCGGTGAGGAAGTCGTCCGGGTCGGTAAACGGCGTCTGCAGGCCGTGGCCGATGCCGTTGGCCGGCAGCAGCCCCTTGGCCCACATGCCGTTGGTCGTGTCGATCCAGTCTTTGAGATAGTCCACGGGCACTGCCTGCAGCTTGAAACCCGCATCGGAGAGCATGCCGCGCACAGCGTCGGACTGGGCGTTGAACACGTCGCCGTAGGCGTTGTTCGGGTAGTAGAAGCCGAACTGCGTGTCGGCGTGGCCAGAGGCCTGCAGGAGCTGCTTCGCCGCCTGCTTGTCGAACTTGAAGTATTTGGCCGAGTCGCCCGCGTCCTTGCCCTGCGGATCGAGGAACCACTTGCCCAGGCCGGCGTTGACGATGTTCTCCCACGCCGCGTGCCCGCTGTAGATGTTATCGATCAGCCCCTGGCGGTCGACGGCCATCGAGGCAGCCTGGCGCACGCGTGGGTCTTTGAACGGGCTGCTTGCGTCGTTGACGTGCGAGAAGAAGAGGAAGCTCATGCCGTTGGGGCTGTATTCGTAGGTCTGTGACTTCGGCACGGCCTTCTTCACCGCGTCGGCGTCGGGCGGCGGCGGGTCGCCGGCGAGCAGAATGTCGAGCTTGCCCGCCTGATACTGGGCCTCGACCGTCGAGGTGTCGGGGATGATGTTCAGCACAACGCCGTCGGCGTAGGGCAGCCCCTTGTTCCAGTAGTTCGGATTGCGCTTCCAGTTGAACGCCGTCGGCGTCGAGCCATCGTAGATCCACGGTCCGGTGCCGATCGCCTGCTGCGACGGGTCGATCTTGCCGTCCACCGCGTCCTTCGAGAGGATCCAGAGATACTGGGTGTTGGCCAGCTTGTTCAGGAAGGGCGCGTACGGCCCCGAAAGCTTGAACTGCAGCGTGTTGTCGTCGGGCGCCGTGAGCTTGTCGACGATCGGCTTGTAGACGGTGTTGTTGCTGTTCTTCGGGTTGCTGTTGAAGTAGTCCCAGCTCGACAGCACATCGGCCGAGGTCAGCGCGCGGTTCAGCGGCGGATGATACATCACGCCCTTGCGCAGGTGCATGGTGAATGTCGTCGGGTCGCTGCTCTCATAGCTCTCGACCAGGTCGGGGACGGGGATGCGCGAGAGCGTGACGTTGGCGTCGTTCGTCGCCGCGAAGCGGAACAGCCGCGCGTAGTGGAAGCCGGCCAGCCATTGCGAGCGGTAGGTGGTATTCGAAACGGGGTCCAAATTGGCG
Organism: uncultured Chloroflexota bacterium; assembly: GCA_937879875.1. GTDB lineage: Bacteria > Chloroflexota > Dehalococcoidia > CAUJGQ01 > CAUJGQ01 > CALFMN01. The sequence continues at coordinate 4,456 of CALFMN010000192.1, read as the reverse complement.
GTGCCCACGATGCGGATCTGCACCGTGCCGCCGGTCTTCAGTTTTGGGTCGAATGTTTGGATCGTTTGCGCGGCGCCGGCGGCCGGGCTGCCCGCGGCCGCGGTGGCCGAGCCGCCGGCCGCGGCGGTACCGGAGCGCGTGGCCGCCGATGTGGCCGAGGCGCCGCCGCTTGCGACGGAAGGCGCGGCAGCGTTGTTGGCCGTGTTGCCGCCCTTGTTGTTATTGCTGCTGCTGCAGCCGACGAGGCCGAGCGCGATGCCGCCGGTCAGGACCGTGGCGCTGCCGGCCAGCACCCGCCGCCGGTTGGCGCGGCCCTGCTGCAGCCGCAGCCAGTAATTGTCACGACTGGAATCACTCACGCGATGCTCCTCCTCGGTCCTTGCTCATTGCCGGCAATGGCCGGCGCTTACGCACGCGCGCAGGACACGCCGCCTGCTGGCGGCGTGCGGAACCCACACGGCTCCGGTCTGCGTGGACGCGACGATGTTACGGTATATAGCGGTGGAAGCAAACCCTTCGCCAGGGCTCGTATGCTGCCGCTAGCCCGTCATTTCATTCCGTACAGAATATTGCCAGTCCTCTTAGCGACTCGCGACCTGCTGGGGCGGCGCCGGGTTCTCCACGCCCTGCATCAGCACCTGCGGCACCAGCCGCTGCAGATCCTCCACCGTCCACTGCTCGTCGCGGAACAGCGTGCGGTAGGGCGTGGGATGGTAGAGCAGCGAGATGTTGCCGCCGCCCACCGCGAAGATCTGCCCGTTGATGTTCCAGGCGTCGTCGCTGGCCAGATAGGCGACCATCGGCGCCACCTGCTCCGGCGGGTTCGTCGTGGGCCGGGCGCCCGCGGCGGCGCCGGAGATCCCACGCGCCGCCCGCGCCTCGCGTGCCGTATCCGGCACCGTGGCCGTCATGCGCGTGCTCGCCGAGGGCGAGATCGAATTCACCGTGGCGCCGTAGCGGCCCAGATCCTTCGCCGCGACACGCGTCATGCCGGCGATGCCCGCTTTGGCCGCACCGTAGTTCGCCTGCCCGGAGTTGCCGCGCAGGCCGGAGCCGGAGGTGAAGCCGATCACACGGCCGGAACGCTGCTGGCGGAAGAGGATCGACGCCGGCTTGGTCACGGCGAAGTAGCCCTTGAGGTGCACGGCGATGACCGCGTCCCACTCCTCTTCGGTCATGTTGAAGATCATGCGGTCGCGCAGGATGCCGGCCACATGCACGACGATGTCGAGCCGGCCGAAGCTGTCCAGCGCCTGCTTGACCATCGCCTCGCCGCCCTCCATCGTGGCGACATTCGAGTAGTTGGCGACGGCGTCGCCGCCGGCCTTCTTGATATTGGCGACGGTTTCGTCCGCCGGGTCGGAGCGCGGTGTGCGGCCGTCCACGTCCACGCCGTAATCGTTGACGACGACGCGGCAGCCTTCGGCCGCGAACAGCTCGGCGCAACTGCGGCCGATGCCCCGGCCCGATCCGGTGATGACGGCGACTTTGCCTTCGAGTGAGTTACCCACGGATCGCCTCCTCGATCTCCAGCGCCGCCGTGCATGGACGCGGCGCCGGCTGCGGTCGCCGCCCTGTCGGCGCCCGTCGCATTATAGGCATGGACGTGCGCTGGAGAACATGACACGACAATCGCTGCGGATCCCGGCGCAGCGACGCCAACGGGCCGCGTTTCCTGCGCGTGCGACGTGATAGCATAGGCGAAACCGCAGACCAGGCCGCGGGGGAATCATGGCAGACGTGGAGATCGCCTGGCCGGCGCTGCCCAACGAACATGGCGGCCGTATGCTCTGGTTCGGCAGCTGGCTGATCGGCGACGGCGGCGCCGAGGCCGAGTGGTTCTACAGCGGCCGTGGCGGCGAACGCGGCCGCTACGCGGTGCCGAACGGTGCGACGGGGCTGCGCATCCGCCGCTGGCCGAACGAGGGCTTCGACGCCGAGTATGCCGACCTGCTCGATCTGACGCAAAAAGCTGAACTGCGGCCGGCCACGCTCGATTTCGACCGGCGCCAGCCGTTCAGCCTCCTCGATCAAGCTTGACGGCAAGGGAGACGACGCGATGACCACCACGGAGATTCCGCTGCACCGAACCTCGACGCCGGGCCACGAGGGCTGGCCGCGCGTGGCGACGCCGGGCGCGCCAAACAAGTACCTCATGGTCTCGGCCGACTGCCACGTCAACGAGCCGCCCAATTTATGGGTCGAGCGCATCGAGCCGCAGTACCGCAACCGCCTGCCGCGCATCGAAGTGGACGCGAATGGCGTGAAATGGTCGGTGGTCGAAGGCTACAAGCCGGTCAAGCTGCGCGACCTGAAGTTCGAGGGCGAGGATCTGGAGCGCTCGAAGGCGGGCAGCCGCGACCCCGAAGAGCGGCTGCGCGACCACGCCCGCGACGGCATCGACGCCGAGGTCATCTTCCCCAACCGCGGCCTGCAGATGTGGGCCACGCCCGATCCGCTCTTCTCGCAGGCGATGTGCCGCGTCTACAACACCTGGGCGTGGGAGGTCTTCGGGCCGTACTACGACCGCCTCTCGCCGCTGGCCTGCATCGCCTCGGGCGACATCGCAGGCGCGATCGCCGAGATTCAGCGCGTAGCGAAGCTCGGCTTCCGCGGCCTCAGCCTGCCGTGCAAGCCGACCTGGGGGCCGGGGCGCCCCGAAGACTCGAACTACAACCTGCCGGAGTACGATCCGCTCTGGGCGGCGATCGAAGCGACCGACCTGCCGATGACGTTCCACGTTTCGACGGGCAAAGATCCGCGCGGCGCCAAAGGCTTCGGCGGCGCCGTGATCAACTACGCGATCCACTCGCTGGCGCCGACGGCGGAGCCGGTGGTGCATCTCTGCTCGTCCGGCGTGCTCGACCGCTTCCCGAAGCTGCGCTTCGCCACGATCGAGGCGGGCATCGGCTGGGTGCCGTGGCTGCTGCGGGCGATGGACGAGGCCTACGAAAAACACCACATGTGGGCGTTTCCCAAGCTGAAGCTGCTGCCGAGCGAGTATTACCGTCTGCACGGCGCCTCGTCGTTCCAGGAAGACCCGCCTGGCATCGACCTGGTCGAACAGTATCACCTCGACCGGAACTTCATGTGGGCGAACGACTACCCGCACCACGAGGGCTCGTGGCCGCACTCGGCCGCCGCGATCGAGCGCACGATGGGCCATCTTTCGGACGAAACGCGCGCCCGCATCCTCGGCCTCAACGCCGCCGAGTTCTTCGGATTCACGCTGCCGGCCTAGCGCGGGCGGCGGCGCGAGCGGGCAGGAGTCGGGCCAGAAGCGTCCACGCGCGAGCGGCGCCTGATGGAGCACGGCCGCAAGGATGTGGTACCGCGGTATCAGCCCTCGCGGGGCACCGTCCGGCAACGCTGGCTGCCCGGCTGCGCCGCCGACGCCGAGCAGCCGGAGCGGCGCGATCGCCACGGCGCGCACGGCGCAGGATCGTCTCCTTCTCCATCCGAGATCGCGCTCCGCGCGATGGCAGCGATTGGGGGTCAGAGCGCAGCGCAGCCGTCGGAGACTTCAGATAGACGCAGCGCGGCGGTTACACGGGGCGCTCAGCCTCCAGCTCAGGCAGAGACTTCCAAAGCAGACGAGAGGATGAGGGCCGATGGCCGTTGCTCTGCCCGCCGGGCGCAGACCCTTGATCATTTCACACGCGGCCTGCAAGGGCCATGCGCCCGAAAATACGCTCGCCGGCATTCGCGCCGCGCTCGAACTGGGCAGCGAGGCGATCGAGATCGACGTGCATGCAACCGCCGATAGCGTGCCCGTGCTGCTGCACGACGACACGCTTGACCGCACCAGCGATGGCCACGGCGACGTGCGCAGCATGAGCCTGGCAGACGTGCGCCGGCTGGACGCCGGCTCGCAAACCTTCGGCGGCCGCTTCGCCGGCGAGCGTGTACCCACGCTGGAAGAGGTGCTGGAACTGACGCGCGGCAGGGCGCTGCTGGTCGCCGAGATCAAACAGCGCGAGATCGAACGGATCGTGGCGGCCCTCGTGCGCCACATGGGCGCGGCCGACGACGTGATGGTCTGGTCCTTCCAACCGCAGATCGTGGGCCGCATGCGCGAGCTGGCGCCGGAGATTCCCTGCGGTCAGCTCTGGTCGGAGCGCGATCCCGATCCCGTGAAGATGTGCGCCGTCGCACTGGCGCAGAACGCGCAGGCGGTGAGCCCGAACCACACGTTTGTCACCGATGCGCTGGTGCGGCGGGCGCTGCGCCGCGGCCTGCGCGTCTTCGCGTGGACGCCCGATGAGCCGGCCGAGATCGCGCGCCTGCGCGACCTCGGCGTGGATGGGATCTGTTCCAATTTCCCGGAGCGCGTGCGCACCGCCGTCGGCGCGTAGCACGCTGGCAGACAACCGGCAGTACGCAGGGCAGCGGCGCGCCGCAGGGCGCACGGCGTGCGCCCCCATAGGCGTCCAGTGACGCGGCCTGCAGGGGTTGG
>CALFMN010000191.1 GCA_937879875.1 uncultured Chloroflexota bacterium | reverse complement strand
GGTCGCTGACCGGACATCAGAAAAGGTGCACCTTAACCTGGGCTACCTGCTTAGTCTCACCTCACACAGATGCGCGCGGCGATTCTTCTCTCGTCAGCATATGGGATCGCAATGAAAGGGGATAGGATGGCACTTTGACCGCTCACCGGAACCGCTCGCTGGGCACCGACTGTGCCGACTATCCGGGAGACCATCCTCCCTGACTATTGATGGTGCTGCACCGGTCCGACCTGCCCCGGCTGCCGCGCTCGCAGAGGGGAGCGCGCGCGGCAACCGGGCCGGCAGGAAACAGCGCCTGTGTTCGGCGATGAGTGGCTACTCTTCGGCTTCGTCCTCGTCTTCGACCATCTCGATCTTCGGCTTCACGCCCGGGCGGGCGTTGGCTATGCTGGTGCGGATCTCCTGCTCCAGTTCAAGGGCGAGCGCGGCGTTCGCGCGCAGGAACTCCTTGGCGTTCTCGCGGCCCTGACCCAGCCGCACGTCGCCGTAGCTGAAGAAGGCGCCGGATTTGCGGATCAGGTTGGCCTCGACGCCGAGGTCGATGATGTCGCCCTCGCGGCTGATGCCGACGTTGTCGCCGGTGACCATGATGTCGAACTCGGCGACGTGGAAGGGCGGCGCGACCTTGTTCTTGACCACGCGCGCCTTGACGCGGCTGCCGACGACGGTCGTGCCCTGCTTCAGCGTCTCGACGCGGCGCAGCTCGATGCGCACGGACGAGTAGAACTTGAGCGCGCGGCCGCCCGGCGTCACTTCGGGGTTGCCGAAGACGATGCCGACCTTCTCGCGCAACTGGTTGATGAAGATCACGGAGGTGTGCGAGCGGGCGATGGCGGAGGTCAGCTTGCGCAGCGCCTGCGACATCAGCCGCGCTTGCAGGCCGACGTGCGCGTCGCCCATATCGCCTTCGATCTCAGCCCGCGGCACCAGCGCCGCAACGCTGTCAATGACGACGATATCCACGGCGTTGCTGCGCACCAGCGCCTCGCAGATCTCCAGCGCCTGCTCGCCGCTGTCGGGCTGCGAGATCAGCAACTCCTCGACCTTGATGCCGAGCGCCTCGGCATACGACGGGTCCATCGCGTGCTCGGCGTCGATGTAGGCGGCCATGCCGCCCAGCTTCTGCGCCTGCGCCATCACGCTCAGCGCCACGGTGGACTTGCCGGCAGACTCCTGGCCGTAGATCTCGGTCACGCGGCCGCGGGGGATGCCGCCGATGCCGAGCGCGATGTCCAGCGCCAGCGAGCCGGTGGAGATCGCCTCGACGTTGAGCCGCGCCGAGACCTCGCCGAGCCGCATGATCGCGCCGCGGCCGAACTGCTTTTCGATGCCGGCAATCGCCAGTTCAAGGGCTTTGCCACGGTCGTCCGCCACTGTCACACTCTCCATGCAATCTTGATCAGCCCGCCACGGCGAGCCATCCTGACCGTTCGGCCCGGCTTCTGTATCGTATCATCGCGGCGAATGGGGAACAAGTGTTCTAACACAGGGTTTTGTCGAGTGCCGGACACCCGCATCGCCGTCCGCGTAACGCCGCGGGCAGCGTCCGATCGGATCGTCGGCTGGGCCGGCGATGAGTTGCGCGTGCGCGTCACCGCGCCGCCCGTGGACGGCCGCGCAAACGCGGCGTTCGTGCGGCTGCTGGCGGAGGCGCTGGGCCTGTCCGCAGGGCGGGTACGCGTGGTGGCCGGCGCGACGGCGCGGCGCAAGCTGATCGAGATCCAGGGGCTGGGCGCGGCGGAGCTGCGCAGCCGGCTGGACCAGGTCTAGCCGGCCTGCGCGATCGCTCGCTGCACGACCAGCAGCACGATCATCGCCACCATCGGCGTGATGTCGATCATGCCGAGTTGCGGCACGACCCGGCGCAGCGGCGCGAGGATCGGCTCGGTGATCTCGTTGAGCACGATCACGAACTGGCTGCGCGGGTTGATCGGAAACCACGAGATCACCGCCCGCAGGATGATGGCCACGAGCAGGATCTCGATCAGCAGTTGGGCAAAGGTGAGGACAATGGATGGTATGGCGTTACCCTCCGAGTGCTCGCGACCGTTCGAACGCGGCGACGATGCCGTCGGCGATGGCGGCGCGTACCCCGGCCCGCTCCATCGCCTGCAGGCCCGCCGCCGTGGTGCCGCCGGCCGAGGTCACCGCGTTGCGCAGCTCGGCCGGGTGCAGCCCTGTCGCGCGCATCCACTCGACCGAGCCGGCGAAGGTTTGCAGCGCCATCTCCGTGGCGATATCGCGCTTGAAGCCGATCAGCACGGCGGCATCGATGAAGGCTTCGAGGATCAGCATCACAAAGCCGGGGCCGCTGCCGGAAACCGCCGTCGCCATGTCGAGATACTTCTCGTCCGGCATCTGCGCCGAGCGTCCAAGCGCGCCGAGGATCGCCGTCACGCGGCCCAGCTCATCCTCAGTTACTGTCGGCGTGGCGACCCAGGCGGTGAAGCCCTGACCGATCGCTCCGGGCGTGTTCGGCATGGCGCGCACGATGCGCTCGTGCTGCAGCTTCTCACGTATGCCGCGCACCGGCACGCCGGCCATGATCGACAGCACGAGCTGGCCGGGGTGCAGCTCGTGCACGAGGCTGTGCGCCAGCGTATCGAAGTCCTGCGGCTTGACGGCGAGGATCACCGTGCCGGCGCCGCCCAGCGCCTCGCCCAGCTCGCCGGTGGCATGCACGCCGTGCCGTTCTTTCAAGGCGATGCGGCGGTGCTCGGCCAGCTCGCAGACGCGCAGATCGCCGGCACGGGCCACGCCGCGGCCCAGCAGCCCCTGCACGATGCCTTCGCCCATGAAGCCGCCGCCGACGAAGCCGATGCGCCCCACCGACAGTTCGGGCAGCTCCGAGATTTCAAACGCTGCGGTCACGGGCTGTGCTCCGCTCAGGTGTACTCGTTCGGGCGCACCCGGCGGGTGCGCCCGAATGTATTGTCTGCCTGTTTGCCGCGCGATCCTAGCCCTGGTGACGCGGGCCGAAGATCGCGGTGCCGATGCGCACCAGCGTGGAGCCCTCTGCGATCGCGACCTCGAAGTCGCCGCTCATGCCCATCGACAGCTCCGGCAGCTCCAGCCTTCGCGCCAGCGCCGCCAGCTCGCGGAAGACGGGCCGAACTTCCTCCGCGTTCGAAACCTGCGGCGCCACGGTCATCAGCCCCCGCACCTGCAAATGCGAGAGCGGCCGCAGCGCAGCGACCACGCCCTCCACGTCACCCGGTGCGAAACCGCCTTTGCTGGCCTCGCCGCCGGCGTTGACCTCGATCAGCACCGGCAGCGGCTGCACGCTGCGCCGCTGCAGCGCCTCGGCCAGATGCAGCGAATCGACACTCTGCAGTATATCAAAGAGCTGGAGCGCCGGCCGAACCTTGTTCGTCTGCAGGTGGCCGACGAGGTGCCAAACGGGCCGCGCGCCCAGCGCCGCGACCGCGGGGATCTTCTCCTCCGCTTCCTGCACGCGGTTCTCGCCGAAGTCGCGCTGCCCGGCGTTCCAGGCCACCAGCACCGCGTCGGCGCCGTACGTCTTGCTGATCGCGACGAGCTTGACGGACGCCGGGTCGCGCCCGGCGCGCGCTGCCGCCCGCGCGATGCGCCCGCGCACGGCTTCGAGGTTCGCGGCTATTGTGTCGGTGGCAACCATCTCGGCCTGCCTTGCCTGCTCAGACGATCGTGACGAGCAGGGCGTTGCGCTCCACACGCTCGCCCGCGCCGACGTGGACTTCGGCAACGGTGCCATCGCGCGGGGCGCGGATCTCGTTGTTCATCTTCATCGATTCGACCACGACCAGCACCTGGCCCTGTGTCACCGCATCGCCGGCCTTGATCGGCACATCCTTGACCACGCCGGTCAGCGGCGTCTTGAGCTGCGTCGGCCCGGCGGCGCCGGCCACGCTCTCGACGCGGCGCCGGCCCGGCCGTTCGACCTCCACGTCGAAGACCTGGTTGCCGATCAGGATCTCGTAGCCGTCCGGCTGCTCCACGGCCACGACTTCGAACGAGCGCCCGTCGAGCAGCAGCGTGAGCACGGGGCCATCCACGTGGCGCAGGTCGGCGTGCAGCGTCTCGCCGTCGATGTTGAGCGTGGCGGCGCCGTCCGCTTCCAGCACGTGTACGTCGTGCGCCTCGCCGGCCACGACTAGCCGGTAATCCGCCGCCATCCCGTTCCTCGCATCGTTGCGGCGTTCGCGGCGCGGCCTGCCCGTTTCCAGCCCGTGCCTGCCGGGGCCGGCCCCGCGCCGTTGCTGTGTTCGGCGTAGCCGTCAAGCGCCTGCGCGGCGCTGCCTGACGAGGGGTGAAGGCGCTGGTGGCTGAGCAGCGCGGCAACGGCGACGGCGGCGCGTAGTGCCTCCGCGCTGTCGAGCCGGGCTGGCGCGATCTCGGTGTCGAGAAAGCCGGTGTCGAACTCGCCGGCCAGAAAGCGCGTGTCCTCCATCACCGCCATGTGAAACGGCAGGTTGGTGCGCACGCCGACGATCTGGAACTCGTGCAGGGCGCGGCGCATGCGCCGGATCGCCTCCGGCCGGTCGCGCCCCCAGGCCGTGACCTTGGCCACCAGTGGGTCATAGAACTCGGAGACGGTGAAGCCGTTGTACAGCGCGCTCTCGACGCGGATGCCGGGGCCGGCTGGCTCGCGGGCGAAGGCGATCGTGCCGACGGAGGGCACGAAGTTGTGCTCCGGATCTTCGGCCGAAATGCGGCACTCGATCGCCCAGCCGCGGAAGCGCTGCGGCTCCTCCGGATAGCCGAGCGGTTCGCCCGCGGCCACGCGCATCTGGTCGGCGACGAGATCGGCGCCCGTGACCAGCTCCGTAACCGGGTGCTCAACCTGCAAGCGGGTGTTCATCTCCAAAAAGTAGAAGTTGTGCTCTTTGTCGAGCAGGAACTCGACCGTGCCGACGTTGACGTACTCCGCGGCCTTCGCCACAATCACGGCCGCCTCGTTCAGCTTGCGACGCAGGTCGGCGTGAATCGCGGGCGAGGGGCACTCCTCGATCAGCTTCTGGTGGCGGCGCTGGATCGAGCATTCGCGCTCGGCCAGGGCGATCGTGTTGCCAAAGCGATCGGCGATGATCTGCACCTCGATGTGCCGCACCGGCGCCAGGTACTTCTCGACGTAGACGCCGCCGTCGCCGAAGGCTGTCAGCGCCTCGTTGCTGGCGATCTGCAGCGCGGCGGCCATCTCGGCGCCGCTGTCGACCTGGCGGATGCCGCGCCCGCCGCCGCCCGCCGCCGCCTTGATCAGCACGGGGTAGCCGATCGCGTCGGCGGAGGCGATCGCCGCCGCCGGGTCGTGGATCGCCTCCGTGCCAGCGACGATCGGCACCCCCTGCGCCTTTGCGATCAGCCGCGCCTGGATCTTGTTGCCCAGCAGCCGGATCGTGCGCGGGCTGGGGCCGACGAAGATGATACCGGCCTGGCCGCAGGCCTCGGCGAAGTCGGCGTTCTCGGCGAGAAAGCCGTAGCCGGGGTGGATCGCGTCCACGCCGGCCTGCTTCGAGACCGCAATGATGCGCGTGATGTTGAGGTAGGACTGCGTGGCCGGCGAGGGGCCGATGCAGTAGGCCTCGTCGGCGAAACGCACGTGGCGGGAGTTGCGGTCGGCCTCGGAGAAGACGGCGACGCTGGGAATGTTCAGCTCGCGGCAGGAGCGCAGGATGCGGATCGCGATCTCGCCGCGGTTGGCCACGAGCAGCTTGCGGAAGAACTGCGCCACGGTGTTCCTCGCCCTCCGTCCGGCCGTTCGCAAAGACAGAGTAGCGCATACACCATAACAGGCCGCTGCTTTGGACGCAGCGCGGCCGGGCGTCGTGCTCCGCCCGGCCGCGTGGATCGCGTCGTGTGCTGAAGTGGGGAGCGCTTGCTCGCCTGCTAGCCGCGGCCCGCCGGCGCCGGCTCCCAGCTCATGCCGAAGCCGCCGGCTTCGAGGTCGCCCTCGGCGCGTGGACGCTTGAGGATGCAGCGGGCCTGAAGCTGCGTGCGCCCGCCGTAGGAGTATTCCTCCCAGTGGGCCGTGATCAGCTCCCAGCCGGCCTCGCCTAGCTCGTCCAACTCCTCCTGCAAGTGCAGTCCCTCGAACACCTGGTTGAGATACTGCCAGCGCTGCGACATGGCGCCCCTCCTGACCGTTCCATCGAAGATGACCGCTCCGCGGCCATGTCAATCCAAGTATGGCTGGTCCGGTGGCTACGTGCACTGGCCGAAGAGACGAGCCGCCCCTGCCCGACTGGCGAGTGTGCGCACTATCACAATACTAAACGCCGCCGGGGCGGTATTTGTTCCGTTCCCAGCGCGCGTACGCAGCGATGCCTCCCGCGATCGCCGCGATGCCCAGCAGCCCGAGCAGCCAGAAGATGCTGAACAGCCAGACCACCGCGACGATGATGAGCAGGACACCGATCAGCACCGCCAGCGGAATGGCGAGGATGCCGAACACGGCGCGGCTAATCGTGAGCACCTCAAGGCAGCCGCCCGGCTCCTTCTCCTTCTTCGGCTCTCGCCCTGGCCCGTAGTAAAAACCCATGTATCCCAGCCCTGATCGGGACACCGGCCCGCGTGATCGGACGTTCCAGACGGTGGCAGGCTGCCGGGGCACCTAACCCTGATTTGGCTTGCGCCAAATCTGTCCCTTCCCGAGCCGGGAAGGGACTTCTGGAGCGCACCGCCCGCCGTGCTACGGCAGCATGGCGGGGGTGTCATTGCGGGACACCCAATAGGAGGGTTTCTCATCGGTTTGTGTGTCCTCAATCCCCACCCTTCCTGTTTCGGGAAGGGACAGATTTGGCGCAAGCCAAATCAGGGTTAGGTGCCCCGCGCCGCTATCCGCACTTCGTATAGCCGCAGCCGCGGCAGATCAGGCAGCCCTCTGCATACTGGAGCACGGAGCCGCATTCGGGGCAACCCACGCCGGAGCTGACGGTCGGCTTGCCATTGTAGTAGCCATTGCCATTGCCGTTGGCGTGGCCGTTCGCGCCCTCCGGGCTGTAGCCTTCGACCAGCGGCAGCGCCGCCTGCACGCCCGGCACCCCCGCCATCGGCAGTGCGGCCTGCTGGCCGGTGATGAAGCGCTGCTCCAGATAGCGGGCGATGTAGTCCACCAGCGACGTGGCCGTGGGGATGTTGGAGTTGCGTGTCATGCCGTAGGGCTCGAAGCGGCTGTTCTTCAGCTTGTCGAGCAGGCTGCCCATCGGCACGCTGTACTGCATCGCCATCGACATCAAGAGCGCGATCGTGTCCATCAGGCCGCTGACGGTCGAACCCTGCTTCGAGACCTTGATGAAGATCTCGCCCGGCCGCCCGTCTTCGTACAGGCCGACCGTGAGAAAGCCCTCCTGTTCGCCCACGGCGAACTTGTGCGTGATCGAGTGGCGCTCGTCGGGCAGCCGCTCGCGGCGCGGCCGGGCGGGCTCGGCCGTCACCGCCGGAACCGCTGCGTCCGTGGCTGCCTCCGTCTTCACCGGCTCGTGCGAGAGCACCTGCAGCGCCCGCGAGCCGTCGCGGTAGATGGTGATGCCGAGGCAGCCCTCTTCGTAGGCGAGGCGATAGGCGCGGGCCACGTCCTCGGCAGTTGCTTCGTTGCCGAAATTGATCGTCTTGCTCACAGCATTGTCCGTATGCCGCTGAAACGCAGCCTGAATGCGCACGTGCCACTCGGGCGCGATATCGTGCGCCGTGACGAAGACGCGCTTCACCCAGTCCGGCACTTCGGCGTGGTCGGCAAGATGGCCGCCGGCGGCGAGGTCGTCCATCAGCTCCTGCGAGTAGAAGCCCTCGCGCCGCGCGACCTCTTCGAAGTGGTCGTTGACCTCGGTGAGCTTCGTCGGCCTGGTCGGGTCTTTGCGGTCCAGATAGTGCTGGCGCGTGTAGGCCAGGGCGAAGACCGGCTCGACGCCGCCGGAGCAGTCGGCGATGATGCTGAGTGTGCCGGTGGGCGCGATCGTGGTGCGCGTGGCGTTGCGCAGCCGCGGCCGCTCGGCATAGCGCTGCGACATGTTGTAGATCGAGCCGTCCCACTCGGGGAAGGTGCCGCGCTCTTTGGCCAGCGCCATTGACGCCGCGTCCGCCCGCTGCTGGATGAAGCCCATGACTTCCTCGGCGAAGCTGACCGCCTCCTCCGAGTCGTAGGGGATGTCCAGCTTCATGCAGGCGTCGGCGAAGCCCATCACGCCCAGGCCGATGCGGCGGATGCGGTGGCTGACGTCTTCAATCTCGGGCAGCGGGTACTTGTTCATGTCGATCACGTTGTCGAGGAAACGCACGCAGACGGGCACGACCTCGCCCAGCCGCTCGTAGTCGAAGGTCCGCTTCTCCCCGCGCCGCACCACGAACTTCGCCAGGTTCAGCGAACCGAGGTTGCACGAATCATACGGATAAAGCGGCTGTTCGCCACAATTGTGAATAACGAAACCATTTGCCACGAACGAATGTGTCAGTGGCTCGGTGAGATCGTAGACATCCTCCTCGCCATCCGGCGTGAGCGCGGCAAAGCGGGCATAGAAGCGCTCTGTGTATGGCCCGCGCCGATATGAAGCCAGCCGCGCCACGAGTCCGGACTGCTTCGCCTGGCTAAGGAAACCGACCTCGCTGGCGAAGCGCTGCAGGTTGTCCTTCGCGATCACGAGATCGTGATACGCGCTGGTCAGGTACTCGGCGTGACCGCCGCGGCCGTCGGGCATTGAGCGCAGCCCTTCGGCACGCCGGTCGGTGTAGATGGCCGAAGCGATGCCGAAGTTCAGCAGCAGCCGTTGCGCGTCTTGCAGCAGCGTGCGGCTGATCGACGTGAGCCGCACGGAGACGCCCTTCTCGGCACCGCCGGATACGTGCCCGTCGGCGGTGAACAGCGCCTGTAAGAAGCCGCGCTGCATCTCCTCGGAGCCGGCGAAGATGCCCTCAGGCACATGGTGCTTGTTACCCGGCATCAGGCCGTGCTCTGCGGCGATGCGCATGAAGCGCGTCGAGCGCACCCGCGCCTCGTCGCGGCCTTTGACCTCCTCGACGCGAATCGGGTAGACACTGCGCCAGCCGAGGCCGTCAGGAACCGCGGCAGCCATCATCTCGGCGAAGACCGGCGCCAGCTCGCGTTTCTCCTCGCCGAAGAAGCTGAGCACAGCGCGGTCGTCAGCAAAGGTGCCGTCGCCCACCAGCCAGCCGAGCAGCCGGCCCAACGCCAACGAGCCGCCGCTGCCGAAGCCGCCCTTGTGCGAGAGCAGCTTGATCGCATCGTCCTCACGCAGATCCTGCGCAGCGACCCAGCCGCGCCGCGTCAATACGCGGTGGTCAGAGGTGAGCCGCAGCTCGTAGCCCTCGGCCGTGTGCAGGCGGAAGACGGGCTTGCGGCCCGTGCGGAACACAGGCGAGGCGAGCGCAAAGCCCTGCTCGCCATCGACGGCGACGCGCAGCGGCCTGCCCTCGGCGGCAAGCTCGGCAGCGCGGCGCAGGCCGTTGCCGGTGTAGACGAGCGTGTCGCCGGTGATGCAGGGGTTGGTGCTTTCGATAGGTCCCATATTCGGTACCGGGTTGGCGCGGCCGGCGTTGATGCGGTCGATGAAGACGATGCCGGGGTCGCCGTTCTGCCAGGCGTTCGCCACCAGCTTCGCGAAGATCTCGCGGGCGTTGCGCGTGCCCGTGACTTTACCCGTGTGCGGGTCGACCAGCTCGTACTCGTCGCCGCGCTCGGCGGCCTGCATGAACTTCTCGGTCACGGCCACGGAGATGTTGAAGTTCGTGCAGGAGACCATGTCGGCCTTGCATTCGATGAACTTCTCGATGTCCGGATGATCGACGGCGAGGATGCCCATGTTGGCGCCGCGGCGCGTGCCGCCCTGCTTGATCGCCTCGGTCGAGGCGTCGAAGACCTTCATGAAGGAGACCGGTCCGCTGGCCACGCCCGAGGTGCTCTTGACGAGCGAACCCTCCGGCCGCAGGCGCGAGAAGGCGAACCCCGTATTGTGAATCATGGCGAGGCCCGATCGGCCTGCCGCATAGGTATTCCAACCCTCAACCGTGAGGTCGTAGTAAGGCTTGGCGACGGCGGCGCGCGCGATGGACTCGACTTCAAAGCCGTGCTTCGCGACACGCTGCAGCAGCGTGGCCAGCGCCGGGCTGCAAGGAGCAAGCCCCTCGGCGATCCGCTCCAGTCCGGCCCGTGATACCCGCTCGCGCTCGTTGCACGACCAGCGGCTCAGCTCTACGGCGAATGGGCTGGTGGCGCCCGGTCCGCGCCGGCCCGCAAGTCCGAGCGTGGACAACGCATCGCGCCAGGCATGGAACGGCAGGCGCAGCGCGCCCTGGCCCTCGGGGGCATTCAGGATCAGCGTGCGCCGCCGGTCGTTTGCCATGGATGGGGCGATCTCTCCGGCGAGCATCGGAACCTGGGCCGTGGTCCCCACTCGCACCGTATAGATCGTTCGCTTCCCCTTACCGTGCGGCGCTTTGGACGTTACCCCCGCGTGATAGCCGAGCAGGCTGAGCAATGCGGCCAGGTCGTCGGCCATCGCCGCGCTCACGGTCGAGTAGCTGACGTGACCGCGCGGGTCCACGTACCCGTCGCTATCCAGGAGACCGGCGATGAAGGCGCGGACGACGGCAAGCGGTGACTTCGCGATGGTTTCCGGTACGCGGATGCGGGCGTCTTTCGCGCCAAAGGTTTCCAGACCGCAGGCCTCCAGCAGGTCGTGGACGAAGCGCTGCGTCAGCGTCGCGACGGACAGCAAGCCGCGCGCATCTCGGGCGATGGAGACATGGATGCCATGCCGCGCGAGAATCGCGCGCACACGCTCCAACACATCTTCGGTGCCCGAGAACCAGCGCGCGCGGTACTGCCGCAGCGCCGGCACATATCCGAACGAACCGTCTCCGAGTGTGAAGCCGATCAGCCAGCCCAGATCCTCGTCGATACCGAGGCTGCCGGTAACCCGTGCCTCGCTCCAGGGCCAGAAGCTGTCGGGCCGATCTGGGCCAAGCACGATATCGCCCGGCGTCAGCTGATCGGCGCGTACTTCCAGCAGCTGCGTGCCCCGCACCACCATGAACGGATGCCAGGCGCTCGTCTGCACCTCGGCACCATCGCGGAGCCGGACGACCAACTGCTCCTCGGCCGGCACAGCAAACCGCCAGACATGCGTCACCGCTTTGAGTCCGGTTGCTCCCGTCTCGGGGTCCATCGACAGGGTACGGATGCCGAGATCGGTTACGTCGAACGCCACTCCCGCACCGCCGGGGACGCCGGGGCGACCATCTACCGTGGCCCGGTTGAAGAGCACCTCGATCGGCTCGATCCCGCAAAAGGTCGTCCAGACGCGGGCGTCCCCGGCGATGCAGCCGCCGCCGCTCTGATGCACCAGCGCCGTGGCCCGGATCGTGTCGAAGATGCGGTCGATCGAGTCTTCCACGGGCAGCACGAAGCAGGCCGAAAGCTGCTGCAAGGGCCGGCCGGCGTTGCCCAGCGTCGGCGAGTTGGGCAGGAAGTCGAGGCTGGTCAGCGTGCGGTAGAACGTCTCCTCGACCTCGGCCACGCCGGCATCGTCGGCGCCGTAGTTGCGCTCGGCCTGCGCCAGGTTGTTGGCGACGCGGCGAAAGAGCTGCTCCGGCGTCTCGATCGGCCGGCCGTCGTCGTCCTTCGCCAGATAGCGGCGCTCCAACACGACGCGCGCGTTCTCGGACAGCGATAGCTGCACGCCGCTGCGCCGGGCGTTCTTGCCGGTACGGGAGTTGGACTCGATCACCATGGTGTCACCCCTGTCGCGTATATCTGGCGTGTAGCCGAGGATCGCGTGGATCGCATTGAATAAGGTCACTGCTGCCGCTTCCAAAAACGGTGAATGCGAGCGGCGCAGGCCGGCGCCCTACGCCTGGGCGCGGCGCCGGCCGCGGGCCTGCCGCTCGGCGCCGCGGGGCAGCGGCAAGATGCGGGGTGGCGCCAGCAGCCGTTGCAGCTCGTCTTCGGGCAGCAGCGTGAGCTGCTCGCGCGGGTGGACGCTGCTCTGCGCCGCGTGCAGCTCGTCCAGCGTCTCGCGCAGCGTGTCCAGATCGGTGAAGGCGCGGTAGACGCAGGCGAAACGCACGTAGGCGATCGGGTCCAGATCCTGCAGGCCGCGCATCACCAGCTCGCCGATGCCGGCGCTCGCGACCTCGGTCTGGCCCAGGCTCATCACCGCCTCCACGACGTCGTCCACCAGCCCTTCGACCGCGGCAGCGTCCAGCGGGCGCTTCTCGCAGGCCTTGCGCACGCCGGCAAGGATCTTCTCGCGGGAAAAATCCTCGCGCCGGCCGTCCTTCTTCACCACGAGCACGCCGGACGGCTGCACGCGCTCGTAGGTCGTGAAGCGGTGGCCGCAGCGCAGGCAGGCGCGCCGGCGGCGGATCGCCGCATCCACGGTGCGCGAATCGGTTACGCGGGAGTCGTCATGGTCGCAAATCGGACACTGCACGGGAAGATCGCCTCGGATCCACTGCGCTTATGGAAAGCCAGATGCCACAACATCTGGTAGACCGGAGCGCGCGATGGTCTACATCTTGTACCTACAGTGTGCCATTCTCCGGCAATTGACGCCATCCGTCAACCGGGTAACTCCGATGAGCATTTACCGAACATAACGACCGGATAACACTGCAGCCAGCCGTGACAGCGCACATAAGCGAAGCTGCCGCTGGCATCCCGGCGGCAGCTTCGCTTATGTGCGTTTCGGCGCTGGAAGACTTAACGCGAGGTCATGGAGCGACGTAAGAACGTCGGCAGATCGGTGTCATTGCCGCCGGGCAGCGGCTCGGTGCGCAGCCGCGGCTCTGCGCGCGGCGGCGCGGGCGCTGGCTGGCGTGGCTCGGCCGGTTCGCCGCGCGCCACGTCCGGCCGCAGCGGGCGCGGGAAGCGCGGCAGGTCGCTGTCGTCGGCCTCCGGCAACGTCGCGGCGGCCGGGCGCGGCGCCGGCGGTGCAGTTGGGCGGATGCCGTTGGGGCTCGGCGCTGGCGGCTCCTGGTCGGACCCGCGCAGCGCGGCCTCTCCGCCGCCCATGTCGGTTTCGGCCTCCGGAAAGCCGGTAGCGATCACGGTGATCTTGACCTCGTCGCCGAGCGTCTCGTCCACCACGGTGCCGAAGATGATCTCGGCGTCGTCGTCGACCACTTCGGAGATCACCTGTGCCGCCATATTCAGCTCGTGCAGCATCAGGTCGCGCGGGCCGGTGACGTTGAAGAGCACGCCGCGGGCGCCGTGGATGTCCACGTCGAGCAGGGGACTCTGGATCGCCTGGCGGGCGGCGTCGACCGCACGGCTCTCGCCGCTGCCGTGGCCGATCGCCATCAGCGCCGGGCCGGCGTCCGACATGATCTTGCGTACATCGTTGAAGTCGAGGTTGACCTCGCCCGGGCGCGTGATGATTTCGGAGATGCCGCGGATGCCCTGGCGCAGCACGTCGTCGGCGGACTTGAACGCCTCCTGCACCGTGACGCGCTTGTCGCACATCGAGAGCAGCCGGTCGTTGGGGATTACGATCAGTGTGTCGACCTTCTCGCGCAGGCGCATGATGCCTTCTTCGGCCTGCTTGCGCCGCTTTGCACCCTCGAACATGAACGGCTTGGTGACGACGCCGATCGTGAGGGCGCCTTCTTGCTTCGCCACTTCGGCGATCACGGGCGCGGCGCCCGTGCCGGTGCCGCCGCCCATGCCGGCGGTGACGAAAACCATGTCGGCGCCGCGGATCGACTCGCGCAGCTCTTCGCGGCTCTCCTCGGCGGCGCGCAGACCGACGGACGGGTCGCCGCCGACACCGAGGCCGCGGGTGAGCTTGTCGCCGATGCGGATCTTGGTTTGCGCTTCGGAGTGGACGAGCTGCTGCGCGTCCGTGTTCACCGCGATGAACTGGACACCGAAGATCTGCTCCTGGATCATGCGGTTCACGGCGTTGCAGCCGCCACCGCCCACGCCGACAACCTTGATCGGCGGGAGGCCGTCGAGATCGGGCCTGGCCGTCTGCTTCATCGCTTCCTCGCCTCTCCATGCGCGGACCCGCCCACACCGCGGGGAACGGCGACCGTGCGCGCCAGTCATTCGTATGCTATCTGCACGATTCGTGCAAGATCATAGCACGCTTTGCTCTTCCCCTTCAGCAGAGCAAAGCGTACACCGAACTGCGCGCCTGTGCGGCCTGGCCGGAACTCATTCCGGCAGAAAGCCGCGAATCATACGACGCACCCCACTGAACCAGCGGGGTGTCGCGGCCTGCGACGCCGCCGGCGCGGGGCGGACGTGCCTCCCCCCCTCGCGCATGGCCCAGTGTAGCAGACCAACGCCGGTGGCGTATGCCGGGTTTGAGAGGCTGTCCGCGAGCCCGGCGAGCGGCACGGGATACCCTATCCGAACGGGCATATTGAGCACGTCGCGCGCCAGTGGCATGAAGCCGGGCAGATTGGCGCTGCCGCCCGTGAGCACGAGGCCGGCGGAGATCATCTCGTTGTACCCCGCCTGGCGCACCTCTGCGAAGATCATTTCCAAAATCTCTTCACAGCGCGCCTGCAGGATCTCGCAGAGGCGGCGGCGATGCACTTCGATCTGTCCTTCGCCGCCGAACGCTTCCAGCTCGACGATCTCGCCGTGCGAGACGGCGCTGGGCATGGCGTTGCCGTGCTCGATCTTCGCGGCTTCGGCTGCATCGAACGGCACGCGCAACCCAACCACGAGATCGTGTGTCAGATGGTAGCCGCCGACAGGCAGCACGGCCGTGTGGAAGACTGAGCCGCCGACGAAGATCGCGACGTCCGTGGTGCCGCCGCCGATGTCCGCCAGCACCACGCCCTGCCGGCGCTCTTCGTCGCGCAGCGCGGCGTCGGCGCTGGCCAGCGGCTCCAGCACCATGCCGTCGATCGCCACCCCCGCCTCTTCGACGCAGCGGGCGAGGTTGCGCATGGCCGAAACGGCGCCGGTGATGATATGCGCGTCCACGTCGAGCCGCTGGCCGTGCATGCCCACCGGGTCGGAGACGTTGTCCTGGCCATCCACAATGTAGTAGCGCGGGATCATGTGCAGGATCTCGCGGTTGGTCGGCATGCTCAGGTTGCGGGCGCCGTCCAGCGCCCGGTCCACGTCGTACGCCGAGATCGCGTGGTCGCGGTCGGCGATGGCGGCGATGCCGCGCGTGTTCACCGAGCTGATGTGCGAGCCGGCGATGCCAATATGCGCCCCGCCGATCTGCAGGCCGCTGGTGCGCTCGGCCTTCTCGACCGAGACGCGGATCGCCTCGGTCGCATCGTGAATGTTTTCGACCATCCCCTTGCTGATGCCGGCCGAGGGCGCGACGCCGACACCGAGCACGCGCAGGCGCTCCTCGGCGTCCATGTCTCCGATGAGGGCTGCGACCTTCGTCGTGCCCACGTCGATGGCGGCGAATGCGTCTCTGCGTGCCACGGCCGGTTCTCCCTCTGGCTGCTGCGACGATTGCGCGGGTTAGCGGTAGTACGGACGGTCGCCGTCGCGCAGGTCCAGCTCGTGCAGGTCGGCGGCACTGACGGTGGCCACCACCTGCTGCCAGACCGCGAGCTTGTAGTCGAGGTTCTTGCTGTCTCCGAGCCGCACCAGCGTGCCCCGATCGGTGAGCACGCTGGCGCCCGTGTCGCGGTCGTACTGCACGTGCACGGCGTGCTGGCCGATCGCGTTTGGCGCGAACTGCGCCACCTTCGCCGCGATCAGCAGCGCGTCCGGGTCGACCCGGCCGCCGACGCGCAGATCGCTGCTGGAGCCGGTCGCATCGACCACGGGCAGGCTGCCCGCGTCGCTCGTCGTGTCCAGTACGACGCCCTCGCTGTCCACGAGGTAACTCACGCCGCCAGCCGTCCACACGCCCGCGGGCTGCCGTTCGACCACCGCGATCGTCGCGAAGTGCGGGAAGCGCCGCGTGACCGTCGCGCTCTTGACGCGCGGCAAGGCCAGCAGCCGCTTCGCCGCCGCGCCGGTGTCGGCGCTGAAGTAGCGCTGACCGGCGATCGCCGCCGTGTCGCGCAGGTCGTTCGGATCGAGCGCCTGCGCGCCCGTCACGCTGACGTTGCTGATGACGAGCCATGACGACGCGTAGAGCCGCACGCCGCCCGCGCCGGCCAGGCAGAGCACCAGCAGCGCCGCCAGCCACAGCCAGCGTCGCAGCCGCGAGCGCCGCCGCGCGGGGGCGCGCTCCTCGGCACGCCGCCCGTGGCGGCCGCTGCGGAAGCTCAGTTGGCGCGTCGGCGTGGTCATGCGCTCAAGCCCCCTGGCCTCAAAACCCTTCTCCCACCAGCGCCACTTCGGGATGCAGCGCGATGCCGAAGCGCTGCTGCACGCGGGCGCTGGCCAGGTCCATTAGCTGCTTGACCTCGCTCGCCCGTGCCTTGCCGGCGTTGGCGAAGAAGTTGGTGTGTTTTTGCGAGATCTCGGCGTCGCCCAGACGCATGCCGCGCAGGCCGGCCTGGTCGATCAGCCACCAGGCCGGATGCTGCGGCGGGTTCTTGAAGATCGAGCCGGCGTTGCGCCCGCGCGGCTGCGTCGCCAGGCGCTTTTCGTCGAGCTTCGCCACGTAGGCCATGATCTCGGCCGCGTCGCCGCGTCGCAGCTCGAACGCGAGCGACAGGATCACGCGGTCCTTGAGCAGTCCGCGGGTGAAGACGCTGCCGCGATACTCCAGCTTCAGCTCGGCCGCGGCGATGCGACGCTCACCGCCGTCCGGCTCCAGGACGTCGATGCTGCTGAGCACGTCGGCGAGGCAGCCGCCGTAGGCGCCGGCGTTGTAGACCACGGCGCCGCCCAGCGTGCCGGGAATGCCGACCGCCCACTCCAGCCCCCAGTAACCGTCGCGGCAGAGCCGCCGCGCCGTGGCGGCGAAGCTGGCGCCGCTCTCGCCGGCAAGCCGTACGCTGCTCCCGTCGCCGGCGACCGGCTCGTCCAGCCGGCGGGCGTTGTTCTCGATCACCAGCCCGCGCACGCCGCCGTCGCCGACCAGCAGGTTGCTGCCGGAGCCGAGCACGAACAGCGGCACGCCGTGCTCGCGCGCCGCCCGCGCCGCGCCGGCCAGCGCCTCGCGGCTCGCGGCCTTGAAATAGAGGTCCGCAGGGCCGCCGATGCCGAAGGTCGTGTGGCGCGCCAGCGGCTCGGCGCGCCGCAACTCGCCCAGGCCGTCGAGCGCGGCGGCGAGCGCATCCAGGCGGGCGGGGTCTACGCCGCTCATCGCGTCAGCGCCTCCGCAAATGCTCGGCCCACGGCATCCACCGTGCCCGCGCCCATCGTGATCACGACATCCTCCGCGCGGGTCTGTTCTGTAAGCCGGCGCACGGCATCGTCGGCAGAATCCGCGAGTACCGGCCGCGGCCGCGCGATCGCGTCTGCTAATGCGGCCGCGTCCAGACCGGCTTCGGCCGTCTCGCGCGCGGCGTAGGTCGGCAAAAGCAGCAGCGCGTCGGCCCTGGCGAAGCAGCCGCGGAACTCTTCCAGCAGATACTGCGTGCGGCTGAAGGTATGCGGCTGGAAGACGACGACCAGCCGCCTGCCGGCGAAACGCTCGCGCGCGGCGGCGATCGTCGCGGCGATCTCGGTCGGGTGGTGGGCGTAGTCGTCCATGATCGTGATGCCGCGGGCCTCGGCCACCAGCTCGAAGCGGCGGCGGGCGCCGTGAAATCCGGCCAATGCGGCGCGGATCTGCTCCTGCGTCAGGCCCAATGCGTCGAGCGCGGCGATCGCGCCGAGGCAGTTCGCCGCCATATGCCGGCCGGCCAGCGGCGTCTTGAAGGCGCTGAACTCCTTGCCCCCGTGGAGCACCGTCAGCCGCTGTTCCGCGTCGCTTGGCTCGACGTGCGCAGTCCAGCCCGCCTGCACATCGAGCGCGTAGGTTTCGACGTGGGCAGCGGGCCGCGCGGTAGCGAGCACGGCCATCAGCCGCGGGCTGTCGGCACAGGCGAACAGGCGCCCGCCCGGCTGCACCTGCTCGATGAACTGGCGGAAGGCGCGCTCGATGCGCGCGGCCGTGCCGTAGTAGTCGAGATGGTCGACCTCGACGTTGGTGACGATCGCCACGTCCGGCGCGTAGTGCAGAAACGCCTCGGCGTACTCGTCAGCCTCGACGACGATCTCGGCGCCCGTGCCCGGCGCGGCGTTGCGGCCCAGGTCGGCCGCGTCGCCGCCGAGCAGATAGGCGGGGTCACGGCCGGCCTGCACGAGCGCGTAGGCCAGCAGGCTGCTGGTCGTCGTCTTGCCGTGCGTGCCCGCCACGCAGACGGCGGTGCGCCCCTGCATCAGCGCCGCGACCATTTCTGCTCTGATCAAGATAGGGATGCCGCGCTCCCGTGCCGCGCGCAGCTCCGGGTTCTCCCTCTTTGCCGCCACCGTGGTCACGACCAACTCGGCGTCGCCGACGTTTTCGGCGGCGTGGCCCTTGAAGACCGTCGCGCCCTCTTCTTGCAGTCGCTCCGTGTAGCGCGAGGGCGCGATGTCGGAGCCGCTGACGCGCACGCCGCGGGCGAGCAGGATGCTGGCGATCGCCGACATATGCATGCCGCCGATGCCGACGAGATGCACGCGGCGCACGCGGCCGAGATCGACGCCGCCGGGAGCGCTCATGCCGCCACCTCCAGCACGATCGCGGCGATCGCCCGCGCGGCGTCGGGCCGGGCCAGGCCACACGCCGCCTCGCGCATCGCGCAGAGCCGTGCGCGGTCGTCCAGCAGACCGAGCACGGTTTTCGCAAGGTGCGGCAGCTTGTCTTCCGTCAGCATCAGTGCCGCGCCGCGCTTTGCCATGAAGGCGGCGTTGGTACGCTGATCGGAGAACCTGCCAGGCACGAGGATCGCGGGCAGGCCGGTGGCGGGCGGCTCGGCCAGCGATGAGGCGCCGGAGCGCATCACCGCCAGGTCGGCGGCAGCCATCGCCGCGGGCATGTCGTCGAGATAGGCGACGGGGCGGTAGCGTTCGCGCAAGTCGGCCGGCAGCGCGACGGCGTGGTGCTGCGCTTCGGCTAGCCCCGCCTCGCCGGTCTGATGCAGCACGGCGCAGCGCGGCAGCAGCACCGGCAGCGCGCCGAATACGGCGCGGTTGATCGCCTGAGCGCCCTGGGTCGCGCCTGTGACCAGCAGCAGCGGCAGATCGGCTTCAAAGCCGAGCTTTTGCCGCGCCGCGCAACGCTCCTGCGCGAAGAAGGCCGCGCGCACGGGATAGCCGGTCACGCAGGTTTTGCCGCGCGGCAGGTGCTCGAGGCTGCCCTCGGCGCTGACGGCGATGCGCCGTGCCAGCCGGGCAAGAAAGCGCACCGCCCAGCCCGGCTGCACGTCCGGCAGATAGAGCACGAGCGGCACGCGCCGCAGCCGCGCCGCCAGGGAGACGGGCACGCTGGCGTAGCCGCCCGTGGCGAGCACCGCCCGCGGCCGGAAGCGGCCAAGCAGCCGCCACGCCTCGGCCGTGCCCAGCGCCAGCTGCCAGGCCGCACGGGCAAGCTGCCAGGGCGACCGACCCCGCACCGGCGCAGCGCGGACCAAGGCGAAAGGGATGCCGGCACCCGTGGCCAGCCGCTCGACGTCGCCGCGCACGGTGCCGGCGAACAGCAGCTCGACCGGCGCAGCGGCACGCTGCCGCAACGCCTCCGCCACGCTGAGCGCGGGGTAGACGTGGCCGCCCGTGCCGCCGCCGGTGAGCAGAATCCGCATCAAGCGCGCCCCCGCTCCAGCCCGCGGCGACGGCGCCGCACCCGGCCGCGCCGGAACATCGGCTGTTGCCCGCGCACCATCGTTTCCTGCCCGCGCGCGACCGGCGGCGGCTCGGGCACGGGCGGCGCGGCGGGCGCTTCGCGCGCGTAGCGCGAAATGTTGAGCAGTACGCCGGCCGCGGCCAGCGTCGCGATCAGCGCCGAGCCGCCGTAGCTGAGGAACGGCAGCGGAATGCCGGTCATCGGGATCGAGCGGGTGATGCCGCCGATGTTGATCACGGTCTGAAAGCCGATCCAGCAGGTGATGCCGATCGCCAAGAGCCGGCTGAACTCGTCCGGCGCCTTGAAGCCGGCGCGGAAGCCGCGGTAGATCAGCGCGGCGAAGAGCACGAGCACGAGCAGCGCGCCGATGAAGCCCGCCTCTTCGCCGATGATCGCGAAGATGCCGTCCGTGTGGGCGCCCGGCACGTAGAACAGCTTCTGGCGGCCGGCGCCCAACCCGACGCCGCGCACGCCGCCGCTGCCCAGCGCGATCAGCAGTTGCAGAATGTGATAGCCGGCCGTCGATGGGTACTTTTCGGCGTCAAGAAACGCCTCCCAGCGCTGCGAGCGGTAGCCCTCCAGCAGCACCAGCAGCACGCCGCCGGCCACGCCCGAGGCCAGCAGCGTGAAGACGTGGCGCAGCGCCGCGCCGGCGATGAAGAACATCGCCATGGTCGTCAGCGTGATCACGATCGTCGTGCCCATGTCGGGCTCGGCCAGGATCAGCCCGCCGACCAGGCCGACCATCATCACGAACGGCACGACGCCGAGCGAGAGCTGCTTGAGATGCTCGCCCTTCGCTGCCAGCCAGGCCGCGATGTAGACCACCATCGCCAGCTTGGCGAACTCGCTCGGCTCCAGCGGCGGCAGCGGGCCGAGCGCGAGCCAGCGGTTGGCGCCGTTTGAGCGCACGCCGATGTGCGGCAGCAGCACCACGAACAGCGTGATCAGCGAGAGCAGCATGATCAGCGGGCTGAAGCGCCGCAGCCAGGTGTACGGCAGCCAGGCGAAGAAGGCCAGCAGCGCCAGGCCGATCGCCGCGCTCAACGCCTGGCGCACAATAAAGTAGTTCGGATTGCCGAAGTCGTTCCAGCCCACGGCGAAGCTGGCGCTGTAGACGGCGAGCAGCCCCACGCCGCTGAGCGCGAGCGCCAGCGCCAGCAGCAGGTAGTCGGGCCGGCCTGGCTTGAGGCGGCTTGCGGTCTTCAGCGCGGCGATGACGCACCCCCCTCTCGGCCGGCCGCGGCGGTGGCCAATGCGCCGGCCAGGCGGCGGAACTCCTCGCCGCGCCGCTCGAAGTTGGGATAGGCGTCGAAACTGGTGCAGGCGGGTGAGAGCAGCACTGCGTCGCCGGGCCGCGCCCGCGCACGCGCCGCGGCCACCGCCTCCTCAAGCGTGTTCACGCGCACCACCGCTGTGCGCGGCCCTTCGTCCGAATGTTCGTCGAAGGCGGCTGCGAGCAGCGGCGCCGCCTCGCCGAAGAGGATCACGGCCCGTGCCCGCGCGTTCGCCTCGCGCACCAGCCCTTGCAGCGGCAGGTTTTTGTCGCGCCCGCCGAGCAGTAAGACCAGCGGCTCCTCGAACGAGCGCATGCCGGCCAGCGTGCGTTCCGGCGACGTGGCGATGCTGTCGTTTACGTAGGTCACGCCCTGCACGCTGCCGACGATCTCCAGCCGGTGCGCAACGGGCCGGAAGCGGCGCACGGCCTCGGCCACCGTCTCCAAAGCGATGCCGCAGGCCGCCGCCGTTGCCGCCGCGCAGAGCACATTCTCGACGTTGTGCGCCCCGCGCAACGGCACATCGGCACGGCTCAGAAAGGCTATCTCCTGCCCGCCGCGCCGCGCCACGAGTGCATCGCCGTTCAGGTAATAACCGTCTTCATCAGCCATCGGCGTATTAGACCAGATGCAATGGCCTGCGATTTCATTACGGAAAGTTAGCGATACTATATCGCTGGCATTGAGGATCGCGCAACCGCCCTCCGGCTGGTTCTGCACGAGCCGCCGTTTCAAGGCGATGTACTCTTCCCAGCTAAATTGGTCGAGATGGTTGGGCGTGACGTTGGTGATCGCGGCCACCTGCGGACCGCGCTCGAGCAGTTGCAGCTGCGTGTGGCTGATCTCCAGCACCGCCCAGGTCTCGGCGCTGCCCCCGTCGAGCTGTGCCAGCAGCCCCGCGCCGATGTTGCCGCCCAAAATATGCGGCACGCCTGCGGCGCTGAATGCCGCTTCGACCAGCGAGGTCGTCGTCGTCTTGCCGCTGCTTCCGGTAACGCCGCAGACCGGCCCCGGCCAGCGGCGCAGAAACTCGCGCAACATCGAGCCGACCGGCCGGCCCAGTTCGCGCATGCGCAGCACAAACGGCTCGCGGTGGAGCAAGACGCTTTGCGAGACGTAGAGTGCGTCGAATTCGTCCGCCGCGTCCGGGTCGATCGGACCGAGGCGCATCTCGGCGCCCAGCCCCTCCAGCTCGGCCGCGGCGCCGGCGATCGCCGCGCGCGGGCGCGTGTCGAAGACGGTGAGGCGCGCTCCCCGTGCCGCGAGGAAGCGCGTCAGATCGCGCCCTTCGATGCCGGCGCCGAGCACGGCCACCGGCCGGCCGTGCAGCTCTCGCTCGTCGCTTCTCTCGACCATCACGACACCTTGATCGCCAGCGCCACGCCGACCATCGCCCCGGCGATGCCGGCCAGCCAAAAGCGCATCACCACCTGCACTTCGGACCAGCCGCCCATCTCGAAGTGGTGGTGCAGCGGCGCCTTGCGCAGCAGCCGCCTGCCGCGCGTGTACTTGAAGTAGCCGATCTGCAGCACGTCGCTCGCCGCCTCGACGACGAAGACGACGCCGATGATCGGCAACACCGGCCACTGCTCCGTCATCAGCGCCACGACGGCGAGGCTGGAGCCGAGCGCCAGGGCGCCGGTGTCGCCCATGATCACGCGCGCCGGATAGGCGTTGTGATAGATGAAGCCCAGCGTGGCGCCGACCACGGTGAAGCAGAAGGCGCCGAGAAAGGGCTGCCCCTGCACCGCGGCGACGATGCCGTAGGCAGCGAAAGCGAAGGCGCTGGTGCCGCCGGCCAGCATATCGAGGCCGTCGGTGACGGCGACGGCGCTGGTGGTGATCACGATGATCAGCACGGCCAGCGGGATGATCGCCCAGCCGACGTTGAGGTGGCCGTAGTACGGGATGGCGACGCGGTGCACGCCGAGCGGGAAATAGAGCACAAAGCCGGCCACCAGTGCCAGCAGCGCCACGAGGCTGAACTTCAGCCGCCAGCTCAGCCCGGCGCGGGCGCGCCCTTGCAGCGAGCCGAGGTCGTCGACGAAGCCGATCAGGCCGGTGGCGCCGATCATGCCGAACGGCAACAAAATCGAGTAGCGCCCGGCGAGATTGAACGGCACCGTCACCAGCAGCACGGTAAGGAAGATGATCAGCCCGCCCATCGTCGGCGTGCCGGCCTTGATCTGGTGCGTGCTGGGCAGGTATTCGCTGATCGCCTTGCCGAACTTGCGCGCTTCGAGCATGCGCACCACCGGCCCGCCGAGCAGGATGGCGATGATCAGTGCCACCACGCCGCTGATCAGCGCTCGGCTCACGGGCGTGAACCCGCGCCGCGGCTCGCCACCGCGCGGCGGTGCGCTCCCATCGGGGCGTCGATGTGGCGCATCGGCCTGAAACGGCCGGGCAAAGCGATCGGCATGCTTATCTCCCCGCGGCGGTGGTCTCGGTCGCGGCGGGAAGCGGCCGGTCCGGGGCTACGTCGAGGTAGGTCAGGATCTCGCTGGCCAGGTGCGAAAACATCGGCGCCGTGAGCACGCCGCCGAAGTCGGCGCTCTTCAGGTTATCCAACTTGACGTAAATGAGCACGCGCGGATGGTCGAACGGCGCGAAGCCGATGTACGAAGGGATCGTCACTTCCTGCGCGTAGGCGTTGCCGGCGCTGTTCTTCGTGGCCACCGTGGGCACGTACGCGGTGCCCGACTTGCCGCCCGCTGTATAGCCGGGTACTAGGGCCAGCGTGTTCGCCTCCAGCACCTGCTTCATCATGTCGCGGATCGTGGCCGCCGTTTCGCTGGAGACCGCGCGCCGGCGCACTGTGGGCTGGGTCAGGCGTGTGGTGCCGTTGCTGTGCACCTCTTTGACCACATACGGCTGCATCAGGTTGCCGCCGTTTACGATTGCCGCCGCGGCCGTCACCATTTGCAGCGCCGAGACGGAGATGCCCTGCCCGAAGCTGTTGGAGACGAGGTCGGCCAGCGACCAGTCGGCGTCGGCGTTGCTGCGCACGATGCCGCTGGCGTCGCCGCTCAGGCCTGAGCCGGTCGGCTCGCCGAAGCCGAAGGCGCGGATGTACTTGTAGAAGATGTCCGGCCCCAGCACTTTGGTCGTCAGCCAGAGCGTGCCGAGGTTAAGGCTGCGCACGAGTACGGTCGTCATCGTCGTGGGACCGTTGCAGGAGTAGTCCCAGTTGTGGAAGATGCGCTGCGCTACCACGACCTGGCAGGTGTCGATGTAGGTGGTATTCGGGTTGACCTTGCCCGTGTCGATGCCGGCGGACATCGTGAACAGCTTGAAGACGGAGCCCGGCTCGTAGACATCGGTCACGGCGCCGTTTTTGAAGCTGTCGCCCCGCGGGTCTGCGCTGAGGTCAAGCGTCGAGAGCTTGAAGCTGGGCTCGTCGTCCATCGCCAGCAGCGCGCCGCTGTTGGGGTCCATGACGATGCAGGTGCCGCCGGTGGCGTGCGTCTTGTCGATGCCCGCTTTGAGTTCTTGCTCGCACATCTGCTGAATGGTGCGGTCGATCGTCAGCTCCACATCGCTGCCGGGCTGCGGATCGACGGTCTTGCGCACGCCGGCGGCGATCGGGTTGCCGAGCGCGTCGCGCTCGAACTCGGAGCTGCCGGGCAGGCCGGTCAGCAGCCTGTTTTCATCCAGTTCGAGGCCGGTGAGGCCGCCACCGTCGCGCCCGACGAAGCCGATCACGGGCGAGGCGAGGTCGCCCTCCGGGTTCACCCGCTTCTCGCGCGCCTGCGCCAGCACGCCGGGCACGCCCAGCGCCGCGATCTCGCGGCCGGTGGTGTAATCGATGTCCTGCGCGATGGTCGCCGGACCCGTCGTGGCGTCGCCGAGCAACGAGAGGATCTGCTCGGGCGTGCGGTTGAGCAGCGGCGCCAGCGCCTGGGCGCCGCGCTGGGCCGTGGCCGCGTCCTGCCAGATCTTGCGGTCCACGGCGATGTCGTAGGTCGCGATGCTGACGGCGAGCGGATAGCCGTTGGCGTCGAGCAGGGCGCCGCGGTGAGCGGGCACGGTCGTCTGGTCGATGTGCTCGCCGGCGGCCGCGCTGGTGTAGTCCTGGTGCTGAACGATCTGGAGATAGACCAGCCGCGCAATCAGCCCGGCGGTGGCGAGCAGCAGCACGAGCGCCACCGCGGCGATGCGCCAGGGCGCGGGCTGTGCTCTGCGGGAAACGGTCGCCATCGCTGTTGTTCTCTCCGCGCTGAAACTGCCAGAACGAGCGCGTCGGCCGGCCGCGCGGCTAATGCGGCGGGCTGACGGTCGGGATCGGACCGGCGGGAATAATCAGGGGGACGATCGGACTTGCGGCTGGTGTTGCATTCGGCGGGGCGCCGGGCGGATACGTCTGGCCGGCTGGCTGAGGCGGCGCGGCGCGGCCACCGTCTGCAGTGCCGATCGTGGCGCCGGCTGGGGCGGGCGTGGGCAGCAGACCATGCGGCAGGAAGACGCCGGCCGGGGCCGGCACGTTAACCGTGACATCAACGGCCCGACCCGCCGGCAGCATGCCCAGCCGCGCGGCCTCCTGGCGGACGCGGCTCTCCGAGCCAAGATCGGCGACCTGCGCCTGCAACGCGTAGGTCCTGGCCCGCAGGTCATCCAATTGCTGCTGTGCGTGCTCGATCTGGTAGCCGGTCGAGGTCGCGTCGCTGTTCTGCAAGACCGGCAGAAACATCGCGCCCAGCATCAATCCGCCGGCGACGAGCAGCGAGAGCGGCACGCCCGCGCGGCGCAGCAGCGACAGGCTGTTCGCCTCCGCTCCCACCGTCGCCCGCCTCTGCGCCAATGCCATCTTCGCCGTTCCTCTCGCCGTAGCCTGTCTTGTTACACTCGCTCGGCCGCGCGCAGCTTCGCGCTGCGGCTGCGCGGGTTGCGCTCGCGTTCGGCCGCGCCCGGCGTCACGGGATGGCGGCCGAGCGCGCGAAACGTCTTCATGTGTCCGCACCGGCAGACCGGCAGCCCCGGCGGGCAGATGCAGTCGCGGCTCTCGCGCTGGATGAACTGCTTGGCGATGCGGTCTTCCAGCGAATGAAAGCTGATCACGGCCAGGCGTCCGCCCGAGCGCAGCAGCTCGGGCGTGCATTCCAGCGTGGCCGTAAGCGTCTCCAGTTCGCGGTTGACGGCAATGCGCAACGCCTGAAAGGTGCGTGTGGCCGGCGAGGTGCGCTGACCGGGCCGCCCGGCCACGCGCCCGACGATCCGCGCGAGCTGGCCCGTCGTTTCGATCGGCCGCTCGCGCACGATCGCGCGGGCGATGCGGCGCGAGGCCGGCTCCTCGCCCAGCCGCCAGATCAGGTTCGCCAGATCCGCTTCAGCCGACTCGTTCACGACCTCGGCCGCAGTCTCACCGGAAGATCGGTCGAAGCGCATATCCAGCGGCCCGTCGAGGCGGAAGCTGAAGCCGCGCGCGGCCGTGTCGAACTGCAACGACGAGGCGCCGAGGTCGAGCAGGAAGCCGTCGCAGGGCGCAAGGCCCGCGGCCAGCGCGTGCGGCAGCGCCTGCTCGTAGCTGTCGTGGATCAGCGTCAGGCGCCCGCCGAACGGTGCCAGCCGCTCACCCGCGATGGCGAGCGCATCGGCGTCGCGGTCTAGCCCAAGCAGGCGGCCGCCCGGCGCGCTGGCGTCCAGCAGTCGTGCGGCGTGCCCGCCGAGGCCGACGGTGCCGTCGACGTAGCGCCCGCCGGGCCGCGGCGCCAGCGCGGCGATCGTCTCCTCCAGCAGGACCGGCTCGTGGATCGCGCCGCGCTCAGGCATCGCCGCTGAGCCCTTCGAGATGCTGCGGGAAGAGCGCCTCGGCGCCGGCCAGTTCGGCCTCGCAGGCGGCGGTGTCCCAGATTTCGAGGAAGTCGCCGCAGCCGAGCATCGTGACCTGGCCTTCAAGACCCAGCCGCTGGCGCAGCGCGGCGGGTACGAGCAGGCGCGAAGCCTTGTCCAGCTCGCCTTCATAGGTGCGGGCGAAGAAGGCGCGCCGAAGCTGCTGGCCGCGCTCCGTGTGCGCCCCCTGAGCAAGGATCAGCGCCGCCGTCCGCTCGTAGGCTTCGGTCGTGTACACTCGCAGGCAGCGTGGCGGGGCGGGCGCCAGCACGGCGCCGCCGGCGAAGGCGTCGCGGAAACGGGTGGGCATCGGCACGCGGCCGCGGTCGTCCATAGCGTACTCAAAGCGGCCCAGAAAGAGCATGGGGACGCAAGCCTCAGGCGAGAAACTGAGCCGAACGGTGGCGGAGACTGAAAACGCAAACTGCTATGGAATAACGCTGAGAACGTGATTGTATCGCGGCCCCATCGTGTTCCACATTCTCCCACCGCCTCCCACCACTGTCAACGAGATTACCGCAAGCGCCGCGATGGCATCCCAGCCGTCATGCGGCCGCGCAGAGGTGCCATGATGGCGTTCACGGTCGGCGTCCTGACCCTCAGCGACAAGGGCTCGCGCGGCGAACGGGTGGATACGAGCGGCGCGGCGATCCGCGAGCTGGTGGCCGGTGCGGGCGGCACGGTCGAGAAATACGCGGTCGCGCCGGACGAGGCGGACCAGATCGCGGCGACGCTGCGCGCGTGGGTCGATGTGGGAGGGCTGGACGTGCTGCTCACGACCGGCGGCACCGGCCTTTCGCCGCGCGACGTGACGCCGCAGGCCACGCGCAAGGTGATCGACTATGAGGTGCCGGGCATCGCCGAGGCGCTGCGGGCGGAGGGCCTGCGCCACACGCCGATGTCGATGCTGAGCCGGGCCGTGGCCGGCGTGCGCGGCCGCACGCTGATCGTCAACCTGCCCGGCAGCGAGCGCGGCGTGCGCGAGAACCTCGCCGTGCTGCTGCCCGTGCTGGGTCATGCCGTCGAAACGCTGCGCGGCGCGGCAGGAGACCATGTGGCAGAGCAGCAGCGCGATTAGGGTAGGATCTTGTGGTGTTCCGCGCGGCCGCCGGAGTCTGTTTTGAGCAGGTCCGTGGAGCGAACACCACCCATGCGTATCGACATTCTGACGCTGTTTCCCAACATGGTCGCGGCGCCGCTGGGCGAAAGCATCGTCGGACGGGCGCAGGCGAGCGGGATCGTTGAGCTGGTCGTGCGCGACATCCGCGACCTCGCCAGTGGCCGGCACAAGGTCTGCGACGATTACCCGTACGGCGGCGGCGCGGGCATGGTGATGAAGCCGGAGCCGATCTTCGCCGCCGCCGAGGCGCTGGCCGCCGAGGACCCGCGCCGCGGCCCGGTCGTGCTGCTCTCGCCGGGCGGGCGGCGCTTCACCCAGGCCGTGGCCGACGAGTACGCGGCCTGTGACCGGCTGACGCTGATCTGCGGCCACTACGAGGGCGTGGACGAGCGCGTGCGCGAGCATCTGGCCACGGACGAGCTGAGCATCGGCGACTTCGTGCTCTCCGGAGGCGAACCGGCGGCGATCGTGGTGGTCGATGCCGTGGTGCGGCTGCTGCCCGGCGTGCTCGGCGGCGCCGAGTCGCTGGCCGAAGAGTCGCACGGCGGCGGGCTGCTGGAGTACCCGCAATACACGCGGCCGGCTAACTTCCGCGACTGGCAGGTTCCTGCTACACTCATGAGCGGTCATCACGAGGAGGTGGCGCGCTGGCGCCGCCGGCAGGCGTTGTTGCGCACGGCGTTGCGCCGCCCCGACCTCCTCGCCCGCGCCGAGCTTTCCGCCGCCGAGCGCGAATGGCTCGCCGGAGCGCTGGACGCCGCAAACCGTCGCGAAGGACCGGCCGGCCGGGACATATAGCCGAAGATTGCGTCATCGATCCTGTCGAATACACAGCGGATTGCTGATTGTCAGGCAGCACAGGTCACTCCGCCGGCCCGCGGCCGCGGCGTGCGGCAGCAGGAGGGCACTCCCATGGACATGAGCAGCTTCGTCGAGCTTCAGCCGAACCCGAACATTCCCGAGTTCGGTCCCGGCGACACGATCCGCGTCAGCGCCAAAGTCGTCGAAGGTGAGCGCGAGCGCACGCAGGTCTTTGAGGGCGTCGTGATCCGCAGGCGCCGCGCCGGCAGCAGCAGCAACTTCACCGTGCGCCGCATCACGCACGGCGTCGGCGTCGAGCGCACCTTTCTGCTCTATTCGCCGCGTGTGGAAAAGGTCGAAGTCGTGCGCCTGGGCAAGGTCCGCCGCTCGCGCCTCTACTATCTGCGCGGCCTGACCGGCAAGGCCGCACGCATCAAAGAGCGGGCGCGGCCGGCGGCGCGCAAGTAGCCGTCGCCTTGCCCGCGTCGCCTCCTCTCCGGCGGTAGAGCGTCCGTGCCGTTCGCCGAAGTCGCCGTCAACGCTCCGCAGCGCTTTGGGCAGACCTTCAGCTACGCCGTGCCCGACGGCATGGCGCTGGTTCCCGGCGACGCGGTGCTGGTGCCCTTCGGTCCGCGGCTGCTGCCCGGCATTGTCTTTGAGATCGGCGAGCGCGCGGCCTACGACGGCGAACTGCGCTGCATTGAGCGCCGCCTGGGCGACGAGCCGCTCTTGCTGCCGCACCAAATCCGCCTCGCGCGCTGGTTGGCCGAGCGCTATCTTGCGCCCCTCGCCACTGCCCTCGCGATGGCGCTGCCGCCCGGCGCCCGCGAGCCGGCCGATCTGCTGCCCCCCGCCCGCGCTACGCTGCCCGGCCTGCGCTTGCGCCAGAACGCCGAGGATGCCTTACGCGCGCTGGCCCAGCTACCACCCGCGATGGTCGGCCGCGCCTTGCGCGTTGTCGCCGCGCTGCTGGAAGGCGGCGGCGCGGCCTCGTTGCGCGAGCTGAAGCGCACGCACGGCCTCACACCGGCGACCGAGAAGGCGCTGATCGAAGCTGGGATCGTCGAGCCCATGGAGCTGCTGGCCGAGCCGCCGCGCCGCGAGCCGGGCGACGAGCAGGTGCCGGTGGCCCACCGGCTGACGCCGGACCAGCAGCGCGCCGTGCAGGCGATCGGCCAGGCGATGCGCAACCGCTTCGCCGGCATCGGCTCGCCAGGCGTCTTCCTGCTGCACGGCGCCACCGGCAGCGGCAAGACCGAGGTCTATCTCGCCGCGCTCGACATCGCCCGCGCCCACGGCCGGCAGGGCATCGTGCTCGTGCCCGAAATCGCGCTCACGCCGCAAACCGAGCGGCGCTTCGCCGAGCGCTTTCCCACGCGCGTGGCCGTGGCGCACGGACGGCTGAGCCGCGCCCGCCGGCGCGCGCGCTGGTTCGCCGCGCGCGCCGGCGAGGTCGATGTCGTCGTCGGGCCGCGCTCGGCGCTGTTCGTGCCCGTACCGCGGCCGGGCCTGATCGTATTGGACGAAGAGCACGAGCCTTCCTATAAACAGTCGGACCCGGCGCCGCGCTACCACGCGCGCGAGGTGGCCGCCGAGCTGGCGCGGCTCACCGGCGCTGTGCTCGTGCTGGGCAGCGCCACGCCTGACCTGGGAACATACCGTCATGCCCAGGCCCGCGACTATGGCGTATTGCGCCTGCCCCAGCGCGTAGCGCCGCGCCCGGACGGCACGCCCGAGCCCGTGCCGCAGCCCGCGCTCGAAGTCGTGGACATGGCGCGCGAGCTGCGCGAAGGCAACCCGAACGTGCTCAGCCGCGCGCTCGATGCGGCGCTGGCCGAGACGCTGGCGGCCGGTGAGCAGGCGCTGCTCTTTCTCAACCGCCGCGGCAGCGCCTCGCTCTTGCTCTGCCGCGACTGCGGCTACGCGCCGCGCTGCCCGCGCTGTTCCGTGTCATACGCTCTGCACGCCGCAGCGGGCAAGCTGCTCTGCCACCACTGCCATCATTCGCGCGGCGTTCCGGCCCGCTGCCCGAAGTGCGAGAGCCAGCGCTTCCGGCCGGTCGGCATCGGCACGCAGCGGCTGGAAGCGCTGGTGCGCGAACGCTTCCCGGACGCGCGCGTGCTGCGCTGGGACGGCGATACCGCCGGTACGCCGGCGAAGCATGGCGAAATGGCCGCCGTGGTGGCCGGCCGTACGGCCGACATCGTCATCGGCACGCAGATCATCGCCAAAGGCCACGACTTCGGCGGCGTGACGCTGGTGGGCGTGGTCAGCGCCGACCTTTCGCTTAACATCCCCGACTTTCGCGCCGCCGAGCGCACCTTCCAGTTGCTGGTGCAGGTGGCGGGCCGCGCCGGCCGCCGTGACCGGCCGGGCCGCGTCTTCGTGCAAACCTACGCGCCCGGCCATTACGCCGTGCGCGCCGCCGCGGCGCAGGACTACGCAGCCTTCTACGCGCGCGAGGCGGCCTTCCGCCGGCAGTTGAGCTATCCGCCCTTCGGCGCGCTGACGCGTCTCGTCCATGCCAACCGCAACGAGGCCGCTGCCGAGAAGCAGGCCGAAAGCTACGCGGCAAAGCTGCGCACCGAGCGGCAGCGGCTCGGTCTGCCGGGTCCGGAGATCGTCGGCCCGGCGCCGTGCTACCTGAGCAAGCTGGCCGGCCGCTTCCGCTGGCAGATCCTGCTGCGCGGCGGCGCTGTGCGTGAGTTGCTGGCAACCACGCCGCCGCCCGCCGGCTGGATCGTGGACATCGAGCCGGTGGACGTGTTGTAAGGCGGGGTGTTGAAGCCACTTGCGGGCGCGTCCGCGGCCATCGGCCCTCTATCCCCCTTCCCCTTTCTCCCAATCCTGGGAGAAAGGGGCGATCCAACCTGAAGCATTCCGGCCGACTAAGGGTTAAGTAGGTGCTGGTAAGTTCCGGCGGCGAGGCCGACCGGTCGGTCGGCCGGTGGGCTTCCGCCGGTGGCCGGCGAGGAACCAGTCGGGCACCTCGTCGCGCACGTCCCCCAGCGCGCCGCCCAGCCGGCGGAGGCCGGCCAGGATCACGTCGGCAAAGGTGCGGAGCGAGGGGGCGAGAGGACTGCGGCAGTCGCGCTTGAGCAGCCGCCATTCACGCTCCTTGCAGGTGAGCTGCGGACTGTACTTGGCAAGCCAGATGACGTGCAGCCAGGCCGTGCGCTCGGCCAACGCCGTGCGGCTGGTTTTGCTGGTGTGGCAGGGGCCGTTGTCCAGGACGAGGAAGATCTCGCGCCCCGTCTGCACCTGCCGCGCCGCCAATGCTTCCAGATAGCGCACAAAGGCGGCCGAGTCCTGCTCGGCGCACAGCACCTCGACCCGGCCGCGGCCGGTGACCTCCACGCTGCCGAAGACCGTGAGGCGGCGACTGATGCCAACCGCCGGTACCGTCGGCTGGGTGCCGCTGCGGTGCCAGACGCGCACCAGCACCGGCTGGGTCGCGACATGCGTCTCATCCTCATGGTGGAATTCATAGCGCTCCGGTTCCGCGGCCAGCTTTTTCCCCCACCGCGGCCAGTTCCGCCACGCACGCCGCCACGGCCTCCGGGTCTTGTAGGTGCCCAAGGGTATGTTTGGGCCGCCCGCAAACGAAGCGCTCGCGGGCCAGCAAGGCACGGATCCAGCCCGGGGCGATCTGCGTCCCCGTCTGCTCCGCCAGATAGCTACTCAGCCGTGCCGCCGTCCAGACATCGGTTTCCAGCCCCAGCGTGCGCGGCGCCGTCTCCACGGCCGCAACCAGCGCCGCCCGGTAGGCGGCATCCGCCTTCACCGGGCGGCCCGTGCGCGGCGCGTCGACCAGTGCGGCGCTGCCGCCCGTCAGAAAACACCCCAGCCAGTGGCGGATGCGGGCGGGCGGGCGCCCGCTCCACGTCGCGATCGTCGCCACCTCCTGCCCCAGGGCAACTCCTTTGACCAGCGCCAGCCGCTCGCGTAGTCGCGGCCAAAGATCCCGCCGCCGGAGCTGCGCCTCGATCCCGGCGCGTTCCGCCTGCGCCCGCTCCAGCAGCGCCCGCCCGATCATCGCCATGCGCCACCTCCAACTCTGCTGGAGCCTACGCTCTCGTTGCAAAACTTACCAGCACCTACTTAACCGTTCCGGCCCCGGAACGCACTACGCCGGATCGTCTCCTTCTCCCAGGATTGGGAGAAGGAGACAGGAGAGGATGAGGGCGCGAGGTTCAGCGCCCTGACCCGCCCGGCGTCCTGCGGCCGCTGTGTTGCCCTCGCCGGGCGGATGGCGCGTGGCGCCGCTGTCCCTGCGCGGTGCGGGTGTTGCCGTGGGCGCCTGCCAGCGGCGGGCCACCCGGGCCGCGGTGCACCTGCGGCGTGTTGTCCGTCTGGGGTGTTTGCGCCAGCGCGGCGCCTGGCAATACGACGGCGGCCAGGGTCAGGGCGCTGCCGAGGGTGCCAACCAGAGCCAGTCTGTATCGTGCCGGAATCATGGGTCTGCCTCTCCTTCTGCTGCGGCCTGCGTTTAAGGCGCATTTCTGCCGTTCCGCCGGCGTTTTTGCGAACCCCGTGCAAGGCATAGGCTGACTCTCAACCCGGCAGATAAGATGAGCATTGACTGAATATGTGAGTTCTCATATCCATCAGCGTCGTCTGACGTCCGATCGCGCGGCGATCTATGATGGACTCACTCCCGGCACGAGGCGGCGCCGTTGCTGATCGGCCTGATCTCCGACACGCATGTGCCCGAGTCCGCGCCCGATATCTGGCCGCAGGTCTATGAGGCGTTCAAAAGCGTCGATCTGATCCTGCACGCCGGCGATCTGCACGTGCTGGACGTGGTGGACCGGCTGGAGAAGCTGGCGCCGATCTACGTCGCTCGCGGCAACGGCGATGACGGCGGCGCCGGCCGGCCCGTGGTGCCGGAAGACCCGCGGCTGCGCGACTCCTGGGTACTGGACCTCGCCGGCTTCAAGGTCGGCATGACACACGCCTTCGAGTTTCCCGAATGGCCGCCATACCGCACATTCGACAAGATGCTGGACTACGCCTTCGGCGGGCCGGTGGAGATCGTGATCTGCGGCCATACGCACGTGACGATGCTGGAGAACTACAAAGGCGTGCTGATCGTGAATCCCGGCAGCCCGATGTTCCCGCGCAACATGAACACGTCCCTCGGCAATATCGGCTTTCTGGAGCTGGGGCGGGGCCGCGCCCGCGCCTGGATCGAACAGCTCGTGTAGCCGGGTGCTTACGCTGGATACGCTGGCCTATCTCCGAACGCCGGCCGGCGCGGCCTTGCTGACCGAGGCGGCCGAAGTCTGCGCTGCAACGCCCGACCCGCTGCGCGCGATCACCCGCCTGCGCCGGCGACACCCGCCCGCGTTGGCCGCGGCGGCGCTGGAGGCGGTGCGGTTGCGCGCCCGCGCCGCCGCAAAGTTTCCCGAGGCGGCGCGCATGTTCTTCACCGCCGATGCATTAGAACAGGCCAGCAGTGCACCGATCGCCGCGCACTGCGCGGCGCGCTTCGCCGGGCAGGCCGAGCACATTCTCGACCTGGGCTGCGGCATCGGCGGCAACACCATCGCGCTGGCCGACGTCGCGCGCGTGACATCCATCGAGCGCGACCCGCTGCGGCTGGCGATCGCGCGGGCAAACGCCGAGGCCTGCGGCGTGGCGGAGCGCGTTACTTTTCTGCATGCCGATCTGCTGAGCGATCCGCTGCCGGAGGCGGACGCGGCGTTCTGCGATCCTGGCCGCCGCACCAGCGAGGGCGGCCGCATCTTCGACCCGCGCCGCTACGAGCCGCCGCTCGATGCGGTGCT
This sequence comes from uncultured Chloroflexota bacterium, assembly GCA_937879875.1. GTDB lineage: Bacteria > Chloroflexota > Dehalococcoidia > CAUJGQ01 > CAUJGQ01 > CALFMN01. The sequence continues at coordinate 19,385 of CALFMN010000191.1, read as the reverse complement.
GCGACTGGCGGCGCGCTTTCCGGCATTCGGTATCAAGGCCGCGCCCGGCCTGCGCGACGACGACCTGCCGCGCGGCTGCGAGGCCGAGTTTGTGCAGGAGGGCGGTACGCTCAAAGTCGCGCTGCTCTGGCTGGGCGCCCTTGCCGGTGCAGCGCGCCGCGCCACGCTGCTGCCAGCGGGCGACACGCTCGCCTTCGCTCCGATCGAGCCCGTGGCCGTGAGTGCGCCGCGTGCCGTGCTTTACGAACCGCAACCGGCGGCGATCCGCGCCCGGCTGGTGCAGCAGCTCGGCCATCTGCTCGACGCCACGCGCATCGACGCGACGACGGCGTTCCTCAGCGGCGACGAAGCAAGGCATACGCCGTTCGCTATGGCCTATACGATCGACGAGTGGCTGCCCTTCAACCTCAAGGCGCTGCAACGCCGCCTGCGCGAGCTGCATGTCGGCCGTGTCGTGGTAAAGACGCGCGCCTCGCCGCTCGACCCGCAGCAGCTCGAAAGGATGCTGAAGCTCAGCGGCCCCGAGCAGCGCGTGCTCGTGCTGACGCGCGTGCTGGGGCGGCACGCGGCGCTGATCTGCCGCCGCGTTGACACGTCCGCGGGCGATTCCTAGCATGTGGGAGGTTTCACAAGCGGAGAGAGGCACACCGGCAATGAAGGTCATCATCATGGGCTGCGGCCGCGTGGGCGCCCATCTCGCCACGACGCTCGACCGCGAGGGGCACGACGTTACCGTGCTGGACACGACCAGCGCCGCCTTCGCCCGCCGCCTGCCGCCGGAGTTCCGTGGCCGTGCCATCGTCGGTAATGGCATCGACGTGGACGTGCTGCGCCGGGCCGGCATCGCCGACGCGGATGCCTTCGTCGCCGTGACGCAGGGCGACAACCGCAATGTGATGGCGGCGCAGATCGCGCAGCATGTCTTCAATGTGCCGCGCGTGGTCTGCCGCATCTACGACCCGATCCGTGAGGAGATCTACCACACGCTCGGTATCGAGACGATCAGCCCCACGAAAGTTGGGGCGCAACTGCTGAAAGAGGCGCTGCTGCGCTGACAGGGCGGTCATCGTGTATATCATCATCGTCGGCGGCGGCAAGGTCGGCTTCTACCTGGCGAGCGAGCTGGTAGCCGAGGGCAACGAGATCCTGGTGATCGAGCAGGAGCCGGCCAAGGTCGAGCGCATCAACGACGAGCTGGGCGACGTGGCTATGCAGGGCGACGGCTGCGAGGCGGCCGTGCTGGAGAACGCCGGCACCGGCCGCGCCGACATGTTCATCGCCGTGACGGGCGACGACGAGGACAACCTCGTCTCCTGCCAGGTCGCGCGCAAGAAGTTCAATGTGCCGCGCACAATCGCCCGTCTGAACAATCCCAAGAACGCGCTGATCTTCAAGAAGCTCGGCATCGACACGACGGTGAGCGCCACGGCGGCGATCATGGCACACATCGAGCAGGAGCTGCCGACGCATCACCTGATCCCGCTGCTCAGCCTGCGCGGCAGCGGCCTGCAGATCGTCGAGGCGCAGATCGCTGAAGACTCGCCGGCAACCGGCCGCAAGCTGAGCGAACTGCCGCTGCCGCAGCAGACGCTGATCGCGCTGGTGATCGACGCCAACGGGCACCCGCACGTGCCTGATGCCGACACCGAGCTCACGGCAGGAGACAAGGTCCTCGCCGTCACCCGCCCCGACGCCGAAGACGCGCTGCGCCAGATCCTGATCGGCTAATCCGACAAGCCAGCGACCGTCGTGCGCCTTCCGCGCGTTCGGCCCTCATCCTCATCTGTGTCATCTCAGTTGCCCCAATCTTGGAGGGAAGGAGACGATCCTGCGTCGGGCGTTCCAACCGGCATGCGGTTAACCCGACGCCCTTACGGATCGCTCCGACCCGGGATCGCCCCTTCTCCCAGGATTGGGAGAAGGGGAAGGGGGTTGAGGGCCGAACGCCGCGGATCACCGACGCCTTCGATCATCAGGCGAAAGCACCGGCGCGGCGTTCACTCCCCTTCTGGTGTGCAGCGGGCGTTGGGCCGTGCGCAGGCCGGCGTACTGCCCCAGCGCGCGAAGAGCCCGCGGTGCCCGGCCACCCAGCCGTAACCCCGATCGGCCAGCCAGCGCACGCCGGGCAGCCGCATCGCCCTGCCGAGCACCGCCCACGGGCCGCTGAGTTCCCGGAAGATGCGCGCGACGGCGCCGGCACCGCGGTACACGCGTTTGTCCCGGCCGATGGCATAGACCTCCCGATCGACCTGAGCGCGCGTCAGGCCGAAGCGCTCCCGCACGCCGGGGGTCTGGTTGGGCAGCGCCAGCACACGGCCGGCGGGATCGCGCTTTCGGATCCACTCCATGCAGCGCGTTCAGAACCCTCACCAGCCATCGAACAGGACGACGAGGCGCGCGGCCTCCCAATCGCTCTGCATCGGTCCTCCCCGCGTCTGGCCAGCGATGGCGCCGCGCAAAGCGCCGCCATCAGGAACTCCCTCGAAGGACAGGCGGAGGCCGATTGTCCAGTCTCCACCCATCGCCCGTTCGGTTGTGCCGCCGCGCTTACGAAAAGCCCGCCGCGGTTTCGTCCCAGCCGGGGATGAACTTGCGCCAGCCCTCCTGCCGCTCGAGGTACTGATAGAAAATGTAGTAGCTGCTGACGTGCGGCCGCGCGGGCTCGCGCATCAGGCGCATGCGCGCCTCCGTCGGCGTGCGGCCCGCCTTGCGGTGGTTGCAGGTTTTGCAGGCCGCCACCAGGTTTTCCCAGGTGTGCCGCCCGCCGCGATGGCGCGGAAAGACATGGTCCAGTGTCAGCTCGCGTAGCTGCCGGCCGCAGTACTGGCAGGTGTAGCGGTCGCGCACGAAGACCTCGCGCCGCGTCAGCCGCATCTGCGGGCGTGGGCGCTTGACCATGTACACCAGGCGGATCACGGACGGCAGGGGGAACAACGCGCGCGGGCTGCGCATCATGCCACGCCCGTGTTCGAGAACCTCCGCCTTTCCCCGGTTGAGGAGGGTGAAGGCCCGACGGGCGTTGCAGACGTTCAGGGGCTCGTAGTTCTGATTGAGAACAAGTACAGCCGGCTCCACAAACGCACGCTCACGCAGCCGCAAGGTATTCTGCGCCGTGACAGCATTCTAGCATCGGCCCCAGCAGGGCAGCAACGCACCGGCAACACACGCCGGAGGCGCAGCACGAACCGACGCCGGCCCGACTCGCTGGCGAATCGCCGCTGGGGTGCGAGCGCCGCCACGTCCTTGACAGCGCGGCCCGTGACCGGCCTACAATCGAAATTGTGGGGCCGCGCGGGTGTGATGTAATGGCAGCCTGCGACCTTCCCAAGGTTGATGCGCGAGTTCGATTCTCGCCACCCGCTCCATACCGCTCCTCTTCACCGGCGTCGGCGGGCGCCGGTTTTGCTTTCGACGTAACGGCAGCTAATTTGCAGTGAAGCAGTGAACATGAAGCGGATCACGAGCATCGAGCGGCAGCGACGCGGTGGGCGCATCGCGGTGATGGTCGACGACGAGCCGTGGGCAAGCGTCCACCGTGAGGCCGTGTACGCGCTTGGCCTGCGGGTCGGCCAGGAAGTTACGGACGAGCTCCGCCTGCGCCTGGAAGCCGAGGATGCGCACCATCGCGCCTACGAGTCGGCCCTGCACCTGCTCGGTTATCGGCCGCGGTCGGAACACGAGCTGCGTGAGCGGCTGCGGCGTAAGGGGCTGCCCGTCGCTGCGATCGACGAAACCGTTGAGCGCCTGCGGCGTGCCGGGCTGGTCAACGACGAGCAGTTTGCTCGCCAGTGGGTGGCGGAGCGCGGCAGCGGCGCCCATGCGCGCGGCCGCTCGCTGCTCGCGGCCGAACTGCGGGCGCGCGGCGTGGACGATTCGGGCGCCGCTGCCGCGCTCGCGGACACGGACGACGACGCACGCGTACGGGAAGTCGCTCGCACGCACGCGGCGAAGCTGCACGCCGCCACGTATGAAGAGTTCTACCGGCGGCTCGGCAGCTTCCTGCAGCGGCGCGGCTTCGGCTACGGCGTGGTGGGTCCGATCGTGCGCGATCTGTGGCGCGAGCGCGGCGGCGAGCAGGCCGAGTCCGAAGATTAACAGCGCTATCGTACTATACCTATACGATCTTCCGTTGACACTGGCTTAACCTCGTTCGTACACTGGTCTGACAGGCAGGCCGCGCGGCGGCGCTGTCTGCCCATCCCTGCGAAAGCGAGGCGCATATGCTGGTACTGGTGATCGTACTGGCGATTGCGGTCCTGCTTCTCGCCGTCGGCGCGACTTACCTCTACGTCCGCAAGCCCGGTCCGGCCGCCGAGCCGCTCCGGCCACCCCAGGCGGAACCGCTGGACGGACAGGCCGCCCAGACCGCCGCAGCGCGCATCGTCGGCGAGGCGGAGACCCGCCAGAAAGAGATCCTGCTCGAAGCGAAGGAGGAGGCAATTCGCCTGCGCACGCAGGCGGAACTGGATCTGCGCGAGCGCACCGGCGATCTGCAGCGGCAGGAACGCCGCATCGTGCAGAAAGAGGAGAACCTCGACCGCAAGGCGGAAGCCTACGAGCGCCGCGAACGCCAGCTGAGCCAGCGCGAGCAGGAGGCCGAAGCCGCCCGTGCCCAGCTCGAAGAGCTGCGCCAGCAGCGGCTGCACGAGATCGAGCGCGTGGGGCAGCTTTCCAGCGACGAAGCCCGTGCCTTGCTCATGAGCGAGGTCGAGCGTGAAGTGCGCGAGGACGCCGTGCGGCGCATGCACCAAATCGAGGCCGAGTACAAAGAGCAGGCCGGCCGGCGCGCCCGCGAGATCGTCGCCGCGGCCATCCAGCGCATCACCTCGGATGTGACGGCCGAGACCACGGTCTCGGTCGTTCCCATTCCCAGCGATGACATGAAAGGCCGCATCATCGGGCGCGAGGGCCGCAACATCCGCGCCCTTGAACAGGCTACCGGCTGCGATCTGATCATCGACGACACGCCGGACGCGGTCACGCTTTCCGGCTTCGACCCGGTGCGCCGTGAGGTGGCGCGCATCGCCCTCTCGCATCTGGTGCAGGACGGCCGCATCCACCCGACGCGCATCGAAGAGGTGGTGGACAAAGCACGCGCCGAGGTCGAGGCGTCGCTGCGCGGCGAAGGCGAGACGGCGGCGGTCGAAGCCGGCGTGCCGAACCTGCACCCCGAACTGATGCGGCTGCTGGGCAAGCTCAAATACCGCATGAGCCTCGGCCAGAACGTGCTGAAGCACTCGCTCGAAACCGCGCAAATCGGCGCCCTGCTGGCCGCGGAGCTGAAAGCCGATGTTTCCGTGGTGCGGCGCGCCGGCCTGCTGCACGACATCGGCAAGGCCGCCGACCACGAAGTCGAGGGCAGCCATGCGCAGATCGGCGCTGAACTGGCGAAGCGCTTCGGGATGCCCGCCGCGGTCGTGCACTGCATCGAGGCGCACAAGGACGAGGTTGAGCCACGCAGCGTCGAGGCGATCCTCGTGCAGGTGGCCGATCTGATCGCGGGCCAGCGACCCGGCGCCCGGCGCGAGTCGCTGGAATACTACGTCAAACGCCTGGAAGACCTCGAAGGCGTGGCCAACGGCTTCGAGGGCGTGCGCGAGTCGTTCGCGATTCAGGCCGGCCGCGAGGTGCGGGTGATCGTCAAGCCGGAACAGATCGACGAGCTTGCAGCCATGCGGCTGGCTCGCGACCTCAGCCGCAAGATCGAGGAGACGATGGAGTATCCAGGCCAGGTCAAAGTGACCGTCGTGCGCGAGACGCGCGCCGTCGAATACGCGCGTTAGCGATGGCAAACGGCGATTTTCACACCCACTCCACGCATTCCGACGGCAAGAAGACGACGGCCGAGCTGGCCGAGCTGGCCGCACGCGCCGGCCTGCACGTGATGGCGCTCACCGACCACGACTCGACCGCCGGTGTGCGCGAGATCGCTGCCGCGCTGGGGCCGCATGGCATTCGCCTCGTGCCCGGCGTCGAGTTGAGCACGGACATCCCCGGCAGCGAAGTCCACGTGCTCGGCTACTTCATGCAGATCGACGATCCGGCGTTTCAGGCGCAGCTCGCGCGCTTCCGCGAGGGTCGGCTCGGCCGCGGCATGCGCATGATCGAGAAGCTGCAAGGCCTGGGTATGGACGTTTCCTGGGAGCGGGTGCAGGGGATCGCGGGCGACGCCTCCGTGGGCCGGCCGCACGTCGCGCAGCATCTGGTCGAGCGCGGCTACGTGCAGTCGATCCCCGAAGCGTTCGACCGGCTGATCGGCCGCAACGGTCCGGCCTACGCCGAGCGCGAGAAGCTGACGCCCGTCGAGGCGGTGCAGATGATCCGCAACGCCGGCGGCTTTCCCGTCGTGGCGCACCCGCACTACACGCCCGATGCGGAGACGATCCTGGCCGGGCTGGCCGGGCAGGGGCTCGGCGGCATGGAGGTCTACTACAAGGATCTCGGCCCCGAAAAGGTGGGGGAGTTGCTCGCGATTGCCCGACGCCTCAAGCTGCTGCCCACCGGCGGCAGCGACTACCACGCGTTGCACAACCCCGGTGAGCGCGAGCCGGGCGATATTCCCTTGCCGGACGAGGCCGTCGAGGCGCTGCTCGCCGCCGGCGAAGGCTGCGCCTGCCCCGTGGTGGCGGCCTCGTGAGCGCCGCGCCCGTCGATTGGGACGCCAGCCGCATCATGGAGATCATTCCGCACCGCTTCCCCTTCCTGCTGGTCGATCGCATCGTCGAGATCGAAGCAGGCAAGCGTGCCGTCGGCATCAAGAACGTGACGATCAACGAGTGGTTCTTTCAGGGCCACTTTCCCGGCCTGCCCGTGATGCCCGGCGTGCTGATCGTGGAGGCGCTGGCGCAGGTCGGCGCCGTGGCGCTGCTCAGCCAGGAGCAGTACCGCGGCAAGATCGGCTTCTTCGCCGGCATCGACGGCGTGCGCTTTCGCCGCCGCGTCGTGCCGGGCGATACGCTGCGGCTGGACGTCGAGCTGACGAAGCAGCGCGGCCCGATCGGCAAAGGCGCGGCTCGCGCCACGGTCGGCGATGCGCTCGCCTGTGAGGGCGAGTTGACCTTCGCGATCGACATCAGAGGATAGGGGTTTACATCTCGGTGCAGTGTGCCCAGCACCCGCAAGTCGAAACCGAGCTGCGCTGCGGCAAGTGCGATACGCCGATCTGCCCGCGCTGCATGGTGCAAACGCCGGTCGGAGCGCGGTGTAAGAGCTGCGCCAACCTGCGGCGCCCCGTGAGCTATTCCGTGCCGCCGGCGCTGTTGGCGCGGGGCAGCGCCGCGGCCGCGGTCGTGGCCGTCGTGGTCGGCGTGCTCTGGGGTTACCTGCTTCCCCATTCAGCCGGCAGCTTCGGCATCTTCATCTTCTTCCCGGCGCTGGGCTACGGCTGGCTGGCGGCGGAGGCGATCGGCCGGGTGAGCAACCGGCGACGCGGCGTCTCGCTGCAAGTCGCCGCCGCGGCCTCGTGCGTGCTCGTCTACCTGGTCCACAACTTCGTCGCCGCGCCGCACACCGTGCTGCCGCAAAACGACCTCTACGGCTACATCTTCGTGGGCATCGCCGCGGTCGTGGCCATCAACTATCTGAAGTAACCGCCCAAACACGTGTTGCCGACCGCAGACGCTCGCGGCTGGCGCCGCGCCGGGCCGTTCAGGAACGGCCCATACCGAAACCCAGGATAGACCGGCGCCCTCTCGAAGCGCTCCAAACAGGATCGCCCCTCGCCCAGGATTGGGAGAGGGGACGGGGGTGAGGGTCCGCAGCCTAATGCCGCAGGATGGCGATGACGATCAGCAGCAGCACGATAAGCGCGGCGGTGGTGAAGATACGCTTCAACTCGCCGATCACATAACCGTAGTCGGTATGGCTCAGCCGTTCGCGCGTCGACTGCTGAAGCGCCGCGCCGCGGCCACGAGGAGGAGCCGCCGCACCTCGCGGCTCTGGCCCCGCGCCGGCGCTGCGGGCGGGAGCGTTCTGAGCGCCGAGCGCCGAGTCGACGTCGGGCTCGCCGGCCAGCGCATCGCCCCCTGGCGCCGGCTCGACGGTCGGCGTGGGCGTGCGACGATAGAAATGTGCCGGCACCGCCGGCTGCTGGCCTTTGCGCAGGCTGGGCGCCTGATTGCGGGTGCGTCGGGTCTGACGTGGCAAGCTGGGACTCCTCTTCCGGCAGCAAGTATAGCGAGGGCGCTTGCCGGCAGTCCAGCGGGCGGCCGGTCCGCCGCCAGAACGGCCCTTGCAAGCCCGGCGACATCAGCCATAAGCCCGGAGGCAGGAACGGAGGTGCAGACGATGCCCGCGAAACTTTCGCTCGAGCAGATCCACGCCTTTCTCGACGCGAAACCAGGCTGGATGATTCTGACCACAATCGGCCGCGACGGCTACCCGCATTCTGTGCCGATCGGCTACTTCCGTGTGGGCGACGAGATCTGCATGGGCTGCCGCGCCGGCACACAAAAGCTCAAGAACATCGCCCGCGATGCGCGGGTGAGTTTACTGGTCGAAAGCGGCAAGGGCATGGGCGACATCAAAGCAGTGATGATTCAGGGCGACGCTAGCGTCTACACCGCGCCGGACGACGTGCTGCGGCTCGCCCGCGAGGCGGTGCGTCTACGCGGCGCTGCGGCAGATCAGCTTCCCACCGAACCGCGGCCGGGAGCGGCCTACATCGGCGTGCGTCCGCGCCGCTACATCAGCTGGGACTACGGCCGCGAAGGATAGCTCGCGGCGATGCGGCCAGGATGACCGGCGCGCGGCGGGGAACACGGCCGCAAATCGACCGGGTCGCTTCACGGCGCCGCCCGTTGCAGCGATACTGAACGCAGGGCCGCGCAGGCGGGCCGCCGACGCCCCTTGCGGCGTCCGAACGTCCCGCCCGCGGCTGGCGGAAGGAAACACCCATGACCAGCACAGCCATCGTGCCGATTCGACGCCGACTCGATCAGATCGACTCGCGGGCCTGGGAGCACCCCGCCGACCGCGCCGCGCTGGCGGCCTTGCGCGCGATTCCGGCCTTCGACGAGGTGCTGAAGAAGATCATCGGGGCGTTCGGCGAGCGCGGCCTGCGGCTGGCGTTTCAAGCCGACTCCGTGCGCGTCTCGCCGCGCCAGTTCCCGCGCCTGCACCGTCTCTGGCTGCAGGTGCAGGACACGCTGGATGCGCCCGAAGAGGTTCCGCTCTTCGTCGCGCAGGATCCGCGCGTGAATGCGGGCGCCTACGGCGTGGACAAGCCGTGGGTGCTGCTGCTCTCGGGCTCGCTGCGGCTGCTGCCCGACGACGAGGTCGAGAACATCATGGGCCACGAGCTGGGCCACGTGCTCAGCGGCCACGCGCTGTACCACACAATGATGGTGATCCTCATTCGCCTCGCCGCATCGGGCTTCCCGATCATCGGCGTCGCGGCGAAGCCGATCCTCTTCGCGCTGCTCGAATGGTTCCGCAAGAGCGAGTTGTCGTCGGACCGCGCCGGCCTGCTGACGGTGCAGCGGCCCGAAGCGGCGATGAGCGCGATGATGCGCCTCGCCGGCGGCGGCACGCCCGAGGAGATGAACCTGAACGAGTTTCTCGTACAGGCCGAGGAGTACCGCCAGGTCGACAACGTGCTCGACCAGGTGCTGAAGGTGCTCAACACGCTGGGCATGACACATCCCTTCTTGGTGCTGCGCGCTGCCCTGCTGCGCGACTGGATCGAGCAGGGCGGCTACGACCGCATCGTGCGCGGCGAATATCTGCGCCGCGGCGACCCGAAACCGTCGTGGCAGGAGGAGCTGGGCGCCGGCGTGCGCCACTACACCGGCGGCGCCCAGGACGCGGCGGAGAAGGCCGGCGACGCCATGCGCAAGATGCGCGAGGCATTCGACCGCGGCTACCGCAGCCAGCCGTAGCGTAGCAATGACCACGTTCGTCCTCGTTCACGGTGGCTGGCACGGCGCCTGGTGCTGGGAGAAGCTCACCCCACTATTGCGGGGCGCCGGCCAACGCGTGCTTGCGCCCGATCTGCCGGGCCACGGTCAGGACCGCACGCCCGCGAGCGAGCGGCCGTGGCAGCGCTACGTGCCGAGTGTCTGCGACCTGCTCGACGCCGCGGACGAGCCGCTGATCCTCATCGGCCACAGCTCGGGCGGTATGATCATCAGCGAGGCGGCGGCGCAACGGCCCGATCGCGTACGTACGCTCGTCTATCTGGCCGCCTTTCTCCTGCCCGCCGGCGTGACGCCGCCCGAGATCATGCGAGACGACACGGAATCGCTGCTGCGCGAGGCGCTGATTCTCGATGCAACGCACCAGACGGTCAGCATCGACTCGACGAAGGCGCGCGCGGTCTTCTATGCCGATTGCAGCGACGACGCCGCTGCTTGGGCCATGCGTCAGCTCCAGCCAGAGCCAGTTGTGCCCCGCGACGAACAGGCCGCGCCCGCTGCCGCGCCGGCAAATGTGCCGCGCGTGTACATCGAAACGCTGCACGACAAAGCCCTGGGACCGGCGACGCAACAACGCATGTACTCCGCCTTGCCCTGCGCTCAAGTGTTCTCGCTTCAGACCGGTCACTCGCCGTTCATCTCGGCGCCCGAGGCGCTGGCCGCGTGCCTGCTGCGGCTGGCTTGAGCGACGACGGGCGCGGCGCCGCGCCCGCGCGGGGCGCCTAACCCTGACCTCGCAAGCGAGGTCTGTCCCTTCCCGAAACGGGAAAGGGACTTCTGGAGCGTTCCCCGCAGTGCCGGACGGTAGCGGGGCCGGGGTCTCCCTGTGGGACGGGCGGCGGGTTTGTCTCCCAGCTCCCCGTCCAGCCTCCAGCCACACCCTTCCCGTGTCGGGAAGGGACAGCTTTGCCGCCAGGCAAAGCAGGGTTAGGTGCCCCGCGCGGGCGAGAGTAGTCGTATTGACGAACACCTGTCGCAGCGCTGCCCCGCCTTGTCGCCACACGGCCGGATCGCTGACACTGAGGGCGAGCGGCGGTGCGTATCGACGGTGGCATTCCCACTGCTCTGCAAGGATCGGGACGATGACCTCGCCTGCCGCGACCGGGCGCTCGGCGTTCAGTGGACCGGATGCACCGGCGTTTGCCGACCTCTCGCGCTGCGTGCATTGCGGCCTCTGCCTGATGCACTGCCCAACCTTCGTCGCCACGGGCCTCGAAACCGAATCGCCGCGCGGCCGCATCTACCTGATGCGCGCCGTCGAAGAGGGCCGCATTCCGATCTCCGACGGCTTCGTGGGACACATGGAGCTATGTCTGCAGTGCCGCAACTGCGAGTCGGTTTGCCCCTCCGGCGTACCTTTCGGCCGCATGATGGAGGCGACGCGCTCGCAGATCCTGACACAGGCCAAAGGGCCCAGCCGGCCGCGCCTGCTGCGCACGGCCATCACGCGGGCGCTGTTCCTGCACAAATCGCTGCTCGCCGCGGTTGCGGCCTCGATGCGGCTCTACCAGCACTCCGGCCTGCGCACGCTGGTGCAGCGCAGCGGCGTGCTGCGTCTGGCGCCGCCGCTGCGCGACCTCGAAGCGATGATGCCGGCGCTTGCCAGGCGGCCGTTCCGTCCGCGCCGGCAGCTTTACCGCGCCCTCGGCCCGCGGCGGCACCGCGTCGCCATGTTCGTTGGCTGCGTGATGCCGCAGCTGTATGCCGCCTCGGAACGCGCGACAGTGAACGTGCTGCGCCGCAACGGCTGCGACGTGGTGCTGCTGCCGCAAGAGCAATGCTGCGGCGCCCTGCTGGTGCACGGCGGCGATCGTGAGGCGGCGCGCACGCTCGCGCGGCGCAACATTGACGCCTTCCTTGCCGCCGACGTCGATGCGGTGATCGTCAACGCCGCCGGTTGCGGCTCGACGCTCAAGGAGTATCACGAGCTGCTGGCGCACGATGCCGCCTACCGCGAAAAGGCCGAGCGCTTCAGCCGCTCGGTGCGCGATGTGACCGAGTTTCTCGCCGCCCATGGCATCGACGAAGCCCAGCTCGGCCCGGTGAACGCCCGTGTCACCTATCAAGACTCCTGCCACCTGGCGCACGCACAGCGGGTGAAAGAGTCGCCGCGCCAGTTGATCCGCGCCATTCCCGGCGTAGAGTTCGTCGAACTGGCCTCGGACCGCTGCTGCGGCAGCGCCGGCATCTACAACGTCGTGCAGCGCGAGATGTCGCTGCAGGTGCTCGACAGCAAGATGGAAGAGGTCACGGAGGCGCGGCCGGAGATCATCGTCACGGCCAATCCCGGCTGCATGCTGCAACTGGAGAACGGCGTGCGCCGCGCCGGCCTTAACGTGCGCGTCATGCACGTCGTCGATCTGCTGGAAGAGTCCTACCGCGCGGGAGCAGCGAAACGATGAGCGCTGGAACGATCGGCCTGCACGTTCAAGAACGCGACGCGGCCGCCACGCTGGCGGCGATCGAACGTTACGAGCAGATGGGCGTGCCCGCCGCCTGGCTGACCACCGGCGGCGTCGGGGCAGACGGGCTGACGATCTTTGCCGCCGCCGCCGCGCGCACGCGGCGCATCCTGCTCGGCACCTGCATCATTCCCATCCTGCCGCGCCATCCGCTGGTCGTCGTGCAGCAGACGGCCGCGATCGCCTCGCTCGCGCCCGGCCGCTTCCGCCTCGGCCTCGGACCGAGCCACAAGCCCGGCGTCGAAGGGCAGTTCGGCATTCCCTTCGAGAAGCCGCTCGGCCACCTGCGCGAGTACCTGCGCATCGTTAAGTCGGCGCTGAACGAGGGCGGCGCCGACTTCGACGGCGACTTTTATCATGCCCACGGCCGCATGGCCGCGCCGCTGGCCGAGCCGGTGCCAGTCATGGCCTCGGCGCTGCGGGTGAACGCCTTCCGGCTCTGCGGCGAGCTTGCGGACGGCGCCATCACCTGGCTCTGCCCGTTGCCGTACGTGCGCGACGTGGCGCTGCCGGCACTGCGCCAGGGCGCCGCGGCCGCCGCGCGGGCAGCGCCGCCGCTGGTGGCGCACGTGCCCGTGTGCGTGAGCGAAGACGCCGCGGCGGTGCGCGCCGCCGCCCGCCAGCAGCTCGCCGGCTACCCACGTCTGCCCTACTACGCCACGATGCTGCGTGACGCCGGCTACGAGGAGGCGATGCGGGGTGAGTGGAGCGACGCGATGATCGACGAAGTCGTCGCGCACGGCGATGAAGCGGCGGTCGGGGCGCGGTTGCGCCGCTTCATCGATGCGGGTGCGGGCGAGCTGATCGTCACGCCGATCCCGGTCGGCGATGACCGCCGCGCTTCGCTGGACCGCACGGCGGCGCTGCTGGCAGCGCTGGGCGGATAGGCGTTCACGCCGGCTTCGTGCGCCGCCGGCCCTCATAACTCGCGACCCTACCCCGGCAGCAGGATCCCGCCGCACGCCTGCCGTCTCGCCCAACGCATTGCACTGACCTGCAACGCTGGCTGGACCGGCGCCCGTGACGCACGCTACGCTCTGCATAACGGGCGATGGCTCGCCGGGCGGCGAGCGGGGCGCGGAGGTGGCGGATGGGGCTCTCGCCCGAGCAGCGGCGCCTGCTCTTTTGCTACGACCGCGCTGCGCCCCTTGATGCAACCGAACCGGTCATTTCCTGCACAAACGGCATCCGTTCGGAGCGTTTCGCCTTCTCCAGCACCCACGATCAGCGCGTGCCCGCCGTGCTGTACCGTCTTGCTGAGGCCGCTGCGCCGCCTCCTGTGCTCGTGATCGGTCACGGCGCCGGCGCCAGCAAAGACGAGCCGCTGATGCACCAGCTCTTCGAGCACTGGGCCGGCGAGGGCTTTGCCTGCCTCTGCATCGACGCGCCCTTTCACGGCGAACGCGGACAGCGCATCTCCGATCCCACCGTCGTGCTGCGCCAGCCGTTCCGCGGCCTCGAGTTCGTCACGCGATACGTGGTCGATACGATGCGTGCGGTCGATTGGGCCGAGGCGCGGCCCGATCTGGACACGGCGCGGCTTGGTTACGTCGGCTTCAGCATGGGCAGCATCCTCGGCGTGCCCTTCGTGGCGATGGAGCCGCGCGTCAGCACCGCCGTGTTCGCGCTCGGCGGCGCCGGGCTGATGCACTTCTTCGCCCTGCAAGCGCCGATTGAACGCCGCCACGACGCCGAAACCGTCGCCGACGCCTGCGACCCGCTGCACTACGCACCGCTGATCGCACCGCGGCCGGTGCTGATGGTGAACGGCACGCAGGATGCGATCATCCCGCCCGTGCTCGGCCAGGCGCTGTTCAGCGCGCTGAGAGAGCCGCGCCGCGTGATCTGGTACGACGGCGGCCACGGCGACATTCCGTGCGAGGACATCCACGAGATGCGCCGCTTCCTGCTCGAAACGCTGCGCCCAGACTAAACTCCGAAGCGGAGGACGAACGATGACCACCGCCAGCATCGTCGGCGACCGCGTGCGCGACCTCTTCTACCGCTACGACCGCGAGATGCCGCTGGAACCGGAGGCGCACGTCGTTGCCGAAGAGCACGGCGTGCGCAGCACGCACTTTGTCATCTCCAGCACGCACGGCCAGCGCGTGGCCGGCCTGCTCTGGCAGCCAATCGACGCCGCCGGGCCGCTGCCGGCCATTCTGATGCAGCACGGCGCCGGCAGCCGCAAAGAGGACGACTACATCCGCCTGCCAGCACTGCGCTGGGCGCGGGAGGGCTTCGCCTGCGTCGCGATCGACGCGAACGACCACGGCGAGCGCCAGACCCGCCCGCGCGATCCGCAGGCGATCTGGCAGCGCCCCTGGACGCGGCGCGACCACGCCGTGCAGATGTGCGTCGATTTGCAGCGCACCGTGGACTATCTCGCCACGCGGCCGGAGATCGACCCGGCGCGGCTCGGCTTCATTGGCTTCAGCATGGGTACGCTCAACGGCGTCTCCTTCGTGGCGCGCGACGAGCGCGTCAGGGCCGCCGTCTTCTGCATCGGCGGCGCCAATCTCAGCGGCTTCCAAACGCTGCCGGACGACCCGCCGCTGATCGAAGAGATGCGCACGGTGCTGGCGATCGTCGATCCGATCAACTTCGCCGCGCAGATCGCGCCGCGGCCCGTGCTCTGCATCAACGGCCGGCGCGACGAGACCGTGCCGCTCGTCGCCGCGCAGGCGCTGTTCGACGCGTTGGGCGAGCCGAAGCGCATCGTCTGGTACGACGGCGGCCACACCGAGATGCGCGGCCCCGAGTTTAAGGAGGCCTGGCAATTTCTGCGCGAAACGTTGTGAGGCGCCCCCGCCCGCTGCTTTGGCTCGGTCTGGCGGCGCTGCTGCTCGCCGGTGTCGCCTGCACGACCGAACGCATCCCGCCCGCGCCCGCGGCCACACCGAGCGGTGCGCCGGTCGGCTCGGTCGATTTCACCGTCTTCGAAAGCGCCTACAACCTGCTGCTGAACCGCGCCGTCGAGCGGCCTGGACCCGCCGCTCTGCTCAATCCGGCCTGGGACGGGCTGCTGGCCGAGGCGAAGCGGGAGGGCGTGAACACGGCCGGCGTGCCGCGGCCCGTGCTCAGCGGCGACCGCGGCGCGACGGTTCACAACCTCGAAGACGCCTTTGGCAAGCTGACCATCCGCCGCAGCGCCAGCGTCGATGAAACGAAGCTCAACTACGCCGCGGCGGCGGCGATGGCAGACTCGCTGAACGACTCGCATACGACGTTTCTCTCGCCGGACCAGTTCGCTACGCAGAACAAGCGCGAGGCCGGCAACCTCGGTACGACGACCGGCATCCGCATCGAACGCGTCACCGAGCGGCCGCCGCTGGTGCTCGAAGTTGTGCCCGGCTCTGCCGGGGACCGCGCCGGCCTGCAGGCCGGCGACTCCCTGCTCGCCATCGACGGGCGCAAGATCGCAAGTTTCACGCCGCGCGAGGCGGGCCGCGCCCTCGACGGGCCGGACGGCAGCACGCTCATGCTCGACGTACGCCGGCCCGGCCGCGCCGACCGGCGCATCACGATTACCCGCCAGACGATGTCGCTCGACCTGGTGCGCAGCAAGCAGTTGCCCGGCAACGTCGGCTACATCCGCATCCGCGAGTTTCCCACGCAGGTGCCGATTCAACTCCAGGTCAAGCAGGCGCTGGGCGACTTCGACGATGAGAACACAAACGGCGTGATCGTCGATCTGCGCGGCAATCCCGGCGGTTCGCTCAGCGACCTGCAGGCGGTGCTGTCGCTGTTTGTGTCGCAGAGCCCGCTTTCGTATCTCGTCAATCCCGGCGGCGGCCGCTCCTTACCGGTTCCGCGCACCGGCGACCGTTTCAGCTTCGATCAGAAGCTCGTGGTGCTGGTGGATGGCGGCAGCGCTTCGTCGTCTGAGCTGTTCGCCTCGGCGGTGCAGCAGTATCACGACGGGCTGATCGTCGGCGCGAAAACCTGCGGCTGCCTGATGGCGGCGCAGTTCTTCCCGCTGGCCGATCAGAAGGCGGGCATGGAAGTCGCCGTGCAGGGCGTGCTCTCGCCCGTCAGCCAGCAGTCGGTGGAGAAGATCGGCATCACGCCCGACCGCGAGATCGATGCGGACGCCCCTGCCCTGGCCGACGGCCGCGACCCGCAGCTCGAAGCGGCGCTAGAGGCGTTCGGTGTCGAGGCCGGCGTCGCTCGCACTGCGAACAAGACGCTGCTGCAGGCCGATCAATAGGAAATAGAAACGAGAAAATAGAAACGAGAAAATAGGAAATAGGTACGAGGAAATAGGAGAGCGAATGCTCATACCTCGTTTCTCACTTCTCGTCCCTATTTCCTATTTCCTCTATTCTATTTCCTCGTCCCGCTACTGCCGGTCGCTCTGCTCTTTCGGCGCCGTGACGGTGCTCCAGCCGCCCTGCTTCTGCGGGTCGTTGGAGACGATCAGCGTGCGCGGCTCCTCGGCGTAGGCGGCCATGTCGTCGCGCTGGTAGATGTAGGTCGCGGGGCTGTTGCTGGCCGCGGCGGGGTTGCCATCGCGGTCGAGCGCGACGATGTGCATGTTACCGTAGAAGGCGTCTTCCAGCGCCCAGAGGTCGCGCTGCGCCTCGGCCAGCGCCTCGGCGACGCTCATGCCCAGCTTCATGTAGAGCACGACGCTGCGCGCCGTGCCGCAGCGGATCGCCATCTCGCCGCGGCCGGTGCAGGCGGCGGCGCCGTAGCGGTTGTCACAGTAGTTGCCGGCGCCGATCACGGGCGAGTCGCCCAGCCGGCCGGGGAACTTCCACGCCCAGCCCGACGTCGAGACAGCGCTGGCGACGTTGCCCTCGCGGTCGCGGGCGAGGAAGTTGACGGTGCCGCCGGTGCGTTGCGGGTCCGTCACCTGCTTCGCCACCGCCGCAAGGTCGCGCACGGACTGCATGTAGCGGCGGTAGTTCGCCGCTTCGACGCCATCCAGCTTGCCGGCCATCCACTCCTGATAGCGCTGCCGTGTCTCTGGCGTCAGCATGTCGGCGGTCTGGAAGCCGTGCTGCCCGGCGAAGCGCTCGGCGCCCGTGCCGACCAGAAAGCAGTGCGGCATCGTCTCCATCACGCGGCGGGCGATGGAGACGGGATTCGGGTAGTAGCGCACGGAGCCGATGGCGCCCGCGGCAAGCGTGCGGCCGTCCATGATGCTTGCGTCGAGCTCGACTTCGCCCAGCAGGTTGGGCAGGCCACCCGTGCCGACCGAGTTATCGTGAGGATTGTCTTCGACCAGGCGCGTGCCGGCCTCGACCGCATCGAGCGCCGAGCCGCCGGATTTCAGCACACGCAGCGCCTCGCCGATGCCCACGCGCCCGTTGCTCGATGCCACCACGATCAGCGAGTCTGCCACCGCCGCGCTCCTTCCCGCCCTCCCGCTGCGCGGGCTGGCTGCACGTTCCGCGCTGCATCGTACGCACGAAACGGCTTACACGCACGTACGGACACGATCCGCCCTACGCCCTACGCTCTACGCCCTGATGCCGGGCTTGTTCCCTGCCCGCGCCGTTTTCTACAGTGGGAGCATGGTGCGTTGGGTGAAAGACGGCCTGCTGGCGACGAGCTTCCGGCCGGGCTACCGGACCGGAGCGGAATACACCGTTCCGCGCCAGGTCGTGGAAGCCTGGGTGGCGGAGAAGCGGGCGGCGGGCATCGCCTCGATCATCTGCCTGCTCGGCCAGGACCAGTTGCCGCTGTACGCGCGCGGGCTGCCGCAGGGGCTGCTGGCATTCTATGAAGAGTCCGGCTTCGGCGTCGCCAACATCGCCGCGCCGGACGGCATGGCCGAGCCGTTCACGCCCGCCCAGTACGAGGCGGCGTGGGCGGCGTTCGAGGCGCTGCCCAAGCCCGTGCTGGTGCATTGCAGCGCCGGCCACGACCGCACCGGCCGCGTCGTCTCCTATCTGCTCAGCCGCATGCAGCGCGGCGCGTAGCGCGGGTTCCCTCGCTTCCACGCGTGACGGCGAGCAAAGCACGTCACGGCCCTGTTTAGCACTTCTGTAACACGTCTCTAATCGCTTCCACATGCATCATCGCCTTCGCCCCGCGATCGTGGGATGGGGCAGTGGAGGTGGGACCATGCGCGTGCTGGTGGTGGAGGATGAGGAACGGATGGCGACGCTGGTCGCGGCAGCGCTGGCACGCGACGGGCACGCCGTGGAGGTGGCGGACGATGGCATGACAGCGCTGGCGATCGCGCTCGCCGCTCCGTTCGACCTGATCCTGCTCGATGTCATGCTGCCCCGCCTGGACGGCTTTGCGCTCTGCCGCGCCCTGCGCGAGCGTGGCCGGCAGGCGCCCGTGCTGATGCTTACGGCGCGCGGCCAGGTGGAAGACCGTGTCGAAGGGCTCGACGCCGGCGCCGACGATTATCTGATCAAGCCGTTTGCGATGTCGGAGTTGCGCGCCCGCGTGCGTGCCCTGACGCGGCGTACGCGCTCCGGAGGTGGCGCCGCACTGCGCGTCGGCGACCTCGTGCTCGACCCGCTGCGCTACGAGGCGCGTCGCGCCGGCCAGCGGATCGAGCTGACGGCGCGCGAATTCAACCTGCTCGCGCTGCTCATCCGCCACGCCGGCGAGGTCCTGAGCCGCAGCCGCATCCTCGATGCCGTTTGGGGTGAGGACGCCGAGCCCTACGGCAACGTTGTCGACCAGTACATCTTTTACCTGCGCACCAAGCTCGAACGCTTCGGCCCGCGTCTGATCGAAACCGTGCGCGGCGTCGGCTACGTGCTGCGCGAGCCGGCCGACGTGAACGCGGAGGAGGACCCATGTTCCGCGTCGCACGCCGCCGGCTGATCGGTTCGCTCGCCGCGGTGATGGCCGCGGTGCTGCTCGGCGCCGGCGCGCTCGTCTACATCCTGCTCAACCACGCGTTGGACGCGGCCGTCGACGCGCAGCTCTATGTGCAGGATGCCGCCTTCGTCAAGTTCGTCGCTCCGGGCACGCTGACAGTGGGAGGCGCATCCCCCGGCCAGTCGGTAGCCGTGCTGTCGCCCCCAGCGGGCGCCGG
>CALFMN010000190.1 GCA_937879875.1 uncultured Chloroflexota bacterium | reverse complement strand
GCAGCAGCGCGTGGTCGTCGCAGATCAGCACCCGGATGCTCAGCGCCGGCCGGCGCTCACCGCTCCGCGAACGACTGCCGCCGAAGCCTGGTTCAGAGATACCCGGCATGCTCACCCTCCTGGGCCATCGCTGGCGCCGCGAGCGGCTGCGACCACTCGACAGAATCGCCAATCCGGGTATACCCGAATACGTTACAGAAGTCTAGCGTTTCCGGCCGATCCGGCACATTTGCAAGATCATAACAGCCGGGGAACGCGGTGGTCATGCTGGTCACGCGCCCGCTGCGCTGCCGAGCAGCATCTGCAGATACTGTTGCGTCTCCTGCGGCAGCCCCTGCTCCCAGTTGGCGCCCAGCTGGCTGATCAGCTCGTTCACCGTGGCGGTGCCGGCGTTGTAGGCGGCAAGCGCCTTGCGCAGATCGCCGCTGTAGAGCTGCAGATTGCTGCGCATCGTGCCGGCCGCGGCGTTGAGGCTGGCGATCGGGTCAAGCCGGTTGACGTTGGGGTAGGAAGCCGGCATGAGCTGCGCGATGCCCTGCGCTCCCGCCGCGCTGACCTTGTGCCCGGCGATCACGTCCGGGTCGAAGTTGCCCGACTCCAGCGCCATCTGCCGCGCAAAGACGTCTGCTGCTTGCGGCGAGAGATACTGAGCGCCGATGCCGCGCGCCACGTCGGCCCAGGGACCGCTTGCCGTCTGCGTGCCCGTGTAGACCTGCGGTGCGCCTGGCTGCAGCGCCTGTTGCAAGACCTGGGCGCGTACGCCGTTGATCAGCGCCTGTCCCGCGCCTGGAATCTGCTGCGCCAGCGCCTGCGTCACCTGCTCGCGCACCTGGGCGCGCAGGCTGGCAACGAAGGACGCGCCGGCGCCGCTGCCGCTCGCCGCCTGCCGCAGCGGCAGGAACGCCGCTGGCTCGGCGTTCGGCTGCGTGGCGGCCGGTCCGGTAATCGACATCAGCGCGCTGCCTCGATCGGCTCCCGCCGTCGCCCGCCATAGTCGCCAGTCGCCAGTCATATGAGGCGTGTGCAACATCAGCCTCAAACCGTGCGGGCCGAGCGCGGCCAGCTTCACGGTACCGCCGCCGTGCGGCCGCATCACATCGGGCGAAACCCGTATTCCCTACCCGTGTTACTGCTCATTTGCCGATAGCTCGTTGCAGAACAAAATGCAAGATCCCCTTAAGGCACTCCCCGCCACGTCGATACATAGGTTGCACCGCGGCGTGTGCCTTCGCGCGGCCGGCCGCGGCGCCAGGCACCGAACCAGGGGAGAGACAGCAGATGAGCGAGCAGCAGGTGAGGGAAGCCGAAGAGCAGATCGTCGTCTTCGAGCTTTCCGGCGAAAGCTACGGTGTGCATATCGGCAGCGTGCAGGAGATCATCCGCCCGCCGGCGATCACCGCCGTGCCGCGGGCGCCGGAGTACGTCCAGGGCGTGATTAACCTGCGCGGCCGCGTGATTCCCGTCGTCAATTTGCACATCCGCTTCGGCCTGCGCGGCGAGGCCGGCGAGGCCACCCGCGCCTCCCGCATCGTGGTGCTGGAGATCGAGGGCCACACGATCGGCGCCGCGGTGGACGCGGTCTCCGAAGTGCTGCGCATCCCGCGGTCAATCATCGAGCCGCCCGGCGCCACGCTCGACGGCGAGCAAACACGCCACCTGCGCGGCATCGCCCGGCTCGGCGAGCGGCTGGTGATTCTGCTCGAGCTCGGCCATCTCATTCACCCGACCGAGATCGCCGCGGAGATGGCTGCCTGACCTGGACCGCTCAACCGTGCGGCGAACGCGCGGACGCTCAAAGCACGCCGCACCCGCGCTCCCGAACGAGCGCAGCCCGCAAACGTTGGTCCCTTGCCGTCCGGCGACTGAGAAGGAGCTCACCGTGCCGCTGGAGTTCGACGCTACCGATTCCGACCTCGTGCTCTTCCTCGAAGAGGCGGCAGCGCAGCTCAGGGTGCTGAGCGACGGCCTGCTGGTGCTCGAGCGCGAGAGCGACGCCCAGCTCATCCAGGCGCTGTTCCGCGCCGCCCACACGCTGAAGGGCTCCTCGGCCACGATCGGCCATACACGCATGGCCTCGCTCACGCACGCGATGGAGAGCGTGCTGGACAACGTGCGCACCGGCGCCCTCACGCCAACCAGCAGCGTGATCGACTCGCTGCTCGCCGCGGTGGACGCGCTCAACGTGCTCAACGGCGAGGTGGAGACGCGCACGGAGAGCGGCATCGAGATCGACGCCACGATCGCGCAACTGCACGAGATCGCCGGCCGCAAAGAGCCGGCCGCCAGGCGCAAGCACACCACCGCGCAAGCCGGAGAGCGCGTGTATGAAGTCGAGGTTGTCGTCGATCCGCGCTCCGACTGGCCGGCCGTGCGCGCCTACCAGGCGCTGATGGAGCTGACCGCGCTCGGCACGGTCGTCGACTCCAGCCCGAGCGAGCAGGAGCTGCAGAGCGGCGAAGGCGGGCAGACGCTGCTCGTCACCATCACCACGACACGCGCGGCCGAGTCCTTGCAAACGGCCGCCGCGGCGATCGCCGAAGTGGTGAGCGTCGCCGTGCGGCCGCTTGCCGCCGCGCCGGCCGCGAAACGCGAGGAAAAGCGCGAGCCGCCGGCCGAGCCGGACGAATCGGCCGACGAGCGCCGACGCATCGACCTTGGGCCGGAGTTGCGCGGCGCCAGCGCCGAAGAGCAGCTCGCCGTCGCCGGGGCGCGCATGGCGCGCCTCTCGCGCATGGTCAAAGTGGACATCGGCCAGCTCGACGAGATGCTCAACCTGGTCGGCGAGCTGGTGATCGATCGCGGCCGCCTGATGCAGGTGATGCGCGAGCTGGACCAGCGCCACGGCGGCGACGCCTCGCTCGAACACCTGGTCGATGTGGCGCAGCACCTCGCGCGTGTCTCCGACGAGATGCAGGCGCGGGTGATGGATTTCCGCCTGCTGCCGGTCGAAAGCGTGTTCAACCGCTTCCCGCGCATGATTCGCGACCTGGCGCGGAAGAGTGGCAAGGCGATCCGCTACGAGATGACGGGCGGCGATACGGGTATCGACCGCTCGGTGATCGACGAGCTGGGCGACCCGCTGCTGCATCTGATCCGCAACGCGATCGACCATGGGATCGAGCTGCCGGCGGAGCGTGTGGAGGCGGGCAAGCCGGAAGAGGCGGAGATCGTGCTCTCCGCACAGCATGTCGAAAGCCAGATCATGGTCGAGGTCACGGACGACGGCCGCGGCATCGACCCGGCGAAGCTGCGCGCCGCGGCGGTGAAGAAGGGGCTGCTCTCGCAGGAGGCGGCCAACCGCCTGGACGACGACGAGGCGATCAACCTGATCTTCATGCCTGGCTTCTCCAGCGCCGCGCAGGTGACGGACGTTTCCGGCCGCGGCGTGGGCATGGACATCGTGCGCACGAATATCGAGAAGGTGAACGGCACGGTCTCGGTCCGCACGGAGCTGGGCATCGGCACGACCTTCACGATCCGGCTGCCGCTGACGCTCGCCATCATCCGCGCCCTGCTCGTGCGCGTGGGCGAAGCCGTCTTCACCGTCCCGCTCATCTCCGTGCAGGAGACGCTGCGCATCCGCAGCGACACGATCCACACGGTGCAGGGGCGCGAGGTGGTCACGGTGCGCGAGCGCACGCTGCCGCTGGTGCGGCTGGCCGATCTGTTCAGCCGGCGCGGCCGCAGCGCCGAACGCGACGACGGCGAATGGTCATACGTCGTTTCGGTGCGTACCGGCCGTGCGGACCTCGGTCTGGTCGTCGACGGCCTGGTCGGCGAGCAGGAGGTCGTGATCAAGTCGATCGATACGACGTTTGGCGACAGCGAAGGCATCGCTGGCGCGACGATTCTGGGCGACGGCAGCGTCTCGATGATCGTGGACGTGCCACAGGTCGTGGACGGTCTGGCGGCGAAGGTGCAGAGCGAATTGGCACGGGCGGGCCAGGCGCGCATGCCGGCAGCCCACGCTCAAGGAGGATCCTCATGAGCACGACGTTCCTGCTCTCCCGGCCGCAGATGACGCGGCTGCAGGGACTGGCGTCTGCCGCCGTGGGCGAAGTGTCACGCGGCCTGACCGAGATGTTCAGCGCGGCCGTCGCCGTCACGGCGCTGCACGTGCGCGTCGTCGAACTGAGCGAGGTACCGTCGCTGGTCGGCAGCCCGGAGCTAGAGGTCGTCGCGGTCTACCTGATCGCGGAAGGCGAACTCCCCGCACAATTGTTGCTCTTGATGGAGTACCCAACGGCGCTTGAGCTGTGCGACATCCTGCTCGAACTTCCCTCCGGTACAACCGAAGCGCTGGGCGAGATGGAAGAGTCAGCGCTGGGCGAAGTAGGCAACATCGTTGGCTCGTTCTTCCTCAACTCGCTCGCGGAGAGCGTGGGCGTGCATCTGCCGATCACGCCGCCGACGATCGCGGCCGACATGGCCGGCGCCGCGATCGGCATCGCGTTGACGGAAGTGGCGATGTTCGCCGACGAGGCCGTCGTGATCGACGCGAACTTCGAGCACCAGGGGCGGCGGCTGCCGGCCTGGTTCATGGCCTTTCCGCATCCGGACCAGCTACGGGCGGCGCTCGACAAAGGCACGTTTTAAGGCGAAGCGCAACTCAGCGCTACTCAGCGCTACTCATCGCTACTCCAGGGGTATATGCGCAGTGATCACAACGGCGGTGGAGCAGATCGTTTCGGTGGGTTTGGGAGAGATTCACGTGGCGAGCGAGGCGGGCATGGTCCTGATGGCGCTCGGGCTCGGCTCGTGCGTCGGCGTGGCGGTCTACGACCCGCAGGCGCGGGTGGGCGGCATGGCGCACGTGGTGTTGCCGGCGCCGCTTGACCCCGCGGCGCCGATCTCGGCCAAGTTTGCAACGGTGGCCGTGCCGGAACTGCTGGAGCGGGTGGAGCGGCTGGGCGCCGAACGCCAACGGCTGGTATGCAAGATCGCCGGCGGCGCGCAGGTGCTGCAGACGGCCGCCTCGCGCCACAACTTCCGCATCGGTGAGCGCAACATCGAGGCGGTCAACGCCGCGCTGGCCGAAGTGGGCGTGCTGCCCAGCGCCCAGGACTGCGGCGGCAAGACCGGACGCAGCTTGCAGCTCGCGATTCACAGCGGCCGCGTGGCGGTGAAACGCCTGGGCCGCGATTGGGAACCGCTGTGAGCGGCGCGGCCAGGCGCAGCGGAGAAACCGGGATTCATCTGGATCGCGCGGGACGCGATGGTGACGGAATCGCGCACGGCGCGATGTTGAAAAAAATGGAGGGAACCATCATGGCCAAGGTGCTGCTCGTCGACGATGCAGCCTTCATGCGTATGCGCTGCGCCCGCCTGCTGCAGGAGAACGGTCACGAGGTGATCGAGGCCTCGAACGGCCGCGAGGCGGTCGAGATCTACCAGAGCCACCGCCCCGACGCGGTGCTGATGGATATCACCATGCCGGAGATGGACGGACTTGAGGCGCTGAAGGCGATCAAGGCGATGGACCCGAACGCGCAGGTGGCGATGCTGACGGCGATGGGCCAGCAGCAGATCGTGATTGAAGCGGTGAAGTTCGGAGCCCGCGACTTCGTGGTCAAGCCGTTCGAGCGCGACCGCGTGCTGGCGGCCGTCGCCAAGCTGGTGGGCTAGGCGTGGCCTAACCCCGCTTTCGCTGAAGCGAAATCTCCCTTCCCCACAGGGGAAGGGTTGGTCTGAGGACGATCGGTACCTCTCAGAGAAACCCCTCCCCGGTGGGGAGGGGACAGCCGAGCGTTTACGCGAGGCAGGGGGTAGGTGCGGGGGTGTGGGTGAAGACACGGGTGCTCGTCGTCGATGACTCGGCGTTTATGCGCCAGTCGGTGAGCCGCGTGCTCGCCGGACAGCCGGACTTCGAGATCGTGGGCGTGGCGGCGGACGGCATTGAGGGCGTGGCGCTGGTGCGCCGGCTCAAGCCCGACATCGTCACCATGGACGTCGAGATGCCGCACATGGACGGCCTGCAGGCACTGGCGATCATCATGCGCGACATGCCGGTGCCGGTGGTGATGCTCAGCAGCCTTACCGCTGCCGGCGCTCCCGCCACGATCCGCGCGCTCGAGCTCGGCGCGATCGACTTCATCCCCAAGCCCGCGCCGCCCGCCGTCGGCGTCAGCCACGCGGCGGTGCAGATGGTGCGCGTGATGCGCGCCGCGGCCCAGGTGCGCGTGCAAGCGTTGCGCACGGAGGCCGTCGAAGCGGCAGCCGCCGGCAGCCGGCCCGCGCCCGAGCCGCTGTACGCGAAGCCGCGTCGCACGGCCGTGGATGCGCCGGCGGACCGGGTGCTGGCGATCGGCTGCTCGACCGGCGGACCGAAGGCCCTGGCCGAGCTGGTGCCGCACCTGCCGGCGAACCTGCCCGCGGCGGTGCTGATCGTGCAGCATATGCCCGCCGGCTTCACCCGTTCGCTCGCCGAGCGGCTGGACCGGCTTTCGCCGCTGGCGGTGAAGGAGGCGGAGCACGGTGACGTGGCAGCCGCAGGCCAGGTGCTGATCGCGCCGGGCGGCAAGCATCTGGCGGTCAATCCGCGGGGCGTGGTCGAGCTGAACGAGGCGCCGGCTGAGCACGGCGTGCGGCCGGCGGTGAACGTGCTCTTCCGCTCGCTGCCAGGCTGCTTCGGCTCTCGCGTCGTTGCCGCCGTGCTCACCGGCATGGGCAGCGACGGCGCGGAGGGCGCGAGCCTGATCCGCGCTGCCGGCGGCCGCGTGGTGACGGAAGATGCCTCCACCACCGTGGTCTACGGTATGCCGCGCGCCGTCGCGGAGTGCGGCGCGGCCGAGCGGCAACTGCCGCTGGGCGAGGTCGCCGCCTGCGTCACGGATCTCGTGCTGACGCTGTCGCGCGCTGCGGCAGCGCGAAGGGCGAGCTGAGGCGCGGTGCGCGGCGCTGCCGTGGCGGCGGGAACCGGAAGAGAGACGAGCGATGACGACCGATCTGGCCTTCGACAACGACTACGCGACGTTCGTGCAGCGCGTGCGCCGGCTGGTGGGCGTGGATCTTGCGGGCTACAAGCCCGAGCAGATGCGCCGTCGCCTGCTCGCGCTCGCGCAGCGCCACGGGCAGGAGAACCTGACCGGCTTCGCCGCGACGATGGAACGCGAGCCGGCGGCGCTCACCGCCTTCAAGAACTTCTTCACGATCAACGTCTCGGAGTTCCTGCGCGACCCGCCCCGCTGGCACGACCTGACCGGCAAGGTCTTGCCGGAGCTGCTGCAGCGCGTGGGCGGGCGGCCGCTCAAGATCTGGAGCGCCGGCTGTTCCTACGGCGCCGAGCCCTACACGCTGGCGCTGCTGCTGGCCGAAACGGCGCCGCCGCCGCCGTTTGTGCTGCTCGCGACGGACATCGACGAGACGATTCTGGCGCGCGCCCGCCGCGGCGCCGGCTATCTGGAAAACGACCTGCGCAACCTGGACGAGCGCCGCC
>CALFMN010000189.1 GCA_937879875.1 uncultured Chloroflexota bacterium | reverse complement strand
GCCATGAGCGACCTCTACCGCGCTTGGACGCTGCGCTGCAGCCTGGCCGCCGCGCTCGAACTGGCGCTCGACGACGTGGCGCGTCGGCTGGCCGACGCCTCGCTCGAGGAGCTGATCGACTTCGCCGGCAGCTTCTCGCCGGCGCGCGCCGCCGGGCCGGAGTGGGTCAGCAGCTTCGACCGCTTCGTCGAGGCCGTGTGGGAGAGTGTGGACGCCGAGCGCATCGCGGCGCTGGAAGCCGAGTTCCGCAAGCGTGGTCCGATCTGGGCGGCCGTGGCGAACAGCTTCACGCCCGAGCGCGGCACGGCCCTCCGGGCCGCACGCCATCGCCCGCGCGGGGCGCGCCGTCCAGCCGTTGTGCTACGGTGAGCGCAGGAGGCCGGGGCTATGACTGCCGCAGCCGCTGCCGGAACGATCGAGCGGGACAAAGGGCTGGCGCGGCTGCGTGAGCTGGTTGTCGGTGCGGACTATCCGCACGCTACTGAGCAGTTTCTGCGGCTGCTGGGTGAGGGGTATCGCGCCGAGCAGTTGATGGGTGCCGCGATCAGCGTCACGGCGCCGTTCGTGCAGGCGCCGTCGCACATCATCGTGCGGCCGGACGGCACAGCCCGCGGCGTCAACTACGACCATACGATTCTCGCCTGGCGCGGCAGCGACCGCCTGGCGCGCAACCTGCCGAAGCAGACCGCGCTGCTGCCGCTGGCACAGGCGATCTGGTACACGCCGCAGGGGCTTGATGTCTGGAGCCAGATCCACTGCGAGTTTCCCGGCCACTACGCCCGCGACCAGGAGAAGTGCGGCGACAAGGACGAGCACCGGCTGCCGAGCGGCAACAAGTTCGATTCGCCGGCCTGGCGCGGGCCGAAAGTGCACTTCGGCGATCTGCCCCCGATCCGCGAGGGCTCGGTCGAGCAGCGGCTGCACGAGCTGCTCGAAGCGATCATGGAGGGCGACCGCGCCCGTTCCTACGGCCTTTTTCTCGGGCTTTCTGAAGAGCCGGCGGCGCGCGAGCGACTGAAAGAGGCCACGCTGTTCGCCGGCATCATCGATCTCGAAGAGACGGTGATTCAGCGCGGCGGCTATCAGAACATCGGCCACAAGGCGCTGCGGGCGCGGGCGCTGGTGGACCTGGCCGATACGCTCGGCTGGGAGCAGGCGCACGACGTGTTCTACACCGTCGTGCCCGACTTCGCCTGCACGCCGCGCTTCTACGAGCTGTGGGCGCTGACCACAGTGCTGCTGCCGCAGGAGTTCCGCAACTGGCAGGAGCTGAAGCACGCCAACACGGCGCGGCTCAGCGAGCGCGATCTGAACGAGTTGATCGACACGATCCTCTGGTCCGATCCCGGCGAGGTCTCGGCGCTGATCACGCGGCTGCTGCGCGCGGGCAAGGCGCTGTTGGCGATCGCCGACGGCATCGTCGACGCCTACGTGCACTACATCTGGGAGGTGGTCGATCACCCGGCCGCCTTCTTCAACCCCGGCCACAGCTTCGACTACTGCAACGTGGTCAACCACTGGCTGCGCACGTATGAAAATCCGCACCAGGCGAAGGCGCTCTACTTCGAGGCGCTGTTCGTCAACGACCTGATCCGCGCCAATGCACTCTTCCCGCGCGACCCGGCGGCCGAGATCGCGCCGTTCGCGCGGCGCCTGCCCGCCGCCGAGGCGCTGACGCCGGACGAGATGCTGGTGGAGTTGGACGCGGCCTGCCGCTCGCAGACGGACCCGGCCTGGGCGATGGCGTTGGTCGATGCCTATCTGCGCGCCACAGATGAGCGTACGAACCTGATCGCCACGCTCGGCCAGGCCGGCGCCACGATTCAGAACGACCCGCACATCGCGCGGCTGTGCATGACCTCGATCGAGGAGTACCGACACAACCAGACGAGCCGGAAGGACGACATCCTGCGCGCCTGGGCCAAGTATCTCGCCCGCGCCGTGCGCCGCTCGAACGACACGAGCTGCTGGGAGCTATATCGGCAGATGGTCGCCGCGCGGGGCGCCTAACCCTGATTTCGCTTCAGCGAAATCCGTCCCTTCCCGACACAGGAAGGGTGGGGTGCGAGGACGACTATGCGCCAGGGAGACAAGCCTGGCACCTGTCCCGCAAGGACACCGCCGGCCCGCCGCCGTCCGGCGCCGTCGGGAGCGCTCCAGAAGTCCCTTGCCCGCCTCGGGAAGGGACAGACCTGGCTTCAGCCAGGTCAGGGTTAGGTGCCCCGGACGTCCGACAAACCACGCACCACCGAGAGGAGACGCCAGCTATGCTCGCCGGCAAGAAGGCGGTCGTCGCCGCCGTCACCAACAAGTTCAGCCTCGGCTGGGGCATCGCGCGGGCGCTGCAGGAGGCGGGCGCCGAGGTGCTGATCACCTATCAGGGCGAGCGCACAGAGCGCAGCGTCGCCAAGCTTGCGGCCGAGTTGCCCGGCTGCCGCGCCGCGCCGCTCGACGTGCAGATCGAGGGCCAGGTCGAGGCGCTGATGGCGACGGTGCAGCACGAGCTAGGCGGGTTGGACGTACTCGTGCATGCCATGGCCTTCGCGCCCACTGAGGCGCTGAACGGCCGCTACGTCGATACCTCACGCGACGCCTTCACCACGGCCTTGCAGGTGAGCTGCTACTCGCTGACGGCGCTTGCGCAGGCGGCAGAGCCGCTGATGACGGCGCGCGGCGGCGGCAGCATCATGACGCTGACCTATCTCGGCGGCGAGCGCGTGGTGCCGCATTACAACGTCATGGGCGTGGCGAAGGCGGCACTGGAGGCGAGCGTCAAGTACCTGGCCTCGGACCTCGGCCGCAAGAACATCCGCGTCAACGCGATCTCCGCCGGGCCGGTGAGCACCGCCTCCTCGCGCGCGATCGGCGGCTATCTCGACATGGAGCACCACGTCGTCGCCGCCTCGCCGCTGGGCCGGCGCATGGAGCTGGGCGACATCGGCGGCGCGGCCGTCTTCCTCGCCAGCGACCTTTCGCGCGGTGTCACCGGGGAGACCATGCACGTCGACGGCGGCTACCACGCCATGGGCACGACGCTGCGGCCAGACGAGGAGCCTGCATAACCGCGCCTGGCGCTACGTGGTGGGAAACCAGCGCACCTTTTGGCGCAGGATCGCGGGCTGGTTGCCGTCCGCGTCGGTCACGGTCAGTTCCGTAGTGCGGAAGGCGGTGCGGCCGGAGAACCCCTTCTCTACCAGCTCCGTGCGGATCTCGTACGGCCGATCGCAGAAGACCGGCCCGGCGTTGCAGAGCTGGAAGACCGCGTTCATTCCCGCGCGGATGCGGGCAGACGCCGGTCCGCGCCCGCTCTGCGCCGCTTGCAGCAGCAACATGAACACCGGCACGATCGGCCCGCCCCAGGGCGAGCGCTGCGTGTACCAGGCCAGATCGTCGCGTGCAGCGGCGCGGCGGTTGGCGCTGTCGTCGGGCGAAACGGTCACGCTGCGTGGGGGATAGATCGTGCCGATCGGTTCGCCCGGCAGCGGGTCGTCCGCCGGGCCTTCAGCTACGCTCGCTGCGGCACGCGGGTGGTCGGACCGCTGCCAGGGCGCGGGCGCCGGCGCTCCCGGCAGCGCGAGACCCGCGTAGCCAATGGTAGCTCGTTCGCCGCTGCGCTTCTCCAGGCCAATGGCGAAGAGCGCCTCATCGAACGGGCCGCACGCCAGTTCATCGAGCGCAACGCGGAATTCGTCGTTGGTGTAGACCGGCCGCAAAAACGCCTGCTGCAGGAAGCCGCGCTCGTACCAGGCCCGGCCGAACTGCTCGATCAACCGCGGCTCGACGAAGGCGCAGAGCACGCTGCCGCCCACCAGCGCCGAGGTGAAGCCGAGCCGCTGGGCCTGCCGATCGTCGTGGATTGAGCCGGCCGCATCGGCGCTGAGATTCGGCGCTGTTGTCCATGAGCCACGGTAGACCGTGCCAACCATGCCGCGTCCCTCCGGAGCGGAAATCCGATCTCGCTGGCAGTATACGCCGCGGGCGCTCCGGCCAGCGCCGCGCCTGCACAGACGCAGCGCATGGGCGCAGGACTTGCCGCAAGGCTCGCACCCGCTAGACTGGCGAACGTGGGCCGGCAACGGCGAAGCGTGGTGTGAGTCGAGGTGTGGTGTGCGGCAGTGGCGTCCGTTGCGCGGCGTGCGCGTGCTCAGCTTCGAGGCGGCGTTCTCGCTGCCGGCCGGCACGCGCGTGCTCGCGGACCTTGGGGCGGAGGTCGTGCGCGTCGGTTGGCCGGGCGGCACCTATGGCACATACATCGCGATCATCGACGGCATCGGCCTGAACAAGCGCACGATCGGCATCGATCTGCGCACCGATGAGGGCAAGCGCCTCGCCCTGCGGCTGGTCGAGCAAGCCGATATCGTGTGCAACAACTTTCGCCCGCGCGTGATGCGGCAGTACGGCCTGGATGCAGACAGCCTGCGCGCCGTCCGGCCGGAACTCATCGTGCTGCAACTCTCAGGCTACGGCGCCCCCGGCCCCTGGCAGGACTTTCCTGCATATGGTCCCAGCGTCGAAGCCGCGGGCGGCATGAACGCACAAATGGGCGCGGCCGCAGACCCGCCGATGCGGCTCGGCAGCGGTGTCTTCGCGGATCAGGCCGCCGGCCGCTACGCCGCGCTGGCGCTGCTCGATGCGCTGGCGCAGCGCCGCAAGACCGGCGAAGGCCGCACGCTCGACCTCTCGATGTACGAGGTGATCGTGCATCTGCTGGGCGATACGGTGCTGACCGCCGCGCGCACGGGCCGCGTGCCCCAGCGGACCGGCAATCGCGACCGGCGCTGCGCCCCGCAGGGGATCTACCGCTGCACCGGCGACGACGACTGGCTGGCGCTCTCCGTCGCGAACGCTGCGCAGTGGCAGGCGCTGCGCATGCTGCTTGCCGATACCACGCTCGCTGACCCGGCGCTCGATCAGGTTGAAGGCCGGCTGGCACAGCACGACCGGATCGATGCCGCGATCACCGCATGGATGAGCCCGCTTGAGAAGCGCGAGGCGGTGGCGCGGTTGCAGCGCGCCGGCGTGCCGGCCGGGCCGGTGCAACGGCCGCGCGACCTGCCGCTGGACGAACAACTTTTGGCACGCGGCGCCTATCAGCCGGTGCGCCGCGACGCGCCGTTGCTGGGACGGCACGAGCACCAGCACCTGACCCTTGCCTGGGGCGCGGCGGGCACTGCACGGCCGTCATTGCAACCCGAGCGCGCGATCGGCGCCGACAACCGCCGCGTGTTCAAGCGCTGGCTCGGCCTCTCAGCCACGGAGGTGCGCGACCTAGTAGCTAGTCAGCGAGGGTCTGTCGGTTATGGCAAGCGTCTGGCATGC
>CALFMN010000188.1 GCA_937879875.1 uncultured Chloroflexota bacterium | reverse complement strand
CACGTTCGGTTCTGAAGAGCAGCGGCAGAAGCGATTCTGACGTT
The DNA here is from genome assembly GCA_937879875.1 of uncultured Chloroflexota bacterium. Classification (GTDB taxonomy): domain Bacteria; phylum Chloroflexota; class Dehalococcoidia; order CAUJGQ01; family CAUJGQ01; genus CALFMN01. The sequence goes on along the minus strand of CALFMN010000188.1, from coordinate 6,138 downwards.
GACTTTAATCCTTGGTCGGAGGTTCGAATCCTCTCCCTGCTACCAAGATTGCACGGCAAAAGCCCCTCGGATCCGAGGGGCTTTTGCCGTGCCCTGGCCAATTCGACCTCCGCCCCGATCGAGGCACGGTCGCGTTGCCAGCAACCCGACACCCGATGGCGCGGTGAAGCGCCTGGCGTGTCCGCGGAATCGTCGTGATCCGCTATGCTGACACTGATGCCCTGCCTGGCCCGGCATGGCTGCAGTCGCCGGGCAGCAAAAGCGCGACGGGAGCGAGTCAATGAGTGAAGCGAAGGTCAACCCCAACGGCGCCCTGGCCCGGCGCGTCGCGGTCGTCACCGGCGCCAGCCGCGGCATCGGCGAGGCGATCGCCCGCCGGCTGGCGATGGAGGGCGCCAGCGTCGTGGTGGCGGCGCGCACGGTCGAACAGAGCGAGCATCCGCTGCCCGGCACGATCACGGCGACGGTGGCCCGCATTCGCGCCGCTGGCGGGCAGGCGCACCCGGTCAAGGCCGATCTCTCGCGCAGCGAAGACCGCCACCGCCTGATCGAGGAGGCCCAGGCGACATACGGCCCGGTCGATATCCTCGTCAACAACGCGGCCGTCACCTATTACGCGCCGACGGCTGAATTCATCGAGAAGCGGCTGCGGCTGATGTTCGAGGTGCAGGTGTTCGGGCCGATGGAACTGGCGCAACTCGTTTATCCCGGCATGAAGGCGCGGGGCCGCGGGCACATCATCTATATCTCCTCCGGCGCTGCCTACCATCCGCAGCAGCCCTACGGCGCGGCAGCCGGCCGCGGCGGCACGGTCTACGGCATGTGCAAGGCGGCAATGGAACGCTTCTCCACCGGCTTCGCCTCCGAAGTTTTCGCAGACAACGTGGCGGTGAACGCGATCTCCCCCGGCCTGGTCAAGACGCCCGGTACGGAGTTCCTCGGCATCACCAACGAGAACACCCGCGATCGCGAGTCGCCGGTGGAGATGATCGCCGAGGCGGTCTGCTTCATCGCCCGCAGCGAGCCGCAGGCGATCAGCGGCCGGATCGACCACATCCCCGAGTTCCTGCGCGAATTCAAACTGGAGCCAGCGGCATTGATCTGAAGCCTGGCCGGCAGCGACGGCTGGCCCTTCCGAGTGGCCACAAAGCGGCATGATCTCACGGCCCGGCGTCGCCCGCGCCGTGCCGTCGTCGGACGCCCCTGGAGGAAGCGCGATGCTGGACGAACTGCTGCCGCTCGCGGAGAAGGTCGCGGCGCTGCTTGAGCAGCGCCGCGAGACGATCGCCGTGGCCGAATCGTCCACCGGCGGCCTGATCGCGGCCGCCCTGCTGGCCGTGCCCGGCGCCTCGGCCTACTTTCTCGGCGGCGCGGTCGTCTACACGCACGTGGCGCGGAAAGCGCTGCTGGCGATCCCGGACGAGGCGCTCAGCGGCATGCGGGCCTCGACCGAGGCGTACGCCCTGCTGCTGGCGCGCACCGCGCGCGAACGCTTCTCCGCCAGTTGGGCGCTGAGCGAGAGCGGCGCCACTGGCCCCACCGGCAATCGCTACGGCGACGCCGCCGGCCATAGCTGCCTCGCGGTTGTGGGCACAACGGAGCGCGCGATCACGCTGGAGACCGGTGACGCCGGCCGGCTGCGCAACATGCAGGCGTTCGCCGCCGCGGGCCTGGACCTGCTCGCGCAGAGCCTGGCGCAGTGATGCCGGGCGCCGTCGGCCCTTGTATCTTGCGCATCCTGGAGGGTGGGAGCTGGCAGGGGCGTCAGCCCGTCCGTCCCCTCGGCCGCTGAACCCGGGAGAGCGCCAGGGCGGCGCCCCTGACTCCTCACCGAGCCCGGACCGTTGCCTGGGCCGCAGCGCCTGACCAACGCCGCGGAGGGCAGCGCCGCCCTCGTGGCCCGACTCACGGCGCTGGCGCCGTAGCTGGTGGTGCTGGAAGCGACCGGCGGCGATGAGGCCGCTGCGGATTGACGGCGCGGGCGCGAATGTCGTCGCGGCCGGGCGGCGCAAGGACCGGCTGGACGAGCTGACCGCCGCGATCGAAAAGACTGGCGGCCAGGCGCTGGACATGCAGACCGATGTCTCCGACTTCGCGCAGGTGGAGGCGCTGATCGCGCGGGCGCGCGAGCGTTTTGGCCGGCTGGCCGCGGCCTTCAGGGACGTGACGCTCGAAGAGTTCCGCCGGCTGATGGACGTGAACTTCTGGGGCGTGGTGCACGGCTGCCGCGCGGCGCTGCCGATCATGATGGAGCAGCAGCGCGGTGTGATCATCAACGTCGCCTCGATCATGGGCAAGCGCGGCATGCCCTTCAGCACGGCCTACCGCGCCAGCAAGTTCGCCGTCGTCGGCTTCTCCGAGGCGCTGCGCACGGAGCTGGCGGCGAGCAACGTCGCCGTGAGCGTGGCGTGTCCCGGCGCGGTCGAGTCGGAGATCTGGCAGGCGGCGGGCAACCGACTGCGTGGGCAGCTGCCCGAGTTTCCCAAGTACCCGGCCAGCCAGCTCGCGCAGGTGATCGTCAACGACGCGCGCTGGCCGCAGCCGGAGATCATGCTCTCGCTGGATGCGCAGGCGATCGACTTCTTCAACAGCTTCGCCCCGCGGCTGATGGACTGGACGCTCGCGGCCGCGGCGCCGTTCATGCAGGCGCTGCAAGGCAGCAGGGCGGCGCGGCCGGCAATTTGTTCCAGCCACGGCGGGACGAGTAGGGCGCCGGCCGCCGGCCCTCACTCCCCGTCCTCTCTCCCAATCTCTGACATCGCGCAGAGCGCGATCTGGGATGGAGAGAGAGGCGATCGGGCGCGGCACGGCTCGGACGGTGCCGGGTTACCCGCGCTGGCATCGGAACGCTTCACACCGCAGCAGGGTTAACCGCGCCGACCACGGACCTTCCTCCCCAGGATCGCCCCTCTCCTTCTCCCAATAATAAATAATAGGAGAAGGAGAGGGGAAGGGGGTGAGGATGAGGGCCACGCGCCTGATGCCGCCGAGCGCCACGGCCGACGCCCGCCGGCTGCTGACCACGCGTGCCCTGCGCGGCTTCGCCGACGGCGTCGTCTCCGTGCTGCTGGCGAGCTATCTCACCGACCTCGGCTTCTCGCCGTTGCAGGTCGGCGCCATCGTCACCGGCACGCTGCTCGGCTCCGCGGCGCTGACGCTGGGCGTCGGGCTGTTCGGCAACCGGGTGCGGCGGCGCAGCCTGCTGCTCGGCTGCGCGGCGCTGATGCTCGCCACCGGCCTCGGCTTTCTCGGCGTCACCACCTTCTGGCCGCTGCTCGTGATCGCGATCGCCGGCACGCTCAACCCGTCGTCCGGCGATGTCAGCCTCTTCCTGCCCACCGAACAGGCCGTGCTGGCGGAGACGGTGCAGGGACGCGACCGTACGGCGATCTTCGCCCGCTACAACCTGTCGGGCACGCTCGCCGGCGCGTTCGGCGCCCTGGTCAGCGGCGTGCCGGTGCTGCTGGCGCGGCACGAGGGCTGGAGCCTGACCGCGGCGCAACGCTCGGGCTTCGTGCTCTACAGCGCCATCGCCGTCGCCTCGGCGTTGGTCTACCGCGGCCTCTCGTCGGGCATTGAGACGGCGCGCGGCGACGGCAAAACGGGGGCGCTGAAAGAGTCGCGCGGCATCGTCATTCGCCTGGCGGCGACGTTCAGCCTCGATACCTTCGGCGGCGGCTTCGTGGTGCAGTCGCTGCTGGTGCTCTGGCTGTTCCGGCGCTTCGACCTGCCGGTGGCGACCGTGGGCGCGGTGTTCTTCGCCGCGGGGCTGCTGGCTGCGTTCTCGCAACTGCTCTCGGCGACGGTGGCGGCGCGCATCGGCCTGATCAACACGATGGTCTATACGCACCTGCCCTCCAACGTGCTGCTCGTGCTGGCAGCGCTGATGCCCAGCGCGCCGCTGGCCGTGCTCTTCCTGCTGCTACGCTTCTCGCTCTCGCAGATGGACGTGCCGGCGCGCCAGTCGTACGTGATGGCCGTGGTGCCGCCGGCCGAGCGCGCCGCCGCGGCCAGCGTGACCAACGTGCCGCGCAGCCTGGCCGCCGCCTGCGCCCCGCTGCTCGCCGGCGCGATGCTCAGCCGCTCGTCCTTCGGCTGGCCGCTGATCGCTGGCGGCGTGCTCAAAGGCATCTACGACGTGCTGCTGCTCTGGCAGTTCCGCGCGATCGCCCCGCCGGACGAGGGAATAGGCGCTAGGGAATAGAGGCGGTGGCAGCGTGTTCCGCCTGAGAGGTGCAATACTGGTCAGCAGGGAGACCCGGAGCACCGCCGAGTCTCCGGTAGGGGCCGTTCGCGAACGGCCCGTCGCGGCTCGCGCCGCGAGCATCAGTGCACCGCGCTTCCGATCAGGTCGGGCCGACCACGACATCGGTCGCGGCGAAGCCACGGCCACACGTTCCGAGCGGCAATGGAGACCGACACGTGACGACCAAAGCCGATCTCTACCGGATCATCGACGCGCTGCCTGAGGCTCTGACAGATGCAGCGGCGCAGCGACTCGAGGAATTGCAGAGCCCGGAGCAAATCGCACAGACACTGAAACGGCGGCTCACGTTTGATCAGCTGTGCGAACTGGTGGCCTGGCTGCAGGAGGAACTTGATCCGCTGGAGCGGCGGTTGCTCACTGCACCATTTGATGACGAACCCGAAACGGAGGACGAGCGCGAGGCCGTGGCCGAGGCGTACGAGGATCTGCGAGCCGGGCGCGTGATCGGTGGCACTGAGGTCCGCCGCGAGCTCGAGCTTTGAGCCGGGATGAGGAATGGACGCATCGAGCGGTCCGCGATCTGCGCCAACTCGACCGTATGGTCGCACAGCGCGTGAGCGCCGCGATCACAGCATTCGTCGAGTCAAGCCACGGCGACGTGGTTCGTCTTCAGGGTGTGCAGCCTGCCGAGTGGCGGCTACGAGTGGGTGACATCCGCGTGCGTTTCACCTATGACCAAAACGGCGCCACGGTACGCATCCTGCGAATCCTTCCGCGTGGCAGAGCGTATCGAGACTGATCACACGAATCGAGGAGTTGCCGATGAACTCCCTCCGCCCTACGACAGACGACGCGCTCGCGGAGTGGGCGCGGCGTGTGCGCGCCAATGGCGCCCAGGTAGACCGCTTCCGCCAGGTGGGCGACGGCGACTTTTACGCGCCCGTCGCCGGCATGTTCCGCGCCGATCCGCGACGCACGGGTGAGCCGGCACTCGACATCCTGCGCGGGCTGGCGCGATCCGATGACACCTGGCTGGACATCGGCGCGGGCGGCGGCCGCTACGCGCTGCCGCTGGCGCTCGCCGTGCGTGAGGTGATCGCCATCGAGCCGTCGGACGGCATGATCGGCGTGCTGCGCGAGGGCATGGCCGAGCACGACATCGAGAACGTCCGCGTCGAGCGGCGGCGCTGGCCGGAGGGTGTGGCGGGTCTTGCGGCGGACGTGGCGCTGATCGCGCACGTGGGCTACGACGTCGAGCAGATCGGCCCGTTTTTGGACGCGATGGAGACGGCAGCGCGGCGGCTGTGCGTGGCCGTGCTGCTCGCCCGCCCGCCGAGCTTTGTCCTCGACGCGCTTTGGCCGGAAGTCCATGGCGAGCCGCGCGACGCGTTGCCCTCGCTGCCCGAGTTCCTGGCGCTGCTGCTGGCCCGCGGCCGGCTCTTCGAAGTACGCCTCTGCGAGCGCAGTGCCCAGCCACACGACAACCCCGAGCAGGTGCTGGCGCTGGCTCGGCGGCAAACCTGGGTGCAGCCCGGCTCCGACGCCGACGAGCGCTTGCAAAAGCTTGTGGCCGAGCGCATGCAGACCCGCGACGGCCGCTACGCCCTGACCTGGGAGCCGACCGCCGTGGCCGTGGTGAGCTGGACGCCGCGTCAGTAAGCTCGGCGCCCGGTCCGACAGCGCACACACGGCAAGGCCCGAGCGTAGTGCTCGGGCCTCGGCGCGCCGGGGAACCACAGGGGCGCGGCTCAACCACGGCGCGAGTGCTAGCAGTGCGCCCGGTCCCAATAATAGGGGCAAGCGGCGACCCCGTTCGGAGCCATTCGTGCGACGTCGGGCTGAGCGGCGCGCCGCTGATCGCGCCCGCGGGCGCGACGGGCCGTTCACGAACGGCCCCTACCATACACCGAGGATATCCGCCGCCCCGGTCT
>CALFMN010000187.1 GCA_937879875.1 uncultured Chloroflexota bacterium | reverse complement strand
TCTGTCGTGAGCGTGACTCCCGCACCGTAGGCGATAATGGTCACTGTAGTACTAGCGCCACCTGCGCATGGCGGCACGGGTGATCCGGGCATGGCAGCGGGCGGCCAGCTTGTCGGCGCGGGGGGCACTGGCGCGGGACGGCGGGCCGCGGTGGCACCGGTGCGCGCCCGGGCGGCGGGGGAGCCCAGCGCCGCGGCCGCGGTGGCGCACCGCGCGGCGGCCGGTCCCGCTGCGGGCGCCCCTGTCCCCGGCCAGGCGCTGCGGGCGGCGGCGGGGCCGGCCGCGGCCGGGGAGCGTGGGGCGGACGCCACCGCGCCGCCCAGCGCGGGCGCGGGCAGGCCCCCGGGTGGGGCCCCCGCCGCCGGCTGGGGGCGCGGAGCACGCGGCCAGCCCCAGCGGGCCGGGACCACGCGCGCGCCCGCGGCAGCAGCGGCGCGCCGGCGCGCCGGCAGCAGCCGGGCCCAGATTCCGGCCCGCGGCCTGCGGCGCCCACGGGCCAGCCGTGCGGGCATGGCGCTGCAGACCCGCAGCGTATCACGCCGTTGCAAACACGCCCTGGCGTGGGCGCACAGGCCGGCACAGCAGGAGGCAGGGGATGGGCGCGCTCGACGGCCTCCACGTGCTGGACCTCTCGCAGATCGTGCAGGGGCCGCAGGCCGGCGCCATGCTGGCCGACCTCGGGGCCGACGTGGTCAAGATCGAGCTGCCCCGCCTGGGCGACATCTCCCGCTGGATTCCGCTCTCCGCCGCGGACCGTCGCTCCGCCTACTTCTTCGCCTGCAACCGCGGCAAGCGCTCGGTGACGCTCGACCTGCATGTGCCCGCCGCGCGCAACGCCCTGCTGCGCCTCTGCGCGACGGCCGACGTGCTGATGCACTCGTTCACGCCGGGCGTCATGGAGCGTTGGGATCTGGGTTACGAGCAGATCGCGCCCCGCCTGCCGCGCCTCGTCTACGCCACCGCCAGCGCCTTCGGCCCCGTGGGTCCGGACGCGGAGCGTGAGGGCGCCGATCTCGCGGGGCAGGCCGCCGGCGGCCTGATCCGGGCAACGGGTGAAGACGCGGACTTTCCCTCGCCCGTCGGCGCCGTCATTGCCGATCACTGCGGCTCACAGAACCTGGTGGCGGGCATTCTCGCCGCGCTGCTGGCGCGCGAGCGCACGGGCCGCGGCCAGCGCGTCGATGTCTCCCTGCTCGGCGGCCAGGTCTGGGCGCAGGCCAGCGAGATCACGCATTATCTGCTCTCCGGCAGCCTGCCGGGACGCGCCAACCGCGGCCACGGCCTGTTGCCCACGCTCTACCGCGTGTTCGCCACCAAAGACGGCCACATTGCCATCGTCGGCGCGGGCGGCGCCCTCTGGCCCGGCTTCTGCCGCGCGATCGATCGGCCCGACCTGCTCGACGACCCGCGCTTTGCCGGCGACGCCGCGCGCGCAGAGCATCTCCATGAGCTGTTCGCCGTGGTCGAGGCGCAGCTCGCCACGCGTACGACGGCCGAGTGGTGCGATCGCCTGCGCAGCGAGCAGCAGCGCTACGCACCCGTGCGCAGCTATGCCGAGCTGAGCGAAGATCCGCAGATCTGGGCCAACGGCTACCTGGCCGAGGTCGAGCACCCGCAGTTCGGCCGGCAGCGCATCGTCGGAACGCCCGTGCGCTTCAGCGACACGCCCTCACGGCCGGGAGGCATCGCACCGGAGCTGGGCCAGCACACCGAAGAAGTCCTGCTCGAAGCCGGCTTCAGCTGGGAGGAGATCGCCAGCCTGCGCGAGCAGGGGGCGTGGTAGCGCGCCGTGCATCGCGCGCCGCACCTGCGGCTGCCGCTGCACCCGGCCGGAACGCTAGCGCCGTGAGGAGATGGCTGCCAGCGCCTCGCGTAGCTGCGTGGCGGTGAACGGTTTGGGCAGCACGGCCTGTGCGCCGGCGGCTTCCATATCGTCGCCGGCAAGCTCGATCCCCCAGCCCGTGACCAGCACACAGGAGATCTCGTGACCGGCCGCGCGCATCGCCGCCAGCAGTTGCATGCCGTTCATGCCGGGCATGCCCAGGTCGGTCAGCACCACGTCGTAGCGCTCCGGACCGGCGCCGAGCAATGCCAGCGCCTCGGCGCCGCCCCCGGCGGGCGTGACCGTATGGCCGTCGACTTCCAGCATCAGCCGCGTGGTGGTCAGGATCTGCGGCTCGTCGTCTACCAGCAGGATGCGCAGCGGACCGCCGGCGACGGCCTCCGGCTCCGGCTCGGCCTGCACGGCGCGACGGTAGGGAAGCATGATCGTGAAGGCCGTGCCGCGACCCGGTGCGCTGTCTACCTCGATCCGCCCGCCCAGCCGCGCCACGATACCGTACGACATGCTCAGCCCCAGCCCGGCGCCGCGCGTGCCTTTTGTGCTGAAGAATGGATCGAACACGCGCCGCCGCACTTCGTCGGCCATACCTGTGCCGGTATCCACTACCTGCACCTGCACCGTGTCGCCCACATGCCGCGCCCGCAGCGTGATCGTGCCGCCGTGCGGCAGCGCATCCACCGCGTTGAAGAGCATGTTGACCAGCACCTCGCGCAACTCGGACGGATTGCCCATCAGCGGCGGCAGCGGCTCGTCGTCAACGCTCACATCGATGGTGACGCCGGTCTGCTGGGCGCGGTCGCGCCAGCGCGGCCGCGTGAACTCCAGCACATCGCGCAGCACAGCGCCCACCTCCATCGCGCCGACGGAGGGCCGGCGGCTGATACCGGAGAAGGTCTGCAGCCGCTTGACCGTCTCCTCACCGTCGCGCGCCGCCTGGCGCACAACCTCAAGGTGCGGTGAGAGCCGCGGCGCCACGTCGAGGCCGGGCATCAGCCCCAGCAGCAGCTCGCAGCGGCCGAGGATGATCGCCAGCATGTTGTTGAAGTCATGCGCGATACCGCTGGCCATCTCGCCCAGCGCCCGCAGCCGCTCGCTCTCCTCCACGCGCTCGCGTGCCCGGCGTACCTCGGTCACGTCGCGCAGGATCAGCGTGGTCGAGCCGCCCGAGCCGTCGTTGGCCCGCGAGATCGATGCCTCGATCGGAAACTCCTGGCCGTCGGCGCGGCGCGCCTGCATCGCCCGCGGCGCCGGCTGCCCGATTGGGCCTGGGCTTGCGGTTTGATGTTCCTGCGCCGCCGTCCAGCCGGGCAGGAACTGGTCGATCGGCCGGCCCAGCGCCTCGGCCGCGGTGCACTGAAACGCCTGCTCGGCGGCCCGGTTGAAGAGCGTGATCTGGTTCGCGCTGTCGAAGGCGACGATCGCGTCCATCGCTGAGGAGACGATGCCCGCCAGCCGCTCCGCGGTCGCATGCAGCGCCGCTTCGGCCTGGCGCCGGGCTTCGCGCAGCGCCCGCTGCTCCAGCGCGTTCTCGACGACCTGGCCAAGCCGCGCCAGCCGGTCCTTCAGCAGGTAGTCGGTGGCGCCGGCCTTCATGCACTCCAGCGCGTCCTCTTCGATGTAGCCGGTGACGACGATGAACGGCACGTCCAATCCGCGCTGTTGCAGCAGGCGCAACGCGGCCATTGCATCGAAGCCGGGCAGGCGGTAGTCGGCGAAGATGATCTCCGGCGGCAGCTCCAGCGCCGTGAGATAGTCGGCCTCGGTGGCCGCCATGCGCCAGTCCGGCGCGAAGCCGGCCCGCCGCAGCTCGTGGACGACCAGCTCGGCGTCGGCCCGCACGTCTTCCAGGATCAGCACGCGCAACGGCCTTGCCATGTCGTCCTCACAAACGTGCTGCACGGATGACAGCACCGGTATCCCATACTATAAACGCCGCGCGTCGCGGCTTTTGGCGAATGGCTATCATCCGTGCAACGAGCAAGCAGCGACGCCGTTACACGTGGCGCTTGCTTCCGCTCAGCCCTGAGCCGACCCCTCCGGCGCCCGGTTGACGAGCAGCCAGTAATAGCCGATCTGCTTCGCCGCATCCAGAAACTGATCGAAATCCACCGGCTTGACGATGTAGCTGTTCACACCCAGTTGATAGCTTTCCACCATATCGCGTTCGTCCGAAGATGAGGTCAGGACGACCACGGGGATCGGCCGCGTGGCCGGGTCGGCCTTCAGCCGTTGCAGCACCTCCAGCCCGTCGATCTTCGGCAGCTTGAGATCCAGCAGAATCAGGCGCGGCGACTCGTCCGCGCGCCCGGCGTGCGGGCCGGTGCGATAGATGAAGTCGAGCGCCTCGGCGCCGTCGCGCGCCACGTGAATGCGATTGGAGAGGTTGAGCCGGCGAAAGGCGCGCAGCGTCAGCTCCACGTCGTTCGGGTTATCTTCCACCAGCAGGATCTCCACAGGCTCGCCGTCCTCGTTCATGCCGCGCTATGCCCCCTCGTGCGTCTGCTGAGCCTCGCCGGGCGCGGGCGCATCTGCGGAAATGCCACCATCATCAGTATCGGCCGCGCCGACCCCTCCTTTGGTCCCTGCCCCGCTCCCTTCTCCAGGGCGTGGAACGGAATGGGAAAGGATTGGGGAGGGGGCCAGCGTAAACGAGAACGTCGCGCCTGCGTCCAGCTTGCCCCGCGCCCAGACGCGGCCACCGTGCCGGTGCACGATGCGCTGGACGATCGCCAACCCCACGCCCGTACCCTCGAACTCCTCCTGCCGGTGCAGCCGCTGAAACGCCCCGAACAGCTTATTGGCGTAGCGCTCATCGAAGCCCACGCCGTTGTCGCGCACGAAATAGACGGGCACCGCGCCGTCCTCCGCGCCGATCTCGATCTCCGCGCGGGCGCGCGGGCGGGAGTATTTCAGCGCATTGGAAAGGAGATTCGTGTAGACCTGCTTCAGCAGCGCTGGATCGGCCTCGGCCGGCGGCAGTTCGCCCAGGCAAATCTGCAGCCGCTCGCCCCGTTGCGCCACGCTCAGCTCGGCCAGCACCTGCTCCACGATCGCCCGCGGCTGCACCGGCCGCTTCGTCAGCGGCTGGCGCCCGACGCGCGAAAAGGCGAGCAGATCGTCGATCAGCCGCGCCATCTGCTGGGCGCCCTCGCGCACGGTGTTCAGAAAGCGCTGCGCCTCCGCCGGCAGCTTCTCGCCGTAGTCCTCCAGCACGATGCGCGAGAAGCCGTCGATCGTGCGCAGCGGCGCCCGCAGGTCGTGCGAGGCCGTGTAGGTGAACGATTCCAGTTCTTTGTTGGCCCCCGCAAGCTCAGCATTCGCTGCCGCAAGCTCGGCGGTGCGCTCGGCCACCCGCTGCTCCAATTTGGCGTTCACGCGCCGCACCTCGGCCTCGGCGCGGGTGCGCTCCGCCAGTTCGGCCTGCAGCGCTGCATGCAGCCGCGCGTTCTCCAGCGCGATCGCCGCGATCTGCGCGAACTGCTCCAGCGCCGCGACCTCAGCCGCGGTATACGGCCGCCCCGCCTGTGAGCGCGAAAGGCTGATCACCCCCAGCGGCTGCCCGCGTGAGATCAACGGCGTCGCCACCAGCGCCTGAATCGCGCCGGGCCGTACGCCGCGCAACGCTTCCGGCAGCCGGCCCTCCCACTCCTCGTAGTCCTGCACCGTCTGCGACTGGCTTGTGTCGAGCGCCCGGCCGGCGAGCCCGCCGCGCGGTACGCGCCGGCCCTCGAATTTGCGGGCGTCGCCGATCGATACGTCCGTCAGCAGCGATTCGCCGTCCGGCGCCAGCAGCATGATCGACCCGGCCGGCGAATCCAGCGCCGCCGCCGCGCGGGTGACGATCGTGTTCAGCGCCGCATGCGGGTCCAGTTCACTGCCCACGGCCAGCGCCGCCTCGTGCAATGCCGCGAGGTAGGCGGTGCGGTGTCCCTCCGCCGCTTCGGACTGCACGCGTTTGGTCACGTCGCGCGAGTTCAGGACAATGCCCGCCACCGCCGGATCGTTCAGCAGGTTGGAGGCGACGATCTCCAGCACCCGCCAGGAACCGTCGGCGTGCTGAATGCGGACCGAGCCGACGAGGATCTCGCCCGGTGTGGTGGCGAGTACCGCGATCCGCGGCCGCAACGCCGCCACGTCTGCCGGATCGGCGTAGCGCAGCACGCTGCCGCCGATCGTCTCCTCCGGCGTGCGGCCGAGTACACGTTCGAGCGACGGACTCTGATAGACGATCGTGCCGGTAGCGTCGATCACGGTGACGATTTCGGCGGCGTTCTCGATCAGCGCCCGGAAGCGGCGCTGACTGCGCTGCAGTTCAGCTTCTGCCCGTAGTCGCGCGGTGACGTCGCGCCCCGTCGCCACGACGACGGCGCGGCCGCCGAGTTTGGTGGCGCCGTTGGTAAATTCCATCGCCACGTGGCTGCCGTCCTTACGCAGCCAGGTCAGCGGGTACGGTGTTGCCGTGCCTCCCGTCGCCCGTGCCCGCGCCACGGTGCCGGCAAGACCCGGACGATCTTCCGGCAGGCGCAGTTCGGCCGCAGACATGCCGAGCAGCTCGGCGCGGCTGTAGCCGGTCACGGTTTCGGCGGCGCGGTTCGCGTCCAGCAGGCGGAAGTCCGAGGCGTCCAGCACGACCATCGGATCGACCGAGGTATCCAGCAGGCTGCGGATGTAGCGGTCGCTGGCGGCCTGGCGGCCGGCCAGTCGCAGCCGCTGCCAGAGCAACACGCCGAAGCCGGCAGCCAGCAGCAGCGTGAGCAGCGCCGATCCGGCCGTGGCCTGCGTGCTGCCGCGGCCGGCGGCGAAGGCCAGCGGCAGCACGAACAGCGCCAGCAGTCCGGCGGCGCACAAAGCGGCCAGCAGTACCGTCAACCAGGCGGCGCCTGCCCGCCGTTCGTTCACCAACGTGGCTCCGGGGAACAGATGTGTTCGCGTGAGATGATACCGCAGTACGCTGCCATGCCTCATGCTCGACGGCCGCATTATCGTAACGTAACTGTTACTCCTGTTACCGATCCGTCGGATGCGCCTCTGCCAGAGCCGCTGCAACGATTCAGGGCGCGCCCGCGTCCACTGTTTGGAGCAGGAACACGGAGGCAGCGGCGATGGCAGGCAGCGGTCGCGGAGGGCGGAGCAGTTGGCGCCGCGCCGGCGCGGTGCTCGCGCTGGTGGTGTTGGCGGCGTTCGCGCTGGCGCAAGGTCGCTACGCCCACGCGCAGGGCACACCGTCCGCGAGTGGTGCGGAACACACCTTCGCCCTGAGCGACACGGGCGCGACGCTGAACGTGGGCGTGGGCGATCTGATCGCCTTGCGGTTCGGCGCCGTGCGCGGGCTGAGCATCAGCGGCATCGACCCGGCGGTGTTGTCGCCGCTGCCTGGCCCGAGTATCGACAACGCGCTCTACGCCGCCGCCGCGCCTGGTACGACGACGATCGATGCCACCGGCGGCCCGCCCTGCCCCGGACCGATCTGCCCGGCGATCGCCTTCGTTTTCAAGGTCACGATCGTGGTGGCGCAGACGCCGCCCGCTCTGACGATGGCGACCTATCAGCCCGGCTGGAACCTCGTCTCCATGCCGCCCACGGGCCGGCTGCCGGTCGAGGCCTTCGGCTGGGATGCGAACAAGGGCGCGTACACGCGCGTGGCGGCGGGCGAGCCGCTGCTACCCGGCCACGGCTACTGGGCCTTCTTTGCGGAGACGACGATGCTGGCGCTGCCGGCGGCCACGCACGACCCGCTGCAATTGGGCGGGCCGGCAGGCGCCTGGCTCCTGGCCGGCGATCCAGACGGAGCCACGCCCGCGGCAATCGCGGGCGCCAGCGCGGCGTTCGCCTGGGACGCGGCGGCGCAGCGCTACGTCGCGGCCGACGCCGTTCAGCCGGGCGCCGGCGCCTGGGTGCTGCCGGAAGGCGATTCCGTCACGGTCGGCCCTCGCCCTCACCCCCTTCCCCTCTCCCAATCCTGGGAGAGGGGCGATTCGGCGTCGGGCGTTCCGATCGCTGATCGGTTATCTCGACGCCCTTACGGATCGCTCCAACCCGGGATCGCCCCTTTCCCTCCAGGATTGGGGGAAAGGGGAAGGGGGATAGTGGGCCGAACGCCGCGGGCGCGCCTTACGCGGGCATAATCCGCTCGCCGAGGCCACCGGGAATGATCGCGGCCTGCATGGCGAACAGCTCCGCGTCGTACTGCGGGCCGCTGACGGCCGCGCTCAAGCCGCCATCGACGGCGAACGTCTGGCCGGTGACGAAGCTGGAAGCCTCGCTGGCCAGATACAGCAGCACCCCATCCAGCTCGTCGCGGCGGCCGATGCGGTTCATCGGCGCCTGCGCTTTGAAGCGGGCCAGAAACTGCGGCACAGCGAACCAGCCGGCGGTCATCTCGCTCTCGAACCAGCCGGGGGCAATGCAGTTGACACGCACCTCGCGGTCGGCCCAGCTGCAGGCCAGATTGCGGGTGATGTTAATCACCGCCGCTTTCGATGCCTGGTAGGCCACCGGCGCGTTTTGCTGGCCGGAGAGGCCCATGATCGAGGCGATGTTGATGATCGAACCGCCTTTGCCGTCCGCGAGCATGCGCTCGGCCACGGCGCGGCAGCAGAAATACACGCCGTTCAGGTTCACCTGGATCGTCTGCACGAACAGCTCATCCGGGATGCGTTCGGGCATCAGCCCTGCCTCGGCGGACAGGCCGGCGTTGTTGACGAGAATATCGACGCGGCCGAAGCGCTGACACGCCTCCGCCACCAGCGCCTGCACGCTCTGCGAGTCGGAAACATCACAGGTCTGAGCCAGCGCCGTGCCGCCCGTGTCCTCGATGCGCTTTGCTGCCTCGTTGAGCCGGTCAGTGCGCCGGGCGGCGAGCACCACGTTGGCGCCCGCGCCGGCCAACACCTCGGCGAACCGCTCGCCCAGGCCGGAGGATGCGCCCGTCACGATCGCCGTCTTGCCCTTCACCGAAAACAGCCCGCCGACATCCATCTCTGTCTGCCTCCCCGCAAGCGAATGGCGAGAGTATACGCCGGCAGCAGCGGCAGCGCCTATCCCTGACGCCACAGGCGGCTCCCACCCTTCCCCATAGGGGAAGGGTGGGAGCCGAGGAGATCCGGTAGTCCTCAAGCCAACCCTTTCCTTGTAGGAAAGGGAGACGCGCGTTCACGCGCGGCGGGGTTACTGACCCCTGCACTGAACTCTAAACCCCCTCAGGTCCCTGCCGAGCGGTCTGCACGTACCACCGTCCCGCGCCAGAGACAGGCCTTTAGTTCCTCACGCAGGGGTCAGTAGGTGCGCCGCCGGGCGCGGGCACGCAGCCGCCAGCCCGCGGCCAGCAGCAGCGCCGCCGCTGCTCCGAGTACGGCAAACAGCGCGCCGTCAGCCGTCCCGCCGCTGCCGCCGGCGCCCGTGTTCGGCAGCGCGACGCCCGGCGCCGCCGTGGCGCTCGCCGGCGGGGCAGGCGGTGTAGCGGGAGCCGGCGCAGTGGGCGAAGGCGCCGGCTGCTGCGTGCCGCCTGCCGGATCGACGACGATCGTGACGATCACGGAGACGATGAACTGGGCGCAGGCCTGTCCGGGGTTGCAGTGCGGCCGGCCCTCGGCGGTCATGGTCGTCGTGCCGGGCTGCGCCGCACGCAGCACGGCCTGCACACCACGTGCCAGTGTGCCCACGCCGGGCCGTGATTGCAAAACGCCCTGCGGATCGAAGCTCACGGTCCAGTCGAGGTCTTCGCCCAGCCGCACCGTCACGCTGCCGTCCAGCGGAACGTGGATGGTCTGGCCATCGCTGGCGCGCGTGATCTCCGTGCCGCCGGCCGCGGGCGAGGCTTGCGCCGGTGCCGCGGTTGCGGCGGGAGTTTGCGCGGCGCCCGGCGTGCCGGCGCTCGGCGTTGGCGACGGGCTGACCGCGGGCGTCTGTGCGATCGCGCGCCGGTCGGCCAGTGCGATCAAGAGCGCGATCGCGGCTAGCGCGATCAGCGCCGTTCTCAGCGGTTGGCGAGCGGTAAACAGCATGCCGCCCTCCTCTCATGCCTGTGCATAAGCATAGGACGAGCGGAGGGCGGCCGTCGTTGCTTGAAACGGGGAAGGCGAGCCAACAGATGGTTTCAAAACCGGCGGCTACACGCCGTTGCATGCTCCGGAACTGGAGCGCGAGCCGGTTTTGTAACCATGTCTACGAAAGTTCGGCGCCGCGGGCGTCGCGCTGGGCGGCGAGCACGCGATGCAGCCAGGCGCGGCGACGCGAGACGAAGCCCGGCGTACCCTCGCCCAGCGGCCCGATCTCGGAGCGGGTGATCGGCAGGTCGTTTGCATCGGTCATGGCCACACCTCCACCGACTGAGAAAGCCAGCGCTCGCACGCCGGTCCGCAGTTCCAGCAACCACCGCGCCCGCGTCTGCAGCAGCGCAGCGCCGCGTCGCGATCCAGATCGGCCAGCCGCGCTGCGACCAGCAGTTCATCTACAAACATCGCGCCTCTCACCTCGCACCCTTCACTGCATTCAGTATCGGCAGCGGGTGTTACCACGCGGTCTCGACAACATGACCGTACGGTGAACACGGTGTGACGCGCTGTGAAGGTGTGGACGGTGCCGGTGTGAACGCAACGACAGGCGTCCGCTGCACGCTGGCCAGCGACCCGCTCGCGGGCGAACGAGTGGCGACCGGCCAGCGTGCCGAACCGATTCGAGGCCGGGTTCGTGCACCGAACCTATTGGACGACGGTGATCGTGCCGCGCATCGGCGTGGGGCCGTGAATGAGGCACAGGTAGTCGTATGTTCCCGGCGGCGCGTCGATGCGGAGGGCGAAGCCGCCGCCCGGTCCGAAGAACCCTGAGTTGGTGTAGCCGCTGCCGTCGTAGCTTCCACCGCCGACCGGGCTGTACACGTTGGCAGGAATCAGCGCGAGCGGCGGACCCGATGCCTGCGGCGTCACCTGCAGCAGGGCCGGCTGCGTCGCTCCGGAGGTAAACGTCACGGTGTGTACTTCGAACGGGTCTTCGACCG
The DNA here is from genome assembly GCA_937879875.1 of uncultured Chloroflexota bacterium. Lineage (GTDB taxonomy): Bacteria > Chloroflexota > Dehalococcoidia > CAUJGQ01 > CAUJGQ01 > CALFMN01. Next base: position 40,118 of record CALFMN010000187.1, on the reverse strand, counting down.
CCCACATCACGAGGTCACCCTGGTGTACCGTCACATTCGCTGGTATAAACGACAACGCGCTCATCCCGGCCGCGTTGCTGATGCCCGCTGCGACGAGATGCGTCGTCACACCCGTTGCAGCGGCGGCCTGCGGTGCGCTCGCTCCGCTCAACGTCGAGCGGAGTTGATCCACCAGGTCGTTGAACTCGCCGGCGCCGCGCGTCTTGGCCTGGGCAGGCGTCTCGGCGAGCGTCGCGCCGGCTGGTAACACCTCGACGCTGCCGTGCATGCCGGGATGGGTGAGGCAAAGGTATGGATAGATCCCCGGCTGCGTGAATGTTAGCCGGAAGGGCGGCGTGTTTGGGTCCAGCGGGACGCCGGAGCCGGTGGCCTGGCTGCCGTCGAAGGTGCCGCTATTGTCCGGCCCCACGTCGCCCTGTGGAAAGAAGCCGGGCCCACCCTGCACCGAGCCGCTGTCCGGGCCCGGCGTGAAGATGTCGGGCGCAGCACCCGGACCCGGAAAGGAGACCGTGTGCGGCGCGAGGGTCGTGGCCCAGGTCCAGCGCACGCTGTCGCCCTGGTGAACCGTGAGCGTACCCGGGAAGAAGGCGTTCGCCATGATCCCTTCGGCCGCCACGTCGCCCGAGAGCTGTACGTCCCAGACATCGGCGGCGTGCGTGACGTGCGTTGGCGGTGCGATGAAGACTGCCAGGACCACCAGCGCAAGCGTCGGTAAAAGCAGCCAGCGTCGTTGCATTGCCATGCTCCTTGTGAACCGGCTGAACCGGGTGAGCAGGCGGAATGAGCGCGGACGGCAGGCCGTGCGTGCCTGGCTCAGCCGCGGATCGTCGCAGACAGCAGGCTGCGGCGCGCTGCGATCCGCCTGCGCCGGCGCCACACTATCGGTAGAAGTACGGGTCGAGCACGCTGATTTTGGTGATGCGGTCGACGGGGAGCTGGTTGTGCGCGGCGGCGCGGCGGATCGCCTCGGGGTCCGGGCCGTCGTAGATGCAGTACGTCTTCCGCTTGTCCTCGCTCACGTACGATTGCACCCAGGTCACGCCGTGGTCGGCATTGTTGCCGACGACGGCCAGGCAGGCCGCCGCTCCTTCGTCGTTCAGCGGAATGCCAAGACCGTCGGGAAAACTGCGTTCGACCAGATAGCGTGGCATGATCGTTCCTCCCAAACTGCTGTGTCGCTGCTGCCGGCGAGCTTCATGCTGCCAGCCCGGACGAACGCGTTCATCGGGAGGGCCGCCCAGATTAGAGAGGCGAGTTGCCTATCTTACGAGGCGCGGTTGTGTGGCTGCGCCGCCGGTGCGCCTCGCTCGCGGGCGCAGCGGGCGGCCTCGGCGCGCGAGCGCACGCCGAGCTTGGTGAGGATGGACGAGACGTGGTGATCGACGGTGCGCGGCGAGAGGAAGAGCCGCTCGGCGATCTCTGCGTTGCGCCGCTCCTCGCCCAGCAGGCTCCAGATCTCCACTTCCCGCGCCGTGAGCCCGGCGACGTTGGCGCGGGTAGCGCTACGTGGCCCGCGCGGCACGCCGCGCACGCCGAGGGCGCGCAGGCGCCGCGCCGCCATGCCGGACGCTGCCCGCGCTCCGAGCCGCTCGAAGGTGGCCAGCGCCTCGCGCAGCGCCGGCTCGTCGCCGTCGACGAGCGCCTGCGCGGCGTCATAGGGACAGCCAAACGCCTGCCACTGCGCCGCGGCTGCCCGCCACTGGCCGGCGATCTGCAGCGCGTAGGGCTCCGCCGCGGCCGGCGGGAGCGCGTTCAGCCGGCCGGCCCGCCAGAGCGCCAGTGCCAGCTCGCCCGCCAGCCAGCGGTCGTTGTGCTCGATGGCTTCGTCGAAAGCGCCCCGCGCCTCGTCTGCCGCGCGGGCCGCATCACCGGCCAGCCAGGCCGCTTCAGCCCGCGCGGCCTGCACGGTTGCCAGCCAAACTCCTCCGATCGGCGTGGCGAGCCGCAGCGCCTCGTCCAGCACCGCGGCCACCTCCGGATCGCCCCGTCTGGCCCGTATACGCCCGAGCGCAACGAGCCCCTCGATCCGGTACAGCGGCGAGAGTGCCGGGCGCGCCAGCAGCAGCGTGGCCACGTCCGTCGCCTCGCTCCAGCGCCCCTGCCGCAAAAGCTGGTATGGGCGCGAGCCCAGCATGCAGAGGTAGTAGGTCTGCACGTCATGGTCGATGGCGTAGGCGAGCCCTTCGTCGAGATACCGCGCGGCACGGTCAAGCTGGAGCGAGGCGAGCGCACGTGTGGAGAGGTTGGCATACGCTCGTCCGGCGTGCTCTTCGTGGTTGCCGGCCAGCGCCAGCTCGAGGCTGCGATCGAGTTGCACCCAGCCGCGCTCGTCGCCGTTTTGCAGTCGGGCGCAGCCCACGTTGTTGAGCGCGTGCGACCGCAGCGCCGTGTCGCCCAGCCGCTCGCCGAGCGCGGCCGCCTGCTCACCCCAATCAATCGCGGCGGCGGATTGGCGCGCGGTCATGTGCAGGCGCGCCAGATCGCTGTACGCCCAGCCCAGCTCGGCGCCGGGCGGTAGCGGCTCCAGCACCCGCAGGGCGCTGCGCACCGACGCTTCGGCCTCTGCGTGCCGTCCCAGATACCACAGCGGGCGCGACAGCCAGCGCAGAATGTCGCCTTCCCGCAGCGGATCGCCCAGCGCGCGCCGCAGCTCGAGCGCCTGCGCCCAGGCGACGACGGCCTCGTCGTGGCGGTCCGTGAGGTAGCACTGGTACGCCAGCGCCTCAAGCAGCTCGGCGCGCGGGGCGGGCGGCATGCCGCCGGCGCAGCGCAGCGCCCGCGTGTACTGCGAGACCGCCTCGCGGTGCGCTTTCAACGCTGCCGCCTGCCGGGCCGCCGCGGGGGCGTAGGCGAGCACGGCCTCGTTATCGCCCGCTGCCTCGGCGTGATGGGCGAGCCGCGCGGCCAACTGCACGGCGTCGGGACGGTTGCGCAGCGCCGCGAGCGCGCCGCGGTGCAGTTCCGTGCGACGCAGCGGGGAGAGGGTTTCCAGCACCGCCTCGCGCACCAGTTCGTGGCGAAAGGCGAGCACGTCCTCCGCCGCCTGCAGCATCCCTGTCGCCAGGCACTCGTCGAGCGCCGCGGCTGGCGCGGCGAGCACCAGCAGCAGCCACGGCTCGATCCGTGTGCCGATCACCGCCGCTGCCTCCAGCGCCGCCTGGCCAGCGGCCGAGAGGCGCGCGACGCGGGCGAGAATCGCGTCCCGCACCGTTGCCGGCGTGCCCGGCCCATGCGCAGCGAGCAGCTCTGTGACGAAGAACGGGTTGCCGCCGGTGCGGCCGTGTACCAGCACAGGATCGAGCGGGCTCTCCTTCATCAGGCTGCGCACGGCGTCGAGCGAGAGCGGCGGCAGGATCAGACGCGTGACCGCGGCGGTCGCCAGATCGCCCAGCGCAACCCGCAGCGGGTGCCGCGCCCCGACTTCGTCGCTACGGTAGGTGACGATCAGCAGTGCGCGGGCGCCGCCGATGCGCCGGCCCAGATAGCGCAGCAGGTCGAGCGTGGCGTCGTCGGCCCAGTGCATGTCCTCGAAGACGACGATGCAAGGCCTTTCGCCAGCAGAGATCTCGGCAAGGAACGACGCGAAGAGGCGGTCCCTCGGCTCGCCGCCTTCGAGCACCCGCTGCAGCTCTCCGCCAGCCACAAGGGCGATATCGACGAGCGGCCCGAGCGGCCGCGGCGTGGTCAGCGCGTCGCAGGCGCCGAGCAGCACGCGTGCGCCACCGGCGCGGGCATGGCAAAGCTGCTGCACGAGGGCCGTCTTGCCGGCGCCGGCCTCGCCGCCCAGCAGCACGAGCCGGCCCTGCCCGCCGGCCGCCCTGGCCAGCAGATCGGTGAGCTGATCGAGGAAGGCATCCCGCTCCAGCAGCTTCATCGTTGGCAGTATAGCTCGGCTTGCGACGCTTCACCATGCGGCCCGATCGTGGCCAAGCGAAACGGTTGCGAGCGTCGAACAGTACGGGGCGCTACGGTGAGCCCGAGCGATGCCGGCGATCGCCGTCGGGGCGCTGGCTGCTCCCTCGCCCGCCGCGCCGCCAGATCTCCAGCAGGTGGCGGCCGCGCTCGCGAGCGGTTCCAAGATCAACCGGCGCATGGTCCGCTGCAGACGCCGCGGCGGGCGCGGGCGGCTCGACGCGCGCGGCCTGGTCCCAGCCAAGCTCATCCCGGAGCGCGGCGAACGGTTCCTGCAGGCGGCTCAACTCGTGTGCCACCCAGACGCCGGGCTTCTCCAGCATGCGCACGGGCACCTCGTGATTGAAGCGCTCGATCTGGGCGCGCAGCTCTTCGGCCAGCTTGCGGTAGCGCGCGAAGCGGTCCTCGTAGCGCAACTCGACGCCGGGCCGCTGCACGGCGCGCGCCTCGGGTGGCAGCGGCAGCAGCGCGCTGCGCATTTCAGCCAGCCAGCGGGCGAAATCCTCACGCATCCAGCGGAAACGCGCCTCGGCGGCGTCGATCTCTTTGCCCAGCTCCATCCATGCCGGCACGGCGCCGAGGCTTTTCATCGTGCGGTTGACGAACCAGGCGTCGCGGTCGTAGGCGTCTTTCAGATCGAGCGGCACGGGCTTGCCACGCGTGGGCAGGTTGTCGAAGGCGCCGGCCTCGGCCGCCTCACGGATGCGCTGTTCGATCGCCGATTCGGCCTGCCGCAGCGGCCAGAGCGGTCGCCGCGCCGGCTCATTCCTCGCTTCGTCTGCCATGCCGCCCGCTCTGCGCGCCGCTGGTCCGGCACTCTCCCCTTATTCTACCGGCTGCCGGACCTCGGGCGTAGACGATGTGCAGCACACTGAACGGTGCGATGCTCAGGCGGAACGCAGCAGCGCCACGCCGTCGCGGATCGCCGGGGCGCCGTCGGCCGTTTCCACGCGATACCCGATCGCGGCGCCGTCTTCGATCGCGCACGGCGTGCCGCTGTGGATGGTCAACGAGGTGCCCGGAAACACCATGGCGCCGAAGCGAGCCGTGAGGCGCAGCAGCCGCGTGGGGTCGCCGCCGCAGGCGCGATCGACGATCGTTTGCGCCGCATAGCCGAGCGTGGCCGTGCCGTGCAGGATGATGTCCGGCAGGCCGGCGGCCAGTGCTGCCGAACGCTCGGTGTGAATCGGGTTCCAGATGTCCGCGCACTCGGTATAGACGTGCGCGGCGCCCCAGGGCACGTCGATCGTGCTGGACCAGCCGCCGTCCGCCGGCGCGGCTGGAATGGGCGGCGGCAGATCCAGCCGCAGCGGCTCGCCAGCCAGTTCGACGCCGCGATAGACGCCGCGGTTGTACGTCGTGAACACGGGTGCGCCCGCCGCGTCGATCGTGTCGAGCCGGGTGAGCAGGCCGGCGCCACTCGGCCGGCGCTCCAGCGCCACGATCGTCGCCGTGCTGCGCAGCGTCTCACCGGCGCGCGGCAGGCGATGAAAGGTCACATCGTGCGCGGCATGGACCCCGCGGCGCAGCTCGTCACGACCCGTGCCGGGAAGCTCGGCACGCAGCGCCACCAGCAGCGGCCACTCCAAAGACACCGCAAGCAGGGGCGGCGCCAGCGGCGGCGCGGCTGTGTCGTCGAAGTAGTGTGGGTTGCGGTCTTCCGTGCCGGCGGCGAAGGCCATGATACGCCGCGCGCTGAGCGTCACGCTGCGCGGCCCGAGCGTGCGCCCGACGATGGTCGCGGAAATGGGCATGACAGTCCTCCGCGGGCGCGACAGGCAAGGAAGGCGCCGATTGCGACGCGCAGCTCGGCGCCACGCCGCCATCATAGACGTGTGCGGCGGCAGATCCATGCTACGATCCGGCCGGCGACCCTGCGCCGCGGAGTTTCGGATGGCGCGCTATGCTCCCGTGCTTGCCACGCTCGGCTACGTGCTCTCGCCCGACGGCGCTTCGGTGTTGATGATTCATCGCGATCGCCGGCCGGACGACGTGCATCTGGGCAAGTACAACGGGCTGGGCGGCAAAGTCGAAGCGAACGAAGACGTGGCCGCGGCGATGCAGCGCGAGCTGCGCGAAGAGGCCGGCATCGAGGCCGACGAGCTGACGTTGCGCGGCACGCTGAACTGGCCCGGCTTCGGCAAGGGCGGCGAAGACTGGTTCGGCTTCGTCTTCCGCATCGACCGCTGGCACGGCGAGCCGCTCGACGAAAACCCGGAGGGGCGCCTCGAATGGGTGCCGCTCGCCGGATTGCAGGCGCTCAACCTCTGGGAGGGCGATCGCCTCTGGCTCGACTTCGTCTTCCAGCGCGATGCCCCGACCTTCCACGGCGTGATGCCCTATAGAGACGGCGTGATGCAGTCGTGGAGCGTGAGCTTCGTCTAGTATCTCATCCCTGCGGAATTGCCGGGGAGAGACGGCGCCGCTTGCAGCGGGCAGCGGCCGTGGTGAAGCGCCAGCGGCTACCGGTGCCGGCCTGCTGGCGCCGCGCCTGCCAGCGGGCGATTGCGCCCCTCAGCACACGCTGGCAGGTGAGCCGTACCTGGCGCCGGCGCCGGAACCCGGGTCCGCGCCGAACCGGGCGAACGCCACCCCGGCGCCCACCGAGCGCCTGGACCGGCGAGCGCTCGCGGTGGATGCGCCCGCAGCGCCGCTGCCGCCTTCGCCCTCGCCCTCCGACGATCCCATCCTGGGCATGAGCGAGCGTCAGGCGTGCGATCGCCAGACAGCACAACACCCCCGGCGCGGCACGCCGCGCCCGGGTGTTGCCAGATCGCCGTTGAGTGCCGGTTAGTCGCCGGCCGCGGCCGCGAGCGGCCGCACGCCCGAGCCCTGAGCGACAAGGTCGAAGCGATCAAGATTCATCACCTTGTCCCACGCAGCCGCGAAGTCACGCACGAACCGCTCTTTAGCATCGTCACAGGCGTAGAACTCCGAGATGGCGCGGAGCTGGTCATTATAGCCGAAGACGAGGTCGACCGCGGTGCCGGTCCACTTACGCTCGCCCGTGGCGCGATCACGCCCCTCGTACACGTGCTCAGCCGAGGCGGACGGCTTCCATTCCGTGCCCATGTCGAGCAGGTTCACAAAGAAGTCGTTGGTCAGCGTCTCGGACCGCCTGGTGAAGACGCCGTGCTGGGATTGCCCGTGGTTGGCGTTCAGGGCACGCATGCCGCCGACGAGCACCGTCATCTCGGGAGGGGTCAGCGTCAACAGGTTGGCCCGGTCCAGCAGCAGGGTCTCCGGCGACAACGTCTCTTCGCCTCGGAGGTAGTTGCGGAAGCCGTCGGCTCTCGGTTCAAGCACCGCGAACGACTCCACGTCGGTCTGCTGCTGCGAGGCGTCGGTGCGCCCCGGCGCGAACGGAACCGTGACGTTGTGCCCGGCGCTCTTCACCGCCTGCTCCACGGCCGCACAGCCGCCCAGGACGATTACATCCGCGAGCGAGACCCGCTTGCCGCCGGTTTGCGTTCGGTTGAAGTCCTGCTGGATCTGTTCGAGCGTCTGCAGCGCCTTCGCCAGCTTGGGCGGCTCGTTGACCGGCCAGTCCTTCTGCGGCGCAAGGCGAAGCCGCGCGCCGTTCGCCCCGCCGCGCTTGTCGGTGCCGCGGAAGCTCGCCGCCGCCGCCCAGGCGGTGGAGACGAGCTGCGAGACGGTTAGCCCCGACGCGAGGATCTTGCCCTTGAGGGCGGCGATGTCCTGCTCCCCGATCAGTTCATGATCGACCGCGGGGACGGGATCCTGCCACAACTGCGGCTCCGGAACCCACGGGCCGAGGTAGCGCGAGACGGGTCCCATGTCGCGATGCAACAGCTTGTACCACGCCCTGGCGAACGCGTCTGCCAGCTCCTCCGGGTGCTCGTAGAAGCGTTTCGCGATCGGCGCGTAGATCGGATCGAGCTTCAGCGAAAGGTCCGTCGTCAGCATCATCGGGGCGTGCCGCTTCGACGGATCATGCGCATCGGGCACGGCGCCCTGGGCCGATGGATCCGTGGGCGTCCACTGATTCGCGCCGGCTGGGCTCTTCGTCAGCTTCCAGTCGTAGTTAAGCAGGTTATCCAGGTAGCCGTTGTCCCACTTCGTCGGCTTGTTGGTCCAGGCGCCCTCCAGGCCGCTGGTGATCGTGTCGTCGCCCTTGCCGCTGCCAAAGCCGTTCTTCCAGCCGAGCCCTTGCTGCTCAATAGGAGCACCTTCCGGTTCGGGGCCGACGTACTTGATGGCATCGGCAGCACCATGTGTTTTGCCGAACGTGTGTCCGCCGGCGATGAGTGCAAACGTCTCCTCATCATTCATCGCCATGCGGCGAAACGTCTCGCGAATGTCCCTGGCGGCAGCCAGCGGATCGGGGTTGCCGTTCGGCCCCTCCGGATTCACGTAGATCAGGCCCATCTGCACCGCAGCGAACGGATTGGCGAGCTCCCGGTCACCGCTGTAACGTTCGTCGCCGAGCCACGTGTCCTCGGAACCCCAGAAGATCTCGTCGGGCTCCCAGATGTCCTCTCGCCCGAAGCCGAAGCCGAACGTCTTGAGCCCCATGGATTCCACGGCACAGTTGCCGGCGAAGATGATCAGATCACCCCAGGAGATCTTGCGGCCGTACTTCTGCTTGATCGGCCAGAGCAAGCGGCGCGCCTTGTCGAGGCTCGCGTTGTCGGGCCAACTGTTGAGGGGAGCGAAGCGCTGGGCGCCGGCGCCGCCACCGCCCCGGCCATCGGCGATGCGGTACGTGCCCGCGGCGTGCCACGACATGCGGATGAAGAGCGGCCCGTAGTGGCCGTAGTCGGCCGGCCACCAGTCCTGCGATGTCGTCATCAGCTCGAAGATGTCCCGCTTCAGCGCTTCGACGTCGAGTGTCCTGAACTCCTCCCGGTAGTCGAAGTCCTCGCCCAGCGGATTGGGCTGGGGCGAGTGCTGGCGGAGCACCGAGAGATCAAGCTGATTCGGCCACCAGTCTCGGTTCGACCTGGGCCGGGTCGGCTTGGGAGTTGGGGAAGGGATTGCTGGGTTCTCGCTGTCGCTGCCGCGCTCAGACATGTCGGTTCTTCTCCTTTCAGGCTGGTTCCTTCGAATGCTAATGGCCTAATGGCTCATTCCACTGACCTAATGGCTCATCGCTCTTGATCCCGGTTGCTCTGGCTCGCGGGCAGTTTCGCCTGGCTGCTGGCGCACACTGCGTGTCCGCGAACCCTCGCCGGACGAGACAGCAGCGGCCGCGACACACGCGGGACATCGGCCCCAGTAGATGACCTCGGCTTCGTCGATCTCGTAGCCCGAGTCGTTGGCAGCCGTCAGGCACGGGGTATCGCCAACCGCACAGTCGACATCGGCGATGGCGTCGCACCGGCGACAGACGATGTGATGGTGGTTGTCACCCACCCGCAGCTCGTACAGGCTGGGACCGCCCGCGGGTTCGATCCGGCGCACCAACCCGGCTGCGATCAGCGACGCCACCACGTTGTACACCGTCTGAGCCGAGATGCTGCCTGTCCGCGCACGCACGGCTGCGGCAATGCGATCCGCGCCGATATGCGATGGTCCCTGGGTGAGAGCCCTGAGGACCTCCAGTCGCGGGGTCGTGATGCGAAGCCCTGCCGCACGCAGGCGCTGGACCGGGTCGTCGTTTGCGCTGGGCATGCCTGCACTATCGGCCGTTATTTGGAACCTGTCAAGAATTGACCGGTGGCGGCGCCTTGCGGTATCGCAACAGGCTGGGATGGCCGGCCGCGGTGTATCGTGGCCCCGTCCGCCCGTCATGGGCGGCAGCGAACCGCGGAGGGCGAGCATGATAGAGGCGATGATTCGCGAAGCAGCGAGTCAGCTTTCCGGCCACGACTTCCGCACTGGTCATGACCACAAGCAGGAGCCCCGCCGCATCTGCTGGTACCTCATCCCTGCGGGATTGCCGGGGAGAGACGGCGCCGCTTGCAGCGGGCAGCGGCTACCGGTGCCGGCCTGCTGGCGCCGCGCCTGCCAGCGGGCGATTGCGCCCTTCAGCACCCGCTTGTCCGCGCTGCGCCGGTCCCGCCACTGCCGCGCGAGCACCGAGAACGCGATCTCGGCCATGTTCAGCCACTTGCCCTGCGTGGGCGTGGAGGGCCACGCCAGCGTGGCGTTCCACCGGTGCGCCGCTGCCAGCGGGAACGCGGCCCACAGGGCAGCCGGCCTGTGGGTGTTGCGGGTGTCCAGCACCAGCACTATGCGCTCGGATGACGAGGTACCAGCCCCGGCTCCCGCGGATCGCTAAAGCCCGGCCGGAGCGGATTCGAGATCTGCGGTAGTGAACGCACGGCATCGCCCGCGGGCGCCGTGCCGCTGTGTTGGAGTATCTGCGTTATGAGCTTCCTCGCCCGCCTGTTCAGCGGAGACAACCCCGAGCCAAACACGCCGCTGCCGCCGGCCGATCCGCACTCATGCCGCCATCCCGTGGTGGCGCCGGCCTGGGCCAGCGCGGCCGATATGTGGCAGAAACGGCCACCGATCGGCTTCACCTGCCGCGACTGCCTGAAGCGCTTCAGCCCCGAAGAGCAACACGCCGTGCAGCAGGCCCGCCTCGAGCGCCGCGCCGGGGCGTAACAGGCGCCCGCCTGCCCGTGCGCCACGGCTCACTCCGCCAACGCCAGGCCGATCGTGCGATAGGCGAGCCTGGCGGCGAGCTGCGCCGAGGCGCGCGGACCGTAGTCCGGCGCCAGCTCCATCAGGTCAAAGCCAACGATGCGCCGCCGCCGCCCAACCTCGGCCAGCAGGTCGGTGATCGCGTACCAGCCCAGCCCGCCCGGTTCCGGCGTGCCCACCGCCGGCAGCAGCCCCGAGTCGAACACATCGAGGTCGATGCTGACGTAGACCTCGTCGCGCAGGCCGGCGACGATGCGCTCGATCGCGTCGACGGGATGGCGGAAGGCGTGCGCGGGAAAGCTGGGGATGCCCATCTCGCGCAAGGCGCCGAGCTCGTCCTTGTCGGCGCTGCGCATGCCAACATGTACCGCAGGCACGCCGCGCTCGGCGATGCGGCGCAGAGCGCAGGCGTGGTTGTAGGGCGTGTCGAGATACTCGGCGCGGAAATCGGCGTGCGCGTCGAGATAGAGGATCGAGAGGCCGCTGAAGCGCTCGGCGTGCGCAAGGGCGCTGCCGATGGCGATGCTGTGCTCACCGCCGAGCGTGAGGACGAGCTTGCCATCGTCGATCAGCTCACCGGCCACGGCTTGCACGCGCCGCACCATCGCCTCGGGGCTGCCGGCGTGTACCGCCAGCTCGGGCAGCGTACTGATGCCGGAGCGAAACGGCTCAGTGTCCAGCGCCAGGTCGTACAGCTCCATGTCTGCGGAGGCGTCGATGATCGCCTGCGGGCCTTCGCGGGCGCCGGCGCGGGCGGTCGTCGTGGAGTCATACGGCACGGGCAGCACGGCCACGCGGGCGCGGGCGTAGTCGCAGAACTCCGGCGGGAGCCAGCCGAAGTTGCGCCGCGGATAGAAGCGCTCGTCGATTCGCACGGGGGCTAGGGTAGCGGGTGCAGGGGATAGGGGATAGGCGTTGGCAGGATGGCTGAGGGCGGCGGCCATGCGGGGCACCTAACCCTGCTTTCGCAAGCGAAAGCTGTCCCTTCCCGAAACTGGAAGGGACTTCTGAAGCGCTCCATACTCTGTGCGACGGCGGCGGGGCCTGGGTGTCCCTGTGGGACAAACGATGGGGTCGTCTCCCGCCCGATCGGGTGTCCTCGAACCCCACCCTTCCTGTGTCGGGAAGGGACAGACCTCGCTTGCGAGGTCAGGGTTAGGTGCCCCGCGCCGGCGACCGGCCCTGCACTCGCCCTCATCTCCGCCGCCTCGCGCCCTACGCCTTTCGCCCCGCGATGGCGCTGCGCTCGGCGAAGCCGTCGCCCTGCTGGATCAGCTCGATGCGGTTGCCGAACGGGTCAGCCGTGTAGCAGCGGCGGACATCGGCCAGCGAATCGTCGGCCACAACCGGCGACCCGGCCACGATCATGGTCCGGCGGCATTGCTCAAGGTCCGCGACGACGAAGGCGGGGTGCGCCTTCCTCGCCGGGAGGAATGGCTCTTCCACACCGACGTGCACGACCGTGCCCGGCGCCTCGAACCAGCAACCGCCGCGCGCGGCCAGCGGCGCCGGCCTGGCGACCTCGGCCATGCCGAGCACGCCCGCATAGAAGCGCCGCGCCTCGGCTTCGCGGCCGGCCGGCATGGCGAGCTGCACGTGGTCGAGCCCCAGCACCTGCACGTCGTGCCTCCCGAGGTCGCCGCACCGAACGCCGCGTCAGCGCAGATAACGACCACCTGTATGCTATCTGTATGCAGGTGACGATGGCAAGCGGACGGCTCGCGGTGCTACCCGTCGCCCGACGCCTGGCCGCTGCCGCGCCGCCTACGCCGCCTGCGCTTGCGCGCGACCTCGCCCGCCGATGCAGCGGCTGGTTCTGCCGCATCGCCGTCGGCTGCCGGTGTGGGCGTGCCGTGATCGTGTTCGATCGCCGGCGGCGCCGGTGCAGCGGCCGCGGCGGCACGGCCGGGAAGGCCGCGCTGCGGTGTGCGGCCGTTGGCGTTCGAACTGCTGCTGTCCGGCGCGTTCGCGGCTGGATGGACGGTGCCCGGAGCAGCGGCGTCTTCGAGGGTCGAGGGCCGGCCGTGCACTTCGGGCGCGGCGATGGGCCGCGGCGGCGGGGCGATCGGGCGAGCCACGCCGAGCGAGAAGCCGAGCTCAGCCGCGGTCACTTCGATCACCTGCAGGTTTTCCATCTGCAGGACGATGATCTGCTTGATCGCGTTCACTGCCATAACGCGGGCGTTGCCGGAAGGTGTGCTCACCCAGCTCTCCGGCTTCGGCAGCTCCATGCGCAACTGCTTGTACACGTCGTTCTCATAGGAGAGGCAGCAGAGCAGCCGGCCGCACTGGCCCGAAATCTTGGAGGGATTGAGCGGCAGGTTCTGCTCTTTCGCCATCTTGATCGAGATCGTCGGGAAGGCTGTCAGCCAGGAGGTGCAGCAGAGCCGCCGGCCGCAGCGTCCGTAGCCGCCGATGATCTTGGCCTGATCGCGCGGGCCGACCTGGCGCAGTTGCACCTGCGCATGCACGTGCTGCGAGAGATCGCGCACCAGGTCGCGGAAGTCGACGCGATCCTCCGCCGTGAAGAACACGGTGAGGCGCGCGCCATCGAGCGTATACTGCGCCGCGACGATCTTCATCGGCAGCGCCAGCGCGGCGGCGCGGGCGCGCGCGAGGCGCGTTGCCTCCTGCGCCCTCTCCTTGAGCTGGTCGGCGCGATCGATGTCTTCCGGCACGGCCGGGCGCAGAATCGGCTTCAGCGGCTCGGTCAGCTCGGTGTTGAGCACATGGCCGGGCGCGATCACGACGCGCCCCAGCTCGATGCCCCGGCTGGTTTCGACGACGACGGACTCGCCGGCGCTCAGATCCGCAAAATCGCCCGGCGCGAAATAGTAAATCTTGCCCGCTTCTTGAAAGCGGACCCCTACGACTGCGGTTTCCATCCAGGCCTCCGGCCTGGGTCGAGGGTAGTAGGCAGGAGGCAGCGGGCAGTGGTGAGCGATGTCGGGCCATGCCGCGCTGTGCTAACCCGGACGTGCGAGCGGCGTGCAGCCCTCGTTCGTCGAGTTCACGGCCGTTGCGCCGACGCCGTTACACCATGCCTTCCATCCTCTATTCCCTGTTCCCTGTTCCCTGTTCCCTGCCCACGCGCAGCAGCATCACTTCGAGCGCGAGCCGGGCATTGGCATTCTCTTCGAGCTGCGTGCGCGCCGTGCGCACGGCCTCCACGGCCCGCGCGGCCGCGGCGGGAGTCCGGCCCACGGCCACCGCGCGTATCCGATCAAGACGATCCACATTCAGGATACCGCGCTCGGCGCCCGCCGCGCCAAGCGCGATGTCGCGCCACCACTCCAGCCACAGCTCCAGCTCGGCCAGCACGCCGGCGCGATCCTTGCTCCAGCGCTGCGCCAGTTGCGCGGCGGCGGCGAAGCGATCGGCAAGTCCCGCATCGCTGAGCGCGGCGATCGCATCCAGCCGCCGGGCGCGCTCTTCGAGCAGGGCGCGGTTGGCCGCGGCCGCGAGCGCCCAGCCGACACAGCCGCGTGAGAGCCGCGCCAGTAACGCCGCCTCGCCCGGCTCCGTGCCGCGATCGGTCAGAAAGGCTTCGAGCTGCTCGGCCGGTACGGGGCGCACGGCGAGCTGCCGCACGCGCGAGCGGACGGTTTCGGGCAGCGCTTCTTCCTGCGCCGTGACCAGCAGCAGCACGACGTTGGCCGGCGGCTCTTCGAGCGTCTTCAAGAAGGCATCGGCGGCGACGGCGTTGAGCGCGTCGGCCGGATCGACGATCTCGACGCGCCAGCGGCTCTGGAAGGGACTGCGGTTGACGCGCTCCTCCAGCGCCCGCACCTGGCAGATGCGGATGTCTTTGGAGCTGTCCTTGCTGTGGTCGTGCTCGGAACGGGAACAGATGCCGCCGAGCGTCACCAGCGTCACATCCGGATGCGTGCCGGCTTCGATCTGGCGGCACTGGCGGCAGACGCCGCAGGGCGCGCCGCCGTCGGGCGGCAACGGCCGCGGGTCATCGCAGTTGAGCGCCTGCGCCAGCCGCCGCGCGAGCGTGCCTTTGCCCGCCTGCGCCGGCCCGGCGATGAGATAGGCGTGGGCCGGCCGGCCTTCCGCCACGCTCCGCGCCAACGCCCCTACCTCGGCGTCCTGTCCCAGCAGGCCCCATGAGAGGGAGTGGGCAGTGGGCAGTGGGCAGTGGGGGTCTTCGGCGGCGCGGGTCTCAGCGGTCATGCCGCACCGCTCAGGCAACGCGATGCTAAAACGCTCCCGAAGAGGAAGGGCGCGCCGCCGTACCGCCTGCGGGTCGAACGCCGCCGCATCAGCAGGCTGAGAGGCCGGCTATCGCGCCAACCCAGGCGGCTCTCTCCCCACTGCCCACTGCCCACTGCCTACTGCCCCTCCCAGACGTCCGCGCGCAGCAGGTCGTCGTACGTCTCGCGGCGGCGGATCAGGCGGGCGCGGCCGTCGTTGACCAGCACGATCGCGGGGCGCAGCGCCAGGTTGTAGTTCGAGGCCATCGAGAGGCAGTAGGCGCCGGAGGCGGGAATCGCCACCACGTCGCCCGGCTCCAGCCGCGGCAGCTCGATGTCCTTGATCAAAATATCGCCCGACTCGCAGTATTTGCCGGCGATCGTCACCGTCTCCTGCGGCGCGGCCAGCGGCTTGTTCGCCACGATCGCCTCGTACTGCGAGCCGTAGATCGCGGGGCGGATGTTATCGGCCATGCCGCCGTCCACGGAAACGTACGTCCGCACGCCGGCGATCTGCTTGCGGGCGCCGGCGGTGTAGAGCGCCACGCCGGCGCGGCCGACGATCGAGCGGCCGGGTTCAATGGAAATCACCGGCAGCGGCAGGTGGTGGTTCTGGCAGGCGGAGCGGATCGAGTCGATCGCCACGCGGGCGTACTCGGCCACGCTCGGCGCCGGCTGCGAGGCGAGGTACTGCACGGCGAAGCCGCCGCCGGGGCTGAACTCTTGCGGCACGAAGCGGTGGCGCTCCACCATCTGCTCGGCGAAGGCCATCATCACGCCGGCGGCCTGCGTATACGGCTCCAGCTCGAAGATCGGCGAGCCGAGGTGGCAGTGATAGCCACGCAGTTCGAGACCCGGCGCGGCCAGCGCCTGCTTCACCGCCTCGGCCGCGTCGCCCGTCTGAATCGTGAAGCCGAACTTGCTGTCGACGATGCCCGTGGTCGTGTGCTGGTGCGTATGCGGATCGACGCCGGGCGAGAGGCGCAGCAGCACCGCCTGCCGGCGGCCCGCGGCCTCGGCCACGCGATCCAGCAGCGCCAGCTCATGAAAATTATCGACGACAACGTGGCCGATGCCGGCCTGCACGGCCTCGCTCAACTCCTGCTCGGACTTGTTGTTGCCGTGGAAGTCGATCTCGGCGGGCGAAAAGCCGACGGAGAGCGCCACGGCCAGCTCGCCGCCGGAAACGACATCCAGCCCCAGCCCCTCTTCGCCGACGATCGCCGCGAGCGCCCGGCCGATGTAGGCCTTCGAGGCGTAGCGCACACGCGTGTCTGGCGCGAGGGCGCGGAACTCCTGCACGTAGGCGCGGCACTGACCGCGCAAAGTCGCTTCGTCGAAGACGTAAAGCGGCGAGCCGAACTCGCGCAGCAGATCGAGCGTATCGCAGCCGCCGAGGCTGAGGTTGCCGGCGGCGCTGAGGCTGGCGGAGACGGGCAGAACCGCTTGCAGCGGCAGCGTCGCCGCGGAAGTCTGCGTCACGAACGGACTCCTGCGTCGGATGTCGGGCCGCATCCCAGGCGGGGCGCAGCATGGCAATAGTCTAGCACCCGCGCGGCCGCCGGCAGTGCCAGCGCGCCTTGCCAGCCGTGAGGAAGCGGTAAGGCTGGCGTGAGCGGAGTATCAAGCAGCGGCTCGCGCCGCGCGGCATGATGAGTGCACGAGGTCGGGGCGCGGCCCTCCCCCAGGCCCCCCGACCGAGCCACCAGCGGGCCGGCCGCGATGTTGCCTCCCATCGCGGCCCGTCCGCTTCCCACCGGCCCCGTCCCACTGAACCGCGGTTCCCCCTGCGGCGGCTCAGTGGGACGGGGCCTTTTCGCGTCCAGTCACCCGTCTACCGCCGCAGATCACCCGACAGGACAACCACTCTGCCAAAAGCCACGCCCCGCTGCGCTGCGTTTACCCCGAGCAGACGCCGGCCACGGGCACGAGGCGCAGGCTCGCGGGCGGCAGCGCGGCGCAAACCGGCTGACCCGGCCGCAGGTTCAGCGCCGGCACTGCGCCGCGAAACACGAGCGCTGCAACCGCAAGCGGACCCGCCAGCTCGACGCGCACGACCGGGCCGAGTGAGACGACCGCCTTCACCGTGAGCCGCAGCGTGTTTACGGCGTCCGCAGCTTCGGTCGCGGGAGAGAGTTGCACGTCCTCGGCACGGTACATCGCCACCAGCCCGCCGGCGGCAGGCGGCTTGCCGGTAACGTGCAGCCGCACGCCGCACACCGTTACACTGCACCCGCCCGCCGGCGCCGCGGGTCCGAGCTGCTCCAGTCCCAGAAAGCGCGCCACGTCCGTGTCGGCCGGCGCGTCGAACAGCGCTTGCACCGGGCCGGCCTGCCGCAGCCGTCCACCGATCAGCACGGCGACATCATCGGCCAGGCTGTGCGCCTCGATCTGGTCGTGGGTGACATACAGCGCAGGGACGCCGGCAGCGCGCAGCGTCCGGCCCAGCTCGTCGCGCAGTCCGTCGCGGGTCGGCGCATCCAGCGCGGCCAGCGGCTCGTCCAGCAGCACCAGCCGCGGATCGGTCACCAGCGCCCGCGCCAGGGCGACGCGCTGCTGCTCGCCGCCGCTCAGGTTGGCAGGCCGCCGCGGCGCGAGCCCGGCAATGCCCAGGCGGGCCAGCATCGCCCGCGCGGGTTCGGCGGAACGTTCGCCGCGGGCGCGCAGCCCGAAGCGCACGTTCCCCAGCACCGAGAGATGCGGAAAGAGCGCGTACTGCTGAAACACGAGGCCGATGCGCCGCGCCTCCGCCGGCAACGACGCCAGATCCCGCCCGTCGAGCACGATCTGCCCGGACAGCGGCCGGCGGAAGCCCGCGATCGTCTCGATCAGCACGGTCTTCCCGGCGCCGGAGGGGCCGAGCAGCACCAGGATCCGCCCCGGCGCAATTTGCAGCGTGACCGTCTCAAGCCGGAAGGCGCCCGCGCGGACCGTCAGCTGACGCAGCTCAAGGCCGCTCGACATGATCGGCGCAGCCTCATTCATGCCCGTGCCGCGTGGCACGCGGGCCGACACGGCCGGAGGCGAGGGCACGGAACACGACAAACGTCGAGAGCGTGACCAGCAGCAGCAGCACCGACGCCGCCGCGGACTGCTGCAAGCCGTTCTGCAGATAGAGCGCGTAGACCTTGACCGGCGCCGTCATCGGAAAGTAGGCGAGGATCGCCACGGCGCCGAACTCGCTGATCGAACGGGCGTAGGTCAGCGCCATGCCGGCGAAGACGCCCCGCGCCGCCAGCGGCAGGGTCACGCGTGAGAAGGTCAGCCACGGGCCGGCGCCGAGGCTGCGCGCCGCCTGCTCCAGCCGCGGGTCGATGCCCTCGATCGCCAGGCGCACGCTATCCACCATGAACGGCACGCTTACGAACAGCATGCCGGCGACGATGCCCCACTCCGTGCCGTAAAACGAGATGCCGAGGTGGCCGGTCTGGGCGCCCACCCAGCCGCGCCGGCTGAGCACGAAGAGCAGGCCGATGCCGACGACCGAATGCGGCACCGCCAGCGGCAGGTCGACCACGCCCTGCACAACGCTCCGCGCCGGCAGCCGCCCACGCGCCAGCAGCCAGGCGAGCGGGATGCCGAGCACGGCCGCGACCACCGCCGTGAGCGCCGCGTCCCGCAAACTCAGCCAGATCGCCGAGCGGATCTCGGCCGTGCGTACGGCGTCCGCGAGTTGCGACGGCGATGTCGCCAGCGTGAGCCGCACCAGGGGAAGCACAATAAAGGCGAGCAGCAGCCCGGCCAGCAGCCAGGTGACGGCATAAAACAAGCCGCGCCGCAGGCCGGGCCACGCGGCCGGAAACGCGCCCGTCCGCGCCGCCTGCGCCGTCACTGGCCCGGCCAGGGCGCAACCAGCGGTCGCAGCGCCTGCGGCACCGCCTCGATCGGTTTGGCTGGCGCCGGCGAAAGCAGGGTGAACCCCGCGTCGGACATCGCCTTCTGCCCCTGCGGCCCCAGCACAAAGGCGACGTAC
Source organism: uncultured Chloroflexota bacterium (assembly GCA_937879875.1). Taxonomy (GTDB): domain Bacteria; phylum Chloroflexota; class Dehalococcoidia; order CAUJGQ01; family CAUJGQ01; genus CALFMN01. The sequence continues at coordinate 21,422 of CALFMN010000187.1, read as the reverse complement.
CGCTCCGCCCAGTCGCTGTGCGGCGCGTTGTTCGGCACGGTGATCGCGTAAATGATCGGTTTGGCCTGCACGTTGCCGGCCTGCGTCTGCACGCTGGCGCCAGCGTAGGCGGCGGCTTTTGTCGGGTCGGAAAGGTTGATGTCGGCGGGCAGGTCGATGAACTTGAAGTGATGCTGCAGCGCGTCGGATTTGTAGATCGCCAGATAGTCGATCTCCCCCGCCTGCAGTGCGCCGATCAGCTCGGTTTCCGTATCGCGGATGTAGGTGTTGGGCGCGTTCTTGAGAATCGCGTCGCTCAGACCCGGCTTGTTGTAGAAGCTCTCGGCCAGCTTCAGCATCTGCAGCGTCTGGTAGCCGGAGGGGTCCGTGTCCGGGTTGGAGCGGCCGATGCGGACACCGGGCTGCGAGAGCACGTCGTACCAGTTCTGCGGCGTGACCGTGCCGGCGCCCTTGCTCTGGTCGGTGTAGACGAAGGTGATCGCGTTCGAGACAAAGCCGGCGTACCAGTTCGCATAGCGCGTCTTGCCGCCCTGGCCGAACATGTACGTCGGGATCACCGAGTAATCGGCGACGGCCACGAGATCGGCCTGCTGGCCCAGGTCCGTCACCTGTTTCACCTCTTTCACGCTGCCGCCGAACTGCGCCTGCATGGTGACGTTGGGATACTGCGCGGAGAAGGCCTTGTCGATCGCGTCGAACGGGTTGGCCAGCGTGCCGGCGCCGAACAGCGTGAGCGTGACCTTTGCGTTCGATGGCGGCGCGGCCGGGCTGCTCACTGCCGCGGCCGGCGTGGGCGATGCGGTGCGCACCACGGCCGCGGTGTTCGTCTTGCCGTTGTTGTTCGAGCCGCACGCGAGCGACGCTCCAACGGCCAGCACTAGAAGTGGAGCAGTTCGCAGCGCGGCCATACCCGGACGCATGCGGTTGCCTTTCGGTGATCGTGGCGTTATGCCCACGGCAGCATAGCGCGTGCATCCGCCGGACGCCACCGCCGCGCCGTGGCGCACCGTTGCCGGAACGGGCAACGACCATTCCTCTCCGCCTATACTGTTCCCTGTTCCCTGTCATCTATTCCCTGAGGGAGGCGCAGCCGAGATGGAGTACTACCGCGAGGGCGACATCACCGTGATCAAGGTCGGGCCGCTGAAGCCGTACAACAACAACGCCTACGTCGTGGCCGACACGGCGTCTAAAGACGCGTTGCTGGTCGATATGCCCGCCGACGCCGACGACGACGCGGGCACCAACGCCGAGCGCGGCGCCCGCGTGATTGAAGCCTTCTCCGACGCCGCGCTCAAGGGCGCAAAGGTCCGCGCGATCGTCGCCACGCACTGGCACCCCGATCACTGGATGAGCTATGACCAGATCCGCGCCGCCACCGGCGCGCCCGTCGCCGTCTACGGTGAGGAGATCCGTGTGCCCGCCGAGCGTATCGACCGCAGGCTGCGCGACGACGAAGAGATCACCTGCGGCAGCGCCCGTCTGCGCGTGATCCACACGCCCGGCCACACGCCCGGCAGCATCAGCCTGCTGTTGGGCAAGCTCGTGCTCACGGGCGACACGCTGTTCAACGGCGGACCCGGCCGCACTGCCCAGCACGCCGACCTGCTGCAAGAGCTGGAATCGATCGTCCGCCGCCTCTACGTGCTGCCGGAAGAGATCACGGTCTGGCCCGGTCATGGCGACGCCACGCAGATCGGCACGTCGAAGCGCGAGTACGCCATCTTCAACAGCAAGCCGCTGCCGCCCGACCTGGCCGGTGACGTGACCTGGCTCTGACGGGGTGAGGGAGAGTGGAGAGTAGTGAGTGGTGAATGGTGGTCGCCCGCGCAGCCGCGGGCGGCGTCCCGGTTAATGGCAAATCGCCTCGGACCGCTCCACGCCGGACGCCCCCTTCTCTCGCATACACAGACGAAGGGAGATCTGCCGCGTACTACGAGCGTATGGGAGAGACGGGGACGGGGGAAGTGAGGGCCATACATGCGATGACCGAGGATTACCGCACCCGCAACGACGCTTCGCTCGCGAGGCTTGGCGAGCTTGTACAAAACTGTACCGACAGTGACCTCGACCGCCCGCTCGGCGAAGGCTGGACGGTGAAGGCGTCGCTCATGCACCTGGCCTTCTGGGACCGCTACGCAGCGGCCGCGCTCCAGCAATGGCAACTCAGCGGCTACGCCCGATCCGGGGAGGACGATGCCTTCATTAACGTCGCCGCGCTGAACGACTGGCTGGCCGCGGCGCCGGAGTACGCCCGCAGCGAGCCGATCGCGGCGGCCGAGGCCACCAACCAAGCCGCGGACGCGCTCGACGATCCGCTGATCGCCGCAATCGAAGCGGGCGGCGAGACCTGGGTCTTCAACCGCTACATCCACCGCAACGAACACATCGAGCAGATCGAACAGGAACTCGCAGCGTCGCCGTAATGTGCGCGCAGCGCCATCGCGACGCTGATGCATCGACCGCGGTGACGTGCTACGCTTCACCACTCACCACTCACCACTCACCACTCACCGCTCCCCCGTCGCCCGCCGCAGCCACAGATCGGCGAGCTGCGCATCAACTTCACCCGTGTCCTGCACGTTCTCGATGACGTCGACCGCGAGATCCAGCGCCGGCTCCTCCCAGTGTTCCGCCACGTATGCGTCGGCCTCGCGCACGCCGATCTCGACCACGTTGCCGGCGCGGGCGGCGAGACGCTGCTCCCACAGCGACCGCTCCGTGCGCACCAGCACCAGCAGCGCCTCGCCCGGCGCGAACTGCACCAGCGCAAAACGGCGCGCCGCGTTGTTCGGCAGGCCGTCGGCCAGGGCGACGTGCGGGCGGCAGCCCGGATCGGCGCGCACGTGGGCGCCGTAGCGCACGATGTTGGCGAGGCGCATCGCCTGCGTGTAGCAGCCCTGCTGCACGGCGGCGATCTCCTCCGGCAGCATGAAGCGGTCCGTGTCGAGCGCGGCGATGCCGTGCAGCTCGCCGAAGCGCCGGCAGAGCGTCGTCTTGCCCGCGCCGGGGTGACCGAAGAACAGGAAGACGCTCACACGCTCGATCCTCGTTATGCAGGTCGCCACCCTCTGGCTACCGCCCGGTGAACCGCGGCGGCCGTTTCTCGCGGAAGGCCGCCAGACCCTCGGCCAGGTCCTCCAGCTCGCGGCCCTGCACGACCGCCGAGCCTTGCAGCCAGTAGGCGCCGTCGGGGTCTTGCTCCCAGCCCGTGTAGACGGCGTGCTTGGTCAGACTCAGCGCCGCGGTTGGCCCGGATGCCAGCCGCTCGGCCAGCGCATCCACGGCGGCGTCCAGGCCGGCCGGCTCGACGACGCGGCTCACCAGGCCGAGGCGCAGCGCTTCGGCGGCGTCCAGCGGCTCGCCCAGCAGTGTCATCTCGATCGCCTTGCCGATACCGAGGTATTGCTGCAACAGGTTCGTGCCCGTGGCGAGGCCGCGCTGAATGAACGGCGTCGCCAGGCGCGCATCGGCTGCCATCACGCGAAAGTCGGCGCCCAGCGCCAGGTTGAAGCCGGCGCCGTAGGCGTAACCCTGGATGCGCACGACGATCGGCTGCGAGAGGCTGCGCATCAGCCGCAGCGTGCTCGTCCAGCGGCCCGGCCCGGCGACGTAGTGCTGGATCGCGCCGCGCCGCCGCTGCGCCAGCACCTCGTCGGGCGTGCGCTCGCGCCCCAGCTCGTCGCCAGCGCAGAACGCCCGCCCCGCGCCGCCCAGCACGATCGTGCGCACGCCGGGGTTGTCCTGGCAGCGCGCGAACGCCTCATACAGCGCCAGCCCGAGCGCGTGGTCGATCGCGTTGAGCTTCTCGGGCCGGTTCAGCGTGATGCGCGCGATCGCCCCTGTCTGCTCGAAGCGCAGGATTTGCCGATCATCGGCGTCGCTCATCCGCGGCTCGCTCCTGTCAGTAGATGATCTGTTCGGCAACCAGCCGAGCATACTCCTCGTCGCCCAGCTCAAGCAGATGCTGGAACACGTAGCCGTTATCCTCGCCCACCGCGGGTGGCCGCCGAAACTGGCCCGGCCGCTCGCCATCGACCAGCCAGGGGAAGCCGAGCGTGCGGCGCTCACCGCCCGCCAGGCGCTCGACGGGGCTCGTAAAGGCCCGCGCCGTCAGATGCGCGTCGCTCAGCACATCGGCGGGCGTGAGCGTCGGCGTCGCGGCGATGCCCTGCGCTTGCAGCCGCGCGGCGCACTCCTCGGCCGGCTGCAGGCACGTCCACGCCGCGATCGCCGCATCCAGATCGTCCGCATGCGCCTGGCGGCCCGCGGCCGTGGCGAGGCGCGGATCGGCGCGCAGATCCAGGCGTGCCATGAGCCGGCACAGCGCCGCCCATTCGGCAGCGTCGCGCACGCTGAGCGCCAGCCAGCGGTCGTCTCCCGCCGCGGGATAACAGCCCTGCGGTGCGTAGAGCAGATCGCGGTTGCCGCGCGGGTCCAACAGCTCGCGGTTGAGACACCAGGCGAGCAGCGGCTCCGGCAGCGCGGCGATCGTCGTCTCCGCCATCGAGAGATCGATGAAGCAGCCTTCACCGCCGCGGCGCTGGCGCCAGAGGGCGGCTAACAACAGATCCATCGCCATCGCAGCAGTCAGCGGGTCGGTCCAGATGCCGGCGGCCGAGCGCGGCGGCAGCCCCGGATGGGCAGAGAGGCCGGCCCAGCCCGTAAAGCACTGGATCAGCGTGCCGTAGGCGACGCGCTCGCGCTCCGGCCCGCTGCGCCCCAGCGCCGACGACGAGAGCATGACAAGGCGCGGGTTCAGCTCGCGCAGCGCCGCGTAGCCGAGGCCGAGCCGTTCCATCACGCCGGTGGAGAAGTTCTCGATCACGGCGTCGCTCCTGGCGATCAGGCGCCGGACGAGATCGCGCGCCGCTTCGTGTTGCAGATTCAGGGTGATGCTGCGCTTGCTCGGGTTCAGCTCCTCCCAGGCAACGTCGCGCTGCGAAAGGTCCGGCCGTGTGCGCGACTCGATCTTAATCACCTCGGCGCCGAGCGCGGCAAGATATTTGGTGCAGATCGGGCCGGTCAGCACCCAGCTAAAATCGACGATGCGCACACCGGCGAGGGGCAGGGCGGAGGGTATGGGCTGTGCGGCAGCGTCGCTGGCGCCGGGTGTCTCCCCTCTGATCTGCACGCCGGGTGTCATGAATGGCGCGGGACTTGCGCCCCTGCGCCCTGCGCCCTCTGCCCTACGCCCTTCCCCACTGCCCAACACGTCGTCGGTATGCTCGCCGAGGCGCGGGGCGCGGCGCGGAGGCAGCGGATCGACGCCGGCGAGCCGGTATGGCGTCCCTGGGACGGTCAGCGAGCCGTGTTCGGGATCGTCCAGATCGACGAAGAAGCCGCGGGCGTGAAGCTGCTCCGAGGCCAGCAGATCGGCCGCCCGGCCGAGCGGGTAGCATGCCACGCGCGCTGCCTGTGCCGCGCCGAAGACCGCCGCTGTCGTGCGCTCGTCGCTCCAATCAGCGAGCAGTGGATAGAGTTCGAGCCAGTGCTGCTCGCGCGCACGGCGATCGGCGAAGCGCGGCTCGGCGCCCCACGCCGGACTGCCCATCACCTCGAGCCAGCGCGTCCACTGGTGTTCCTCGCGCGGCGAGATCGCGACCCAGCCGTCGCGGCATGGCAGCAGGGCGACGGTTGGATTCGCTGGCGCGGTGGAGAAGCGGCGCCGCACGTCGCCAGTGCGCTCGAAGGCGCTGTACTGCGACTGATTCACGGCCGCGACCGCCTCTTGCAGTGAGAGATCGAGGTGACAGCCGCGGCCGCGGCCCAGCACGACGTGCAGGCCGTGCAGCGCCGCGCCGGCCGCCATCTCTCCCGCCAGGAAGGCGGCGCCGTAGCTGGGCGCGTTGAGCGGCGGCAGGTCCGGCCGGTCCACCTGCAACGCCGGAAAGCCGAAGGCCATCCCGGAGCTGTGGAAGGCGATCAGGTCGTTGCCGCGCCAGGCGGCGTGCGGCCCCGTCTGCCCAAACGGCGTGACCGATACCAGCACCAGCCGCGGATTCGCGGTTGCAAGGCGGGCGAAGTCGAGCCCGAGCGGCACCAACTCGCCGGGAGCGAAGCTCTCCAGCAGCACGTCCGCCTGGGCGCAAAGATCAAGCACGGCATCGCGCCCGGCAGCCGTCTCCAGGTCGAGCACGATACCGCGCTTACCCGCGTTGAGATAGCGAAACAGGCCGCTCCGCTCCGGGTCCGAAACGCCGTGCGGAAAGGGGCTGCGCGTGCGGCAGGGGTCGCCGCCCGGCGGCTCCGCCTTGACCACGTCGGCGCCGAGATCGGCCAGCAGCTTGCCGCCGTACGGCCCGGCGATCTCCCGCGCGAGTTCGAGCACCCGCAGCCCGGCCAGCGGCCGCTCCGCCATCACGCTGCCTCTCGGGGACTGGCGTCCTCCCGCACAGCGTACGCGATTGTGCGCACACGCGAAGCACCGTGCCGCACACGGCCGCACGGATATGCCGCCCTGGCATGGAGCGGCGCCCGCGGCCGCATCCGGCGACGAGGGCCGTGAGCGCCGCGTTTGCTAAGCTCTGCACGAGGGGATGGCAGGTGCGTGTAACCCCGTCGTGGTGGACGGTGCGCTCGGCGCGCTACTGGCTGGTCGTCGCGGCCGCGGTGCCGGTCGGGCTGCTCGCGGGCGCGTTGCTGACGACCCACTTCGCGCGGCCGCCCGCCGATCTCGCGTCCCGGCCGTCCGCAACGACCGCCGCATTCGCCGGCACACCCTCGCCGCACAGCGAGGCCGCTTCCCCGCAACCCGCGAACACGGACCAGGCTACGCGCGCGCGGAACGCGGCCTTCGTGCGCGCGGCCTACGCGGACACACTCGGCGCGCCGCCGTCACAGGACGAACTGAATGGCTGGCTCGCCGCGCTCGACTCCGGCGCCTCGCGCGTACAGGTCGCCGCAGCGCTGCTGGTGACGCCGCAGTACGCCGCGGCGCTGACCAACATAGCCTTTCAGCGGCTGCTCGGCCGCAACGCTGACAGCGACGCGGCGGCCGCCTGGACGGCGGCACTGAAGGCGGGCGCCCCGCCTGAACAGTTGGTCGCGGGGGTGCTAGGCTCGAACGAGTATTACGGGCAGCACAGCAATACGGATGCGACCTGGCTGGGCGCGCTGTTCCGCGAGCTGTTGGGGCGCGACCCCACGCCGGCAGAACGCGCTGCGCAGCTCGCGGCGCTGAGCAGCGGCGCCCGGCGCGAGGATATCGCCTACGGGCTGAGTCTGACCGACGAATACCGCCGTCACTTCCTCGATCTCGTCTATCAGCAGTACCTCGGCCGCGCGCCCACGGCCGACGAGCAACGCTGGCTGCTCGACGCGATGACGGCGGGCCAGTCGAGCGCGGCCGTACGCGCTGCGCTGCTCGGCTCGGACGAGTACTTGCGCCGCCATGCCGCCGCATAGACGCTCGCGCCGGCTATACTCTGCGCAATGGTCGCCAGTCGCGCCGCGCAGGCGTGCGGCAGCCGCGGCCGGCCAGCACGAGGAGCGACCCCATGACCACAGCACCAGAGGCTTCGCGCGCCGCCACGCCGGGCGGTGTGCGCTCCGTGCGCACCATGTGTCCGATGAACTGCAACCCGACCTACTGCGGCATGATCGTGAAGGTCGAGGACGACCGCGTGCTGTCGATCCGCGGCGATAAAGAGAACCCGGACAGCCGCGGTTTCCTCTGCATCCGCGGGCAGGCTGCCGGCGAGATCGTGGACAACCCGCTGCGTCTCCTGCGGCCGCGCCTGCGCGAGCGCCGCGAGCTCGACGCCTGGCAGGACGCGAGCTGGGACGCGGCGCTGGAGCGCATCACCAGTGCCATCCTCGACGCGGGGCCGGAGGCGGTGGCCGTGTGGCACTCGCACGGGCTGATCACCAATACGCTGCACCGGCAGGTGACGCAGCGCTTCGCCAACATGGCCGGCTTTCAGTGGTGGAACCCGTCGATCGTCTGCTGGGGGCTGGGCGGCTTCGGCCTGACGCTGACCGGCCCGACGGAAGTGAACACTAAAGAGGACATGGCGGCGAACGCGGATCTCATCCTGCTCTGGGGCGCGAACCTGGTCAGCCAGCCCGGCACGGCGCCGCATCTGGTCGCCGCGAAGCGCCGCGGGGCGCATGTCGTTGCCATCGATGTGCGCCGCAGTGAAGCGTTCGAGCAGGCAGACGAGGCGTATCTGATCCGGCCGGGCGCGGACGCGGCGCTGGCGCTCGGCATGGCGCACGTGATCGTCGGCGAAGGGCTGCACGACCGCGATTTCATCGCGGCGCACGGCGAGGGCTTCGAGGTGTTTGAGGCCCACGTGCGCCAGTTCACGCCCGAGTGGGCCGAGACGCAGACGGGCATTGCGGCGGAGGCGATCCACTCGCTCGCCCGGCGCTACGCGGCGACGCGGCACAGCATAATCCTGCTCGGCGGCTCCTCGATGCATAAGAGCGGCAACGGCTGGTACGGCAGCCGCGCCATCGCCTGTCTGCCGGCGCTGACCGGGGCGCTTGGCCTGGCGGGCGGCGGCTTCGGCCCGCGCCACGCGGCGCAGACCCACGGCGGCGGCTTCGGCAACGTGGCCGCGGTCGAATCGCGGCCAGCGGGCGATTATGTGATCTCCGAGATGAGCAGCGTGCTCGACGCGCTGGAGGCCGGGCGTATCAAGGTGCTGCTCTTGCTCGGCACCAACATGCTCTCCTCGTTCGCCGACGCGGGGCGCGTGGCCGCGGCGATGGCGAAGATGGACCTGATCGCCTGCTTCGACCTGTTCATGAACGATACAGCCCGCGGCTTCGCCGACGTGGTGCTGCCGGGCACGTCATGGCTCGAAGAGACGGGCTACAAGGCGACGGCCACGCATCTCTATCTGATGGAGCAGGCGATCGCGCCGCGGGGTGAGGCGCGCACGGCCTCGTGGGTGTTGCAGCAGCTCGCCGAACGGCTGAGCGGCGATGAACGCTACGCCGGCCGCATGCAGGAGTTCTTCCCCTGGGCCGACGCCGACGAGCTGATGACCGCGGCGTTTGACCATCCTGTCACGGGCCGCATCAGCGCCGCGCAGCTCCGCGCCGAGGGCGGCATGCACCGGCTCGATGTCTCAGACGTCGCGCATCCCGATCTGCGCTTCGGCACACCGTCCGGCAAAGTCGAGTTCTACTCGGCCAAAGCGGAGGCGATGGGCCTGCCGCCGCTGCCGGTCTACGAGCCGCTTCACGAAGATGCGGGGCGCGAGCCGGATCGCGCCGCGCGCTATCCGCTGCTCTTCCGCCAGGGTCGCACGATCACGCACTTCCACAGCTTCTACGACCACGGCCAGGCGTTGCCCACGCTGGCAAAGGCGGACCCGGAGCCGCGCCTCTGGCTGAATCCCGCCGACGCGGCGGCGCGCGGGCTGGCCGACGGCGACGCGATCCGCATCCACAACGACCGCGGCGCGATGCAGGCGCGGGCGCTGGTGACGGAGCGGGTGCCGGCGGGGGTGGTCTGGATGCGCGACGGCTGGCACGGCATCAATGACCTGACCAGCGGCGCCCGCGCGGTGCCGGACGCGGCCGTGCGCGCCTTCGAGCCAGCCGGCGCCGCCGCCTACGAGGCGCGGGTGCAGGTGAGCCGGCCCGCATAATCTGCAGATGCTGTGCCAGTGCCACCGGCGGATGCCAGCGTGGGACGATCCGAGCTGCGGTCTGGCGGCCCTAAGCGGAAAGAAGCAGACTCGCGGCTGGACTGGTGATAACCCGATGCAGCCCCGCCCTCAATGCACGTTGCCCACGTACAGCTCCTGTCGCCGCCGCCAGAGACCGGCGCCGATCAGCAGCGCCACGATCAGCTCGGCCACGGCCAGCCCTTCGCCGATGCGCGCCGCGTCGCGCACCGAGTGCCAAATGCCGTCGTAGGCGCCGCGGGCCGACTGCGCCGCCGCGGTCAGCGAGTTGATCGTGTTGGTGAAGGCGGTCTGGCTGGCGCCGGCGTTGATGGTGGCCGCGGCCGCGGTGTCCGCCGGGCTCTTCGTCAGCGCCGCCTTCAGATCGGCGTCTGCCTTGAGGAAAGCCGTGTAGCTGTTGCGAGCGGTCTCCAGGTTCGTCGCCTGCCCGCCGAAGTGCACGTTCGCCACCAGCGGCGCCCGCGGCAGGCCGAAGCGGTCCTGCCCATCCAACGCCGAGGCCACCACGCCAGACTGCACCGCGTCGCCGCCGGCAGTGAATGGCGCGTTGACGCAGCCGGCCTTGCCGCAGAGATTCTGCTGCGCCTGCAAATCGAGGTCGGAGATCTCGGCGAAGTGTTGCTGCACCTTCGCGGGGTCGCCGGCGTCGAAGATCGCGATGCTCTCCAGCGCGTTCTCCTGACTGACGAGCGCCTGCTCGTCGCGGGCGCCGGCCACGCTGTCGTACGCCTGGCGCACCAGCACCTTCGCCTGCGTATCGCCGCGCCGCAGTTGCACGATCACCCAGACACCCACGCCGAGCGCCAGCAGGATCGCCAGCGCCAGCTCCCAGGTCAGGCGGTGATGCATGCTCCGCGTCAGCAGATAGCCGCCCAGCGCCACCAGCACCAGCAACACGCTGACCGCGCCAGCGCCGATCGCCCAGTTGCGCAGCGTGCTGCTGGTCGAGGCGTAGTGCGCCTCCATGAAGTCGACTTTGTCCTGCTGCAATCCGTTCGTCAGCGCCGGCAGCAGCCGCTGATTGAGCACGGCGTAGGCGGAGCTGAAGGCTGCACGCGCGTCGTCCGGACGGTTGCCGTCGATCGCGGCGTTCATCGCCCCAATAGCGCCGGCGTAGTCGGTGCTGGCGCTGTCGGCGGCGGTAAACGCGGCGAACTCGCCGTAGGTCTGGTCGCTGCGGTTCTGCCAGGAGAGGCGCAACTGCTCTTTGAATGCCGCATAGCTGTTCGCGGCGCTCTGACGCGCCTGATCGCGGACGGTCGGTTGCGTCGCGGCCAGCGCATCAGCCGAGGCGCCGGCGCTGTCGAGAATGTCGGCGCGGGCGCTTTGCGCCGCGTCCACGCTCTTCGCGCCCTCGTTCACGATCGCGCTGTAGCGGTTGCTCATCACGATGTTCGCCGCGAGCACCACCGCCGCGGCGGCCACGGCGGCGACACAGCCGATCGCCAGTGCGGCCAGCAACAACTCGCGCCAGGTATGTACCCGGCTGCGCGCGGACACGGCGCCGCCGGCCGCCGCGGCTTGCCCGCGGGCGCGGCGGCGCAAACGGCCGGATTGGCTCACAGCCATTCGTCTACTCCAAAGTAGATACGGTCGAGCACGGCGTCGGCGTCGGGTGCGTCCGGCTCCTGGCGCAGATAGCGGCGATAGGCCTCGCGGCAGCGCTGCGCCATGCCGCGGCGGTCGTCGGCGTCGTGCGAACCGCCGTCCGGCCAGCGATCGATCGCCGGCAGCGCCCGCGCCCGCGCCAGCCACCAGGCGGCGAACCACCAGTCGCCCAGCAGCCGGTAGAAGTGGCCGCTCTGCACGCGTCCGCCCAGCGCCGCCATCGCCGCCGCGGCGCGGTTCAGCTCTTCCGGTTGCTGCTCGACGCGCGAGAGATAGAGCTCGATCAGCCGCAGTTGCGCATCCACGAAGCGCACGGCGTTCTCGCTGACACGGTCGAGCGCGTCGATCGCGGCCTGCGGCTGGTTGAGAGCGACGAGCGTGTCGGCCATGCCCAGAATCGCTTCGGCGTTGGCCGGGTCGGCCTGCACCACGCGTTGGTAGAGCGGCAGCGCCTCCTGATAGCGTTGCTGGTCGTGATAGAGGTCGGCGAGCGCCTGCTTGGGCAGGATCTCGCCGGGCACCAGCCGCATCAACTCTTGATAGTCGCGCTCGGCGGTGGCGACATCGCCCGCGGCCTGCGCGATCTGGGCCTCGACCACGACGGCGCGCCAGCGTGTGGCCGGCGTCGCCTGCTGGTCGGCCGTCTGCAGCTCGGCTTTCGCCTCGTCGTCGCGGCCGAGGTTGGTGAGCGCGGCGGCCCGCACCAGCCGCGCGTCGATGCTGGCGGGGCTGGCGTTGATCGCCGCATCGGCCGCGGCCAGCGCCTGTGTGTAACGGCCGGCGGTCATCAGCGCACGCGCGGAGTCGAGCGCAGCCGCCGCCGGGTCGGCGCTGTCGGCGGCGGGCAAGGCGTTAATGCGTCCGGTCGTGCGGTGGCCGATGCTGCCCGTAAACAGGCGGCTTTGTACGGGTACCGCCGACATCGTGTCGGCCGCGCTGCCGCTGGAGGCGCCCTGGATGAAGCGGGCAACGCCTTCGAGCTGTTCTTGCAGTTCGTCGATACTGGCGAAGCGCTCGGCGGGCGCCTTGCTGCGGCCGCGGGCGATCAGGTCGTACAGCTCGGCGGGCAGCGGCCACTGGTCCTGCGGCGGCACGCCCCCGGCCTGCCACGTCTCGACATCAAGCCCCGCCAGCTCAGCAAGCGTGCTGGCGATCGTGTAGACATCCATGCCGGGCGTCTGCTCGCAGACGCCGCGGATCTCCGGCGGCGCGTAGCCGACCGTGCCCCAGGCCTGCACGGGCTGGCCGGGCGCGTACTCGATTGCGGTGCCAAGGTCGATCAGCACCTCGCGCAGCTCGCCGTCGTCTTCCTTGACCTGAATCGCGTTGCCGGGCTTGAAGTCGCGGTAGACAACGGGCGGCGTGCGATGGTGCAGGTAGCGGAAGGCGGGGATGATGCCGAGGATCAGCCGTACGGCCTCTTCGGGCGAGAGGCGGCCGCCGGCGTCTTCGATCAATTTCTTCCAGCCCACGCCCTGGACCAACGCCATCACGATGAAGGGCACATTCTCCTGCATCACGATGTCGTAGATGCGCACGATGTTGGGATGATCGAGCCGGATCAGCATCTCGCGTTCGAGCGCGGCGGCGGCGAGCAGTTCCGGGTCGTCGGTCTTGAGAATCGCCTTGACGGCGCAACTGCGGCCCTCCGGCTCCTGGCGCGTGGGCAGATTCGCGTCCACGGCGCGGTAGACGGCGCCCATGCCGCCGCCGCCGACCACGCCGGTGATCTTGTAGCGCCCCGCGAGCGTCTGGCCGATGTGCAGCACACCTGCCGACAGCGCCGCGCCGCAGGAAGGGCAGAAACGCGCCCCCTCGCGCACGGGCTTGCCGCACTTCGGGCAGGCCGGGCTGCTCGTGGTCGCGGGTGCGGCGGCCGCTGGCTGCGCGGGCGCAGCCTGGCCGGTCGCCGCCGCGCCGCTGCCCTGAAAGACGGGGACGGTGCCGCTGTGCGCGTTCGTGGTGAAGGCCGCTCCGGCCGGAGCGTGCCCCGGTTGGCCGCCGCCATGCGCGGGCGCGGCGCTGGTATGTCCCGGCGGCGAAGGCGCGTGCGTGCCGGCAGCGCCGTGACCGCCCGCGGGCGCGGTGTGCTGCGGCGGCTGCGCGGTCGCCTCGGCGCCGCACTCGACGCAGAACGGATCGCCGGCGGGCGTCTCTTTGCCGCAGGCCGGGCAAACGCGCATCGCCGCTCCGGTCGCCACGCTGGTCCTCCTCGCCTACCGCCGGCGCCCAGGCCGGCGATTTTCTCTTCCTCGTGACCGCTCACGGGAGAGTGTTGTGCAGCATTCCCGGCGCCGCGCCCACCCGCGGCACCTAACCCTGACATCCCTTGCGGGAAGTCTGTCCCTTCCCGAGCCGGGAAGGGACTTCTGGAGCGCTCCATACACCATGCGACGGCGGCGGGGCGGCGGTGTCCTTGTGGGACACGGGAGAGGCAGTTCTCTCACCCGTCCGCGTATTCTCACCCCCAACCCTTCCTGTGTCGGGAAGGGACAGACTTCGCTTGCGAAGTCAGGGTTAGGTGCCCCGCGCCGCCGTCGCCTCTCGTATCTCCCCGAAACCCCGTTCCATGCACGGTGCACGCCGGCAAGAGACGGCCGGCGGAGCTGTCAGCGATAGGTGCAGCATCGGCTATACTGAACCTTGCATCTATCATACAGGTCCGCGGAGCAGCCGGTGCGAATTACCATCGGGCAGTGGCGTCAACGCAGAATCGTCGGCGGTATTGGGCAGCTGGTGCTGCTGACGGCGGCAGTGGCTGCGGCGCTGCTCGCGCTCTCCTGCAGCGGCACGCCGACCGACGAAGTGCATGTCTACTCCAGCGTGCCGCTGCAAGGCTCGGGCGCCAAAGAGAACAAGACGATCGTCGATGCGATCCAGATGGCGTTGGCCGAGCATGGCGGCAAGGCTGGGCGCTTCCATGTCAAGTACATCTCGCTGGACGACTCGACAAAGGCCAAAGGGAAGTGGGACGCGGGCCAGGAGACGAAGAACGCCCGCCGCGCCGCCGCCGATCCGCTGGCCGTGGCCTACATCGGCACGGTCAACTCAGGCGCGGCCAAGGTCTCGATCCCGATCCTCGATCGGGTGCAACTGGCGATGGTCAGCCCGGCGAACACCTATCCGGGTCTGACCAAGACCAGCGGCGCGCTCTCCAGCGAGCCGTATATCTACTATCCCCTCGGCACCGACACACAGAACTTCTGCCGCGTATTGCCATCAGATGACCTGCAGGGCGCGGCCGGCGCCCTCTACGCGCAGCAGAAGCTTGGGGCGAAGAGCGTCTATGTGCTGGACGACACGGAACTGTACGGCCACGGCATCGCTTCGATCTTCGCCGCGAAAGCGAAAGACCTGGGGCTGAACGTGCTGGCCGGGCCGGAGGGCATCGAGACGCGCACCGGGGCGCAGTTCAGCCAGGCGCGGCAGCAAACGGCGCAGAAGGTCGTCGCCGCGAAGCCTGACCTGGTCTACTTCGGCGGCGCGACGGAGAACCATCCGGGCGAACTGCTGAACGACCTGCGCAAAGACGGCTTCAAGGGCGTCTTCATGGGACCGGACGGCATCGATCAGTCCGAGTTCGTGGACGAGGCAACGGCCGGCAGCGTGCAGGCCGGCCAGGTGTTCGCCACGCTGCCCGGCCTGCCCGCGGAAAAGCTCACGGGCGCCGGTGCGACCTGGTACAAGAGTTTCACCGCGCGCTACGGCGACACGGGACAGTACACCCACTACGCCTACGAGGCGATGAACGTGGTGCTGGACGCGATCGCGAAGTCCGGCAGCGTCGATGCCGGCACCGGCAAGGCCGATCGTGGCAAGGTGCTCGCGACGATTCGCGGTGACAAGAACGTGCAGGGCATCCTCGGCACCTGGAGCTTCGACAGCCACTGCGACACGACGCTGACGGCGATCAGCGTAAACGACCTGACCAACGGCAAGTTCGCGTTCAAGGAGCTGGCTCCCGCCATCCAGTAGCAAGCCGGCGCTCGGCGCAAGCCGTTGCGCGTGCTGGCCGCCGCGGCGACGGCCGAATTGATGCAGCGGCAGGCGAGCGCCCCTCTCCGATCCATTCACGCGTGTTTACTGCTGAACAGCTCGCCATCTGAGTTCTGAACAGACCGTCGGGTGTCTGGAAGGAGAGGCGCAATGGACGCGGCACTCAGCACCGATGTCGGCGCGCTCGTGCACATGGGCTGGCGCGTGCAGTCGCAGACAGAGACAACCGCGGCGCTTGAAACCCGTTCGCCTTTCAACTGGTTCGTCTTCGCGCTGGCGATCCTGCTCTTCTTCGGCTTCGGAGGGCTGCTCTACATCGCCTATTGGATGATCGTCTCGCGCGAGCACCTCTTTCTCAGCGTGCGGGACGGCCAGGTCGCCGCGAGCGGCGACACCTGGCTGGTGGAACAGCAGCAGGCGGACGCAGCGGCGGCGCGGCGGCTTTCGGTCGAGATCCATCGCCGCGGCTTCTGGGACGTGATGTGGCCCTCGATCGTAGCAATGATCCTGATGATCGTGCTGTGGATCGTCGTGATTCGGATCGCGATCGCCGTGTTCCGCTGAGCGATCGATCGCCGGCTCGCCGGCAGATCGTCGCGCTCAGCGCAGGCCGTTGCGCGTTCTGAACGTGGCGGCGAAGGTCGGATTGGTAAAGCGGAAGGTCAGCGCTTCTGCGCCGGCCGCGAGGTCCACGCCGAGCAAACCGGCGCCCCAGTCGCGGTAGCGCGGCAGCCGCCGCACGAACGCGCCCGCGGCGAGCAGCGCCAGCAGCCCCAGCACCACGCCCGCAATCAGCCCGAAGAAGATGCGCACGCCCGGCGGCGCATCCAGCGCGATCAGCAGCACGACGAGCCCGATCAGCCCGCCGAGCGCCGCCGCGCCGATACCCAGCCGGCGGATCTCGCGCCGCAAGCGCTCGCAGCGGGCTGCGTCCGCCGCGCAGTAGGGCATGGTGACAGAGAGATGCTCTTCCACCAGCGTGCGCGTCATCGTGCCCTTGCTCGCGCTCTGCACGCGGCGGGCGCGCAACGTCAGGTCACGCGCCGCCGGGCCGAAGCAGTAGACACAGTGCGCCGGCATGCCCAGGCCGCCGGACGGCCGGCGCGGTATCGTCACGTCGATCCAGGACACCGCGGCCCCCTCCCCTGACCCTCCCCCATAACGTTGAACGAAGTTGAACGAATTAGGAGAGGGGAATACGAGCAAAGCATCGCTGCAGAGTGCCTGCATCGTAGCAGGAGGCGGAGGCCTGCCGACGCAAGGTTGACGATCGCACTATCCGTGCCGGCGCGAGCGCACGCTCGCCTGTACGGCCAGTCCGGCGATCCAGCCAAGCGCCGCGCCGGTCGCGAGCACGGGCAGCAGGAAGAGCAGCCACGGCAGCAGCAGCCGCCAGGTCGCGCCGTCGCTCAGCAGCAAGGCGATCAGCAGCCAGATCAGTACGAGCGCGGCCACGGCCAGGCCGGCGAAGATGCCGTGCGGCACCCACGCCGTGGCACGGTCGCCGCTCGCCGGTGCGACGGCGTTAGGCGGGCTCGCCATCGCCCGCTCCTCCCGCCTGCCGCGCCGCGCCCGCGAAGCGCCCGCAGCAGCCGATCGCCTCCGTGCGCGGGTCCAGATCGGGAGAAAAACGGTTGGGGGCGTGTTCGACGCTGATCTGCACCACCTGCTTCACCATGTTCTCGCCCGGATAGCCCGGCGCGATCAGCCGCAGCGGCGCGCCGTGCTCCGTGATCAACGCCTCGCCGTTGACGTGTGTGGCAAGCAGCGTCTGCTCGCCGTTCAGCCGGTGCGCCGGCCAGGGCACGCTGTAGTTCGTGGCGCTGTGGAAGGTGATCTGTTTCGCGCCGTTCGCGCCGCCGGCCAGCGCCAGCACGTCGCGCACCAGATAGCCGCGCCAGAGGTTGACCGAGCTCCAGCCGGAGACGCAGTTCGTGCGAATGCGCTGCTCGTGGACGGGGAGCGCGGCCAGGTCGGCCAGCGTGAACGTGCCGGGCCGCGCCACCGCGCCGTCGATCTTGAGCTGGAACGCCTCGGGCGCGATCGCCTTATCGCCGAACAGTGTTTCGATGGGGAAAGACTGCGCTTTGCTCGCACCCTTCGGCCCGCGGGCGATGAAGAACGGCCCGACCTGGCCGCGGCTCAGCGGCCCGTTCTGCGTCGCGACCGCCAGGCCTGCGCCGCTCAGCGCGACGCCGGCGAGGAAGCCGCGCCGCGTGTAGACGGCCTGCTTGCCCGCACCTGTCTCCACGAGCACGTCGCGCCGTGCCTTCACCGAGCGTGCCGATTCAAACAGATGGCTGCCCAGGTGCAGTCCCAGCAAGGGCACGGCGATGAACGAGGCCAGCGCGTGCGTTTGCACCGGCTTCCACTCGAACGGCGGAATGTTGGTGTGCGCGTAATAGACGTGCAGCAGCATGTAGAGGCCGCTGATGCCGATCAGCAGGAAGTCGAGCGCCAGCAGCGGCGAGGTGACGCGCGCCAGCAACGGCGGTGCGCCCAGCCGCTTGAAACGCGGGATGCGCAGATAGTAGCCGGCGGCACGGATGCTGGCCGTGCCGTACTTCGCCAGCAGCACCGGAATCAACGCGATACCGACGTAAAAGTGCAGGAAGCGGGTGAAGGTGAACCAGGCGGGCGCATCATAATAGAAGACGTACAGATAGAAAAGAGCGCCGGAGAGGAACTGCAGCGTGAGCAACACGGATAGAATCGCGCCGAGCTGTGCCGTCACGAGCTGGATTTCGGAGTAGGCAGCGCGCGGCGCCGGTGCAATCGCGGTGGTCGGTCGGGCGGCGCTCATGCGCTCAGTCTCCGCAGCACGTCGTCGAGCACCCGCGCGGTTTCCGGGGCGCGCTCCGGTTCCGGCCGCAGCAACTCGTGCAGCCGCTGCGCCTCTTCGATCGTGTCCACGTCGAACTCCTCCGGCAACACATGACAGCGCAGGCCGCGCTCATCCACGAGCCGTATCGTCTCCTCGAACACGGAGGGCGTGCTCCAACATACGCCATCGAAGAGCCAGGGCGAGGGCTCGCGCAGGCCCAGCAGATAGTAGCCGCCGTCGTGCGTGGGGCCGAGCGCTACATCGTTCGCATCGAGTGCGGCGAAGGCTGCGGCGATCCATTGCGGCTCCAGATGCGGCGCATCGGCGCCGATCAGCACGCAGCGTGTCGCCCCGCGCGCGAACGCTTCGGCGAACGACCACGCCATGCGCGCGCCGAAGCTCAGCTCTGGCTGCAGCGCCAGCGCCCAGCCCGGCGACAGCCGCAGACCATCTGCTGAACCGGCGAGCGAGAGCAAGCGCCGCTCCGCCGGCACGCGCTCGGCCAGCGCCAGCGTATCTTCAAACAGCGCCGCGTACAGCCGGTGCGCCCCCGTCAGGCCGAGGCCGGGTGTCAACCGCGTCTTGGCCGCGCCGGGCTGCGGCGCTCGCGCGAACACGATCAAGGCATCCATGCCGTTCCTTCCGGCGGGAGCGTGTGCGCCTGTCCTAGACCCGTAGTATGACGATGCCGCAAACGCCTCCGCTGCATCTGTCGGTGCTGTCACGGCCCGTGAGCGCAGTCACGCCGTCGCGGGGAGCGGCGATGATCCGGAAAAGCCGCCACGGCTGCCTGTCGGGTGCATCCGCTCGGCCAGCAGGCAGGCCCGCCTGTGCAGTACGTTGCTGCGAAGCGCACGGCATGTCCATCGCCTGAAAGCGGGCTTGTGGTGCAGTCCAGCAGCGGCAGCGGGCAGCTCCCGGGCTCGTCGCCCCAGATATCACGCTTCGCGCGAACCGCAGACCGACCGCCGCTGCCATCGCGCGGCGCCCCCGCAGCCCTGGCGCGCCCGCCGCGGCGTATACTGCGGACCAGCGTTCTTCCGCACGCCGTCGAGCACGAGGAGCCGCACCATGGACCTGCGCACCACGCAACGCCCGCTCAAAGATCGCTATCGCGCCGACCCGGCCAGCGCCCGCATCACGCTGCGCGCCGAAGGCAGCCAGGCGGAGACGCCGATGGCCTGCTCGATCGATCTGGGCCGTGTGCTGTATCAGTCGGAGGCGCACCCCGGCGTGGGCGGGCCGGGTACCGCCGCCTGCTCCGGCGATCTGCTGCTCGGCGCCCTCGCGGCCTGCGCCCAGGTCACCTGTCAATTGGTCGCCACGGCGATGGGCATTCCCGCTCGCTCCATCAACGTGACCGCGGAGGGCGACCTCGACCTGCGCGGCACGCTCGGACTGGCGAAAGGTGCGCCCGTCGGCTTCGAGCGCATCGCTCTGCGCTTCGCCATCGACGCACCGGAGGCGACCGAGGAGCAGCTCGCGGCGCTGCGCGAGAAAACCGAGCAATACTGCGTCGTGCTGCAGACCCTGCGCCACAGCCCGCCGATCAACGCCGCGTGGAGCTGATCGGCGGTGATGACAGATTGGCTGGAGCGCGTCCGTGCGAGATACGACGCAGATCCCGAGGCCGAGTGGTTGCGCCTCGAGACGCGGACTCAGAACCGCATCGAGCACCTGATCACGATGTACGTGCTCGGCCGCCATTTGCCGGCGGCCGGGACCGATGTGCGAGTGCTCGATGCTGGGGCAGGTCCGGGACGCTACACCATCGCGCTTGCTGAGGGCGGATACAGGCCGACCTTGCTGGATCTGAGCGCGGCAAACGTCGCGTTTGCCCAACATCGCATACGCGAGCTTCCTGAAGCGGTGGCTGATCGAGTGGAGGCCACGGTTGTCGGCTCGTTTACCGACCTTTCGCGGTATGCGGATAAGCAGTTCGACGCCGTACTCTGCCTGGGCGGCGCGCTTTCGCACATCATCGATGACGGGCAGCGTTCCCAGGCCTTACGCGAACTGCAGCGCGTGGCCCGGCAGCATGCACCGATCGTCATTTCGGTCGGAAACCGGCTCTCCAGCCTTCGCGGTGCGGTGCAATGGCCTGCGAGCTGGGACGCCGTCGTCGCTTCGTGGAACGAGGGCGGCCTCGGCGAGTTGGAGAATGGCGCGCCCTACTATGAGCTGACGCCCGAGGAGTTCGCCGATCTGCTGAAGACTGCAGGGCTGACCGTTGTGCGCCTGTACGGGTGCCAGGGTATCGCTGCCCACCTGCCGCCCGCGAATCTCGAGGCGCTGATGGCAGACCCGAACCGCTGGCCGTTTTGGCGCGAGTGACTGCTCGCAACCTGCGATCATCCCAATGTGATCGGCGTCTCCTGCCACCTCATCGCCGTTGCCCAGAGGCACACCGACGCGGCTGCGGCAGAGGTGAGGTAGCGCGGCGCTGGCTCAACCGTGCTCTTCCTGCGACGGCGTCTCGCGCCGCGCCCGCGCGAGCAGATCGATCACCTCGTCGTCGCTGGTCTGGTCGAAATCCTCATACCAGCGCCCGACGGCCAGGAAGTCCGAGGGCGATTCCACGCAGATCAGGTCGTCCACCTCAGGGCGGAGGTCGGCAGCGGTCTCCGGCGCGCAAACCGGCACGGCGAGCACGATGCGCTGCGGCCCCGCCGCGCGGATCGCGGCCGCGGCAGCCCGCGCCGTCACGCCGGTAGCCAGACCATCGTCCACGAGAATGACAGTGCGGCCGGCGAGGTCGAGCGCGGGCCGGCCGCCGCGGAAGTTGCGTTCGCGGCGCGCCATCTCTACCGTTTCCTCGGCGACGACGGCGTCGATCTGTTCCGCGGAGATGCGCAGCAGGGCGATCGTCATTTGATCCAGAACGCGCACGCCGCCGGGCGCGATGGCGCCGATGCCCAATTCGCGCTGGCCGGGGGCACCGAGCTTGCGCGCGACGATCACATCCAGCGGGGCGCCGAGCAGCCGCGCCACTTCATAGCCGACCTCCACACCGCCGCGAGGCAGCGCCAGGACGAGCGTTTCGGGGCTCCGATATGCGCGCAGCAGCGGCGCAAGCTGGCGGCCGGCATCTGCGCGGTCGCGAAAGAGCCGCGGGCCAAAGATCATCCGTCGCATCTTCGCCTCCTCTTCGCACCATGATCGAGATGCGCGATTCCTGTGTACGCGAGTTGCGCGGGGACCCTCCTTCAGAATCCCCCGTAACGTGCCGGGTATGAATACAGCGTAGCGGCAGATTGCCGAAAGATCGCAGGGTGCGCTTTCGGCGTGATCGCCGGGCGCTAGAGCACCGGTCAAGTAGTTGACGAACCGGTGGTGGCATGGTGGGCTGA